>JBJKYD010000001.1:0-48250 GCA_045561295.1 Gammaproteobacteria bacterium
CGCCAATTTTTAATAACTTATCTCTCGATTTAAGACTTTCTTCAAGAATTAATATATCTAAAGGTTGGTCATTTATTTGAAGGTCGTAGATTTCAGAAAAGACATCACGATTTTTTGTATCATAAAAGTCTGCAGGAGTAATAATATTTGATATTTTCTCCCAAGATTCAGAATCAATAATTAAAGATCCTAATAGTGCTTTTTCAGATTCTATTGATATCGGTGTTTTTGGAAGAGAGCTCATTATCAGTATATTAGCTGATAAATAATAGATTTAGAATCTTGACTTAGGCAGTTTCTTCAGTATCTTCAGATTTTTCGGCAATTATTTCAATATCACATGCTACTTCTGGATGAAGCGAAATATTAGCACGATAAGTTCCAAGCTCTTTTATAGCACCATTAGGTAAATTAATTTGTTTCTTTTCAATTACGTGACCGTCTTCTTTCATTTTATCAATGATATTTTGTAACGTAATAGACCCAAATAATTCATTGCTGTCTTCTTTTATTTTAACTTTGTGCAACTGATTGTAACCATTTAGTTTTTCTTTAAATGACATAGCAATTTCTTTTATTTCCTGTTCTTTTTTGATAAGTTCATCCTTCATTTTGCTGATAGTTTCTAAATTTTCACTAGTAGGTGTTAGCGCTGATTGAGTAGGTAACAAATAATTTCTAGCGTAACCAGCTTTAACATTGATTTCTTCGCCAACTTTACCTAAATGCTTGACATCTTTAAGTAAAACTAACTTCATTGTCTTTTGTGATTATCGCAATATGGAATCAATGCTAGAAATCTTGCTATTTTGACAGCTTTATTCATTTTTCTTTGCTCGCTAGCATTTAAACCTGAAACTCTACAAGGAATGAGTTTTCCAGCTTCAGATATATACTTTTTAATATACCCTAAGTTTTTGTAGTCAATTATATTTTTACTTTTATCCATAAATTTTATGCTGATTTTAATTGTTCTTTATTCATGAATGACGGCTCCGTATGAGCATCTTTTGTACTAATTATTAAGTGTCTAAGTATATGATCATTGAATTTAATTAGCTCATTCAATTGTTTAATTATAGTATTATCTGCTTTGAAATTTATTAATATATATCTAGCCTTATTCTCGTTATTAATGTCATAAGACATCTTTAGAGAGCCCCAATCTTCATATCTGTCGATAGTACCTTTATTTTCAGTAATTACCGACTTATATTTATCGATTGTCTGATTCGTCAGGGTATCTTCGCCGACCGAAAACATTAGTACTAGTTCATAATTTTTCATAATTTTACCTAGGGAGATACTACAGCACTAAGTTAGTTTTTTCAAATATTGACTGCATTATTTATCTATATTTTGCAACTTCATACAATACAATACCACAAGCAACTGAAATATTGAGACAGTCTACCGAGCCTGATATAGGTATTGAAAATAAATCATTACATGAAGCCTTTAAAGATTTCGAAATCCCTACATCTTCAGAGCCCATAATAACGCATACACCCTCATCCTCTAATAATTGTATTTCACGGTAATCTGTGTGAGCTTTATGGTCTGTTCCAAGTATTTTGATATTATTTTGTTTTAATTTTTTGACAATTCCATTTAAATCATTTGATTCATAAATATACAAGCCTGATGTACCGCCACATGATGCCTTGTGGACTGCAGGTGAGATAGGTGCTGAGTTTGATTTTCTTTTAATTATTAAATCACAGCCGACCGCATTAGCAGTTCTAATGCATGCTCCCAAATTCCCTGGATCTTTAATTTGATCTAAAATTAAAATAAATGGCTTATTATTTATATTAAGAAAGTTATCTAAATTAAATACTGATAAATTTACATCTTCTAGTTCACATACAACCCCTTGATGTTTTGACGTCTCGCACAACAATGTTAATTTATCAACTGAGACTTCTTCAGTATATAAACTCGAGTTTATAGCTTTTTGATATAGCAATAATAAATTTTTACTTGTTGCATCTTTTTTAAAATAGATTCTCTTTATTCTTTTCTCGTCTGAATTTATAATATTTGATATAGCATGAATACCATAAATATATCTTGTTATAATATCAGGCATCAAATATATTTATTTTTTGTATAATTTCATTTCTTGCAGGTCCTGTTGATATGATATCAATAGACGTATCTGCTAAATTTTCTATAGTTTCAATATATGCCTTAGCATTTTTTGGAAGATCATCATATTTTGTAATACCAACAGTGCATTCATTCCATCCAGGAAGTTTTATAAACTTTAAATTTTCAACTTCAAAAGTTTCATAATTTATAGATCCATAATCAACACAAACAGAGATTTCATCAAAATTGTCTAATACATCAATTTTTGTTAATGCTATGCCTGATAAATTATTAAGACGAATAGATTTTTTCAATACTTTTAAATCAAGCCAACCACATCTTCTTGTACGTCCTGTAGTAGCTCCTATTTCTCCACCTATTTTTCCTATCTTCTGACCGATATCATTATGTAGTTCTGATGGGAAAGGACCATGACCTACTCTTGTTGAGTAAGCTTTTGTGATACCAAGACCGTACTTAATAAGGGACATATTGGCACCAGTCCCAGATACAACTCCAGACAGTGTCGTATTAGATGAAGTTACATAAGGAAAGGTTCCATGATCTACGTCAAGCATAGTACCTTGAGCCCCTTCAAAAACAACTCCACCTTGTTCACACAAATCATTTATATACTCATCTGTATCAATTATGTATCTTGATATTTTATGATATTTTTCTAATAATTCTCTAGCCACTGAATTAGTATCTATACATTCAGTTTTAAAATATTTTTCTAAAATAAAATTATGGTACTCCATCAAACTATCCAGTTTTTTTAGAAAAATAGTTTCATTTTTTAGATCAAGTAATCTAATGCCTTTTCTAGAAATTTTATCTTCATAGCTTGGACCAATCCCTCTACCTGTTGTGCCTATTGATTTTTTACCAAGCTTTCTCTCTCTAGCCTGATCTAGTGCAATATGAGTCGGCAATATAAGATGACAGTTCTCGCTAATAAAAAGTTTATTAGATAATGAAATTCCATTTTCTTCAAGTTCGTTAATTTCAGTAATTAACGCATCAAGAGATACTACAACTCCATTTCCAATAACAGATTTTACATTGTCACGAAGTATTCCAGAAGGTATCAGGTGAAGAATAAATTTTTTATTATTTATGACAAGAGTATGGCCAGCATTGTGTCCCCCTTGAAACCTAATACAGGCTTTTGCATTCTCTGATAGTACATCTACAACTTTACCTTTTCCTTCATCACCCCAATGAGTTCCTATTAAGAAAATATTATTTTTCATATATTGTTACTACATCTTTTAAATCTATACTAAAGCCAGTTGCATTCCTCATAGTTCCATCTTTAAGTAGGTATGATTCATAACGCCCCCCAAAAGCAATTGGTTTTCTTAGCTTTTCTACATAGAAAGTATAATTAAAGCTTGTCTCATAATCCATTGAATTAAGAGAGCATAAATCTATAATTACTTCTGTACTTTTGAGGTTTTCAATCTTTTTAGTGATTGATTTTAGACTTTTAATATTCTGTTGAGATTTGTAATTATATTTTTTTGAAAACTCTTGAATTTTTTTTATGATATTTGTTGAGCCATCTAGCTTTAATAAATCACATAATTCATATAGTTTTCTGCTAGAAAGTTTTTTAGACTTATAATATTGATTTATTTCATCAACAGACTTGAGGCTTATTAAATCCATAAGTTGCTTTTGTTCAACATCATTAAGCATAAGGCTATTCATGTATGTATTGATAAAGAATGAATCATTTAATTCAACTATTACTCTTTTAGTTTTTGATAAGGTTATGATTTCATAACACATTTTCAATAAACTAATATCAATATCGTCAGATATGTATCCGAAGTATTCAGCGCCTACTTGAAAAGGATTATTTCGATCAAATGATGACTCTGATTCTCTGTAAATATCACCCATGTAAGAAAATTTATTTGATTTATTTTTTTTATATGACTGATAATCTAATCTTGATATTTGTGGAGTAATATCAGCCCTTATACCTAATTCTTTTCTATCAGAAAGTGATATCGTATAATTTTTCAAATTATCGCCATTAAGATTATTAAGATTATTTATAGAATCTATTACCGGAGTCACTACAAATTCATATTTATACTTATTGAATATTTTCAATACTGAAGTTTTTAGATTTTGAAATAAAAGGGCTTCATTACCTGTGTAATATTCAATTCCGTCAGGTATAAGAAATTTTTGTAAGTTCATGTCTACAACACCAAATAATATATAGTCAACCCAAAGATAATACATCCAAGACCAATCATTCTCAATGATTTATCATCCATATCTATTATAGAGGAAAGTAAATTTTTGAACTTATTTGGGTATATAAGTGGAATAATGCCTTCAATTATTAAAATAAATGCAAAAACTATTGCTACTATTTCTAAAGTTGTTATTTCGTAACACCGTCAGTATCATTAAAATATTTAAAGAAATCAGAATCTGGTTTTAGGAGTATCATATTGCCTTTATCATTAAATGTTGATTTATATGCCTCTAAACTTCTATAAAATGAGTAAAAATCAGGACTAGCAGAAAATGCATCAGCGTAGATTTGTGTAGATTGGGCATCACCTTCCCCTTTTATTTCTTGAGACTCTCTATAAGCTTCAGCTAAAATTGTTTCGGACTCTCGCTCTGCAAGAGAAGTAATCCCCTTGGCTTCTTCTTTACCTTTAGATCTAAATGATTTAGCCACGGTTGCTCTTTCTTTTACCATACGAGCATATACAGAATTACTAACCTCGCTTGGTAAATCAACTTTTTTAAGCCTTACATCAACCACAGTAATACCTAATGTTTGAGATAATTGGTTAGCTTCTTTTGTAACTTTAGCCATTATTTCTACTCGATCACCAGATACCACGTCATTAACTGTTCGTTTACTAAACTCACTTTTTGTTAAATCATTAACTATTTGCGATAAACGATTGACCCCGATTCTCTCATCACCCTTGGATGATCTGTAAAAGTTTCTAGGATCAGATATTCTCCACTTAACAAATGAATCAACTATAACGTTTTTCTTTTCACTTGTAAGAAACTGTTCAGGTTTAGAATCCATTGTTAAAAGCCTAGAATCATATTTTTTTACATTATTCAAGAAAGGAATCATGAAGTACAAGCCAGGCTCATTATAGGTAGTTACGATTTCGCCTAATCTGAATTTTATAACAACTTCCCTTTCATCAACTATGAATGTTGCAGATATTGCAAGTAATACTAAAGCTATTAATCCTGTAAGTAAGTTTCTATTATTCATTATATAAATCTCTTTTTCTTAGATTAAAATTATTTTTATTTGCATTGATGCGATCCATTATGCTGGTTTCATTATCTGATTCTTGCATTTCATTATTACTTTTAGGCTGCTTATTATTATTTATAAGTTGATCCAATGGGAGATACATTAAGTTATTGCCGCCTTCAATATCAATCATCACTTTACTGCTATTAGATAAAACTGATTGAACCGCCTCAATATATAACCTTTCTTTTGTAACATCAGGGGCTTTTTTATATTCATTATATAACTGAGTAAACCTAGATGCCTCACCTTGTGCTGCATTTATCAATTTAACTCTATATGCTATAGCTTGCTCCAACATTTGTTTTGCCTCACCTCTTGCAAGTGGGATAATTTCATTTCTATATGCTTCAGCTTCATTGATATATCTTTGCTCATCTTCTCTTGCTTTAATTGCATCAGAAAACGCATCCTGAACTTGCTCGGGTGGCTGCGCCTCCAAAATATTAAGTGTTTGAATATTTACACCAGCTCCATAGCTATCAAGAACGCTTTGAAGTAATTTTTTTGTATCTGCAGCTACTCCGGTTCTACCTTCGGTAATAATATAATCCATTGTGTTTTGACCCATTACTTCCCTAATAGCACTCTCCCCAGCTTGTGAGACAGTAATATCTGGTTCACGTAGATTAAATATGAAGTCACTAGCATCTTTTATGTCATACTGAATTGCAAAACTGATACTTACGATATTCTCATCCTCTGTAAGCATCACAGCTTTTTGTTGAACAGATCTTAGATTACTTACATCTACAATTTCAACAGCCTGTATGAATCTTGGATACCAATGAGGCCCTGGCATAGTTATCTCATTAAAGCCACCAAACTGAAGAACGACACCTCTTTCTCCGTCGTTTACGATGTAGATTCCAGATAAAAGGTAAATTACTAGAATTATTACAGATAAAAATCCTGCACTTTTTTGAGAGGAAGGTGGAGTGGAACTTCCTTTACCGCCCAATAAATCGTCTATTGTTTTTTTAAAATCTTTGATAACTCCATCTAAACTAGAGTTATTCTTGTTTCTGCCCCAAGGGTCTTTATTACCAGGTTCGTTCCATGCCATATAAATTATCTCCAGTTAGATAATATACCATAGATATCAGCTCATCAATTTTATATTAGTTTAATTTAATATTTTTTTAATATAATCAAAAAGACTGTGGTAATTATTCTCAGGATATGAAAAACGATAGTCGATTTTGAATTTATTCATCCAAGTTACTTGCCGTTTAGCAAGCTGTTGAGTTGCAATTGTTATTGACGAATTTAGCATCTCAAGAGAAATGTCTTTATTAAGGAACTGTATAGTTTCCTTGTAACCTATTGCTTTCATACATTGATTCTTATTATTTAAATTAAATTTGCTCAATAGATTTTTAACTTCCTCAACCAGTCCATCTTGTAACATATCGGAAGTTCTTTTCTTTATACTCTCCCTCAAAAATTCTCTATTATCGATAGTAATAAAGATAATATTAATTTTTAGATTTTTTCCTTCATACAAACCTTTAAAATTATTTTTTTTATTGTCATTTGATATTAGACGCTCTAAAAGTTTTTCTATACGGTACGAGTCGTTAATGTTAATTTTTTCAGTTAAAGCAGGTGTAATGTTAGAAATAGCCTTAAGTATTTGTTCATTACTATATTGATTTTGTATAGAATTGATGAGTTTTGAATCAGTTTCTAAAACATTATACTCATGAGAAAGTCCATTTAATAATTGATAAACATACATCATGGTTCCACCGGTAATTAAAGGAATTTTATTTGAAGATAATATCTCATTAATACATTTATTTGCATCTTTACAATATTGAGCTACATTATATTGCATTGTAGGCTCAAGGATATTAATTAAATGGTGCTTATATTTATTTAACTCTTCTTCTGAGGGTTTTGCTGTTCCTATGTTTAACCCTTTGTATGCAGAATATAAATCTGCATTAATAATTTCAAAAGGAAACTTACTTATCAACTTCATGGCTAAAGCAGATTTCCCAGAAGCAGTAGGTCCTATGAGGATAAAAATATTATTCATATGATATTGATAGATATTATTCGTTCTTTAGAAAGTGATTGAAAGTTAATTATAATATTCGGTCTAGAGATTTGTTTTGGAATTATTTCAGGCCACTCGATAAAATGAAGAGCGTTTCTCTCTAAATTATCATATAACCCAATATCATTGAGCTCAGCGGGTTTTGTAATTCTGTATAAATCATAATGATATATCATTATTTCATTGATTGGATAGGTATTAACTATTCCAAATGTTGGGCTAGAGGCATTTGTAAATCCATATTCATATGCAAGATACTTCTGAACAAAAGTTGTTTTTCCAGACCCAAGTTCTCCTTTTAAAAAAATCACTGTTCTCTTGTTTCTACAAAGACTGATGTTTTTAAAAAGTGATTCATAATCATCAAGATCTTTAATGAGATAATTCTTATTAGGCATGTGTTAGTTCGCTATATTTATTTGATAAGATTGATGGTGTAATGTTCTTATTCTTTAATTCCTGGTACAGAACATCAGATGTATAAGAGTGAAAAACAACACTTTTTATACAAGCATCTAGATTGTTTTTAAATAATGCTGTTTCCGTTAATAAAATTCCACAGAGTGTATCACCCATACCTGCGGTACCCATTTTATAATTTCCATCCATACAGGTATAAAATCTATTACCATCAAATATAATTGATCCTGAACCTTTGAGTATTATAAGACAATTAAATAAATCATATAGCTTACGTGCCGTTTTATATCTATCTGCTTGAACTTCTGGTACCGAGATATTCAATATTCTAGCTGCTTCACCTGGATGAGGTGTGATAATTAATTTATCTGAGTATGATTTACTTTTATCAATATAGTTCAATGCGCCTGCATCAATAATTAATGAGCTCAATGAATTAATATTCTCCAGTGCAACATCGACATATTTTTTAACATCGGTGGTTCCTGGACCGATCAGTACCTGTTTTAACGTTCCAATGCTATCTTTAAAATCTGATATAGAAAATGGCTTTGCTATGACTTGAGGCATAATCATTGGTAAAGTATGGGCATACTCTGAGTCTGTATAAACTTGTAGATATTTTAATCCAGTTTGAATAGCTGCTGAGGCAGCTAGTATCATTGCACCATGATATGGTTTGTCTCCTGCGACAATACAACTTATTCCTTTTGATTTTTTGTGAGTTGAATGCAATTCTTCATGATAATAGTCTTTAGATTTAATATTAGAGTCATCACCGAATTTATTATTGGCAGTTACTAAATAGTTCTTAGATTCAATCTCTTTATTTATAAGCCTGCAAAAAGTTATTTCTTTCCAAGAATCTCTACCTTGATTAGTAAAAAGACCTCTTTTCATCGTTAATAATGAAATTAAAAGCTCACATCTAAGACTTACAGGCATAGATTGTCCAGTAGCATTGTTAAGTCCGCTTGGTATATCCACAGATATCACTTTAGATGATGATTGATTAATTGATTTAATTAGATCTATGAAATTATTATCAAGATTTCTATTTAACCCATATCCAAAAATACCATCTACGATATATGTATAACTATCACTTACATCATAGGTATGAATAATAAAATTATTTAGGTCATATTTTTCGATATATTCAAGATGGATATTTTTTTCTGTAAAAAGGATTGAGATATTATATTTCAGCATTAAAAGTTTATGTGCAGTAAATAAACTATCGAGGCCATTATGACCAGGTCCACAAATGAAAAGAATGCTATCTGTTTTTTTTACTAATTTCTTTAATATTTTGCAGATGTAATCTGATGCTTCATTAATCAAATAATCTTTATCAATAGAAGTATATTTATTTTCAATATCTTTTATCCCTTGATAATCAATATCAGGATGAAAATATATTTTAGTCATTAATAATTTATTTTACTTTGAAACAAATAATGAAAAGATGTTTGTATAAGCTGATTGATTAAATTATTTTCACTATTATATTTTTGAATTTTCATATTCTCATATTCTTCATTATTCAGCTTATAAATTGAAGATATGTCATCTACCAAACCAATAGCTTTAGCTTGATTGCCAGTATAAAATAGGCCTGAATAAATAAGTGTATCATTAGGATTGATTTTATCTTTTCTGCTACTTTTTAAGTCATTGATAAACTGTGTATGAATCTCATCTGTTAAACTTTTTACATGATTATATTGTTTAGAGGTCAATTCATGAAATGGATCCAATATTAATTTATTTTCTCCAGAATAAATTGTTCTTGCCTTGATACCTAGATTATTAAATAAGCGTCTTACATCGTAACTATCCAACCTTACTCCAATAGAACCAACTATACTTGTTTCGGACGCGATAATATGATCGGCTGCCATAGCTATATAATAACCACCAGATGCGCCAACATCCTCTATTACAGATATAATCTTTTTACTCGATGTGTTTTTAATTTTTATAATTTCGTCAAAAATAATCTTAGATTGAGTTGCACTTCCGCCTCCACTGTTGATTTTGATAATAATAGCTGATGCATTTATATTTTGACTTGCTCTATGCAAAAGCGGGACAATCTTCTCAGCGCTAGATTGAGTTTCTGATGAAATTAGTCCATTTATTTCAATCATAGCAACATGTGGATTATTAAAATTAATATCTTTTGCCATAGATGTAAAAAAGACAATAAAAATAATAACTAATACAAATAATGACCTAAGAATAAGTTTATTTCTATAATCTCGTTTCCTTTCAGCTAGAAGTGTAGAGACTATATCATTTAATGTTTTATCGTTTTCATTCATTATCATTCTCTAGTATAGATAATACTTCTTTTAAGTCATCAGGTAAATCTAATATGAATTCATATTTTTTATCATAGTAAAAAGATAAATAGTAAGCATGCAAGAATAACCTTTTCAAATTTAATTCTTTATTAATTATTTTACTATTTTGTATATCGTATTTACTGTCTCCTACTACCGGATGTCCAATTGATGATGTATGAACTCTAATTTGATGTGTTCTGCCTGTTTCAATCTCAATTTCAACAAATGAAAAAGATTTATATTTTTGTAGAAGCGTTATCTTAGTATATGCTTCTCTTCCATCTTGTTCATTCACAATCATTTTTTTATGCTTAGCATTTTTTTCTATTTTGGATTCGATTTCAATAGTTTCCTGCTCTATTACTCCTGTTAATAAAGCATAATATTTTTTTTTAATATTTTTATTCATTAGTTCCTTACCTAAGTTAGATGCCACCTGATAATTTTTTGATACTAAGAGGCAGCCGGAGGTATTTTTGTCTAAACGATGAACTAATGATAAATCATTATTATTTTGAGCCTTTCTTAATGAAGATAAGAAATCAAATTCTTGATTAGTGCCAGAATGGACTGATATGCCGTATGGTTTGTCAATTAATATAAAATTTTCATTCTCATAATGTATATATTCGCTGGTATTTAATAAGATTTTATCTGCAATTACATTTTCTTGAATAAGATGGGGTGGTATTCTAATAAGATCGTTATCAGAAATTCTATATGATACTTTACTGCGCTTCTTATTAACCCTGACTTGCCCGCTTCTAACAAGTTTATAGATAAGACTTTTTGGTAAACCTTTTAGCTTTTTAATTAAGAAATTATCAAGTCTTTGTCCGCTTAGTTCTTGATTTATTTCAAAAATATTAGATTTTTTCATCATCTGATTATGTATTTTAGATTGATGATAGCATCAATCATTGCTATATTAGTGTTTTATAAAGTTCAAATGTATTAACATAGACATTTTATATAATAAAGAACATATATAAATTAGATAGAAGCGCGAGCATAAAATAGCTTAAAAATTGCGCAATAAATAAAGAAATATATACATAAATATAATGATAAACAGGATTCATAATGAAAAAAATATTACTCAATGCCTCTCAGAAGGAAGAGGTGAGACTTGCTGTCATAGAAGACAACAAGCTGATAGATTTAGATATAGACTTTCCATCAAGGAACATCAAATCAAATATATACAAAGGCACAATCTCAAGGGTTGAACCAAGCTTAGAAGCCGCATTCATTAACTTTGGAAGAACCAGACACGGTTTTCTGCCATTTAAAGAGATATCCCCTGAAATATTCTCCCATACAAATAAGTCAGCCCGTGATTGTCTTCAATCTGGAAAAGAAATAATAGTACAAGTTGATAAGGAAGAACGAGGAAATAAAGGTGCCGCATTAACTACTTATCTAAGTCTTGCTGGGAAATACTTAGTTTTACTTCCAAAGAATCCATCTACCGGGGGCATTTCCAGGAGAATAGAAGGTGAGGACAGAGTGAAGGCAAAAAAACTTATGGAATCACTTGAAGTTCCTGAAGGAATGAGCGTAATACTCAGAACATCAAGTCTAGAAGCGTCAAATGAATCAGTTAAATGGGACATCGAGTATTTAATCCAGATATATGAATCAGTTTTGGAGACATCTGTACAGCAAACTGCTCCGTTTCTCATCTATCAAGAAAGCAGTATGATGGCTAGGCTCATCAGAGATTATTGTGATGAGACCATAGATGAAGTCTTCATTGATGATAAGAAGTTTTATGATGATTTTATTGGCGCAAAGAAACTTTTTATGCCTCATCATAAAGTTAAGACAGAGCATCACTCAGACCTGACGCCAATATTCAGTAAGCATAAAATTGAAAGGCAAGTACAAACTGTATACAAAAGAAACATTAACTTGCCCTCTGGTGGAAATATAGTAATTGATTCAACAGAAGCATCTGGTGAGCATTGATGTTAACTCTGCTAGAGCGACTAAAGGAAGTGATATAGAAGACACGGCACAAAATACAAACATTGAAGCTGCAATAGAAATATTAACTCAACTCAGGCTTAGGGACATAGGCGGACTTATTGTCATTGATTTTATTGATATGATGTCTATTAATTCTCAAAAAAATGTAATGAGAAAGGTTGCGGAATATGCGAAAAAGGATAAAGCCAAAATACAATTTGCTAGAATATCAAAATTCGGTCTAATGGAGCTGTCTAGACAAAAACTAAAATCATCAATAATACAAAATAACTATGAAAATTGTCCTACTTGTGGCGGAACAGGACAAATAAAGTCTCTATCTTCTACTGGCAATATCCCTTCTAAGAATCATAGAAGAAGAAGCAATGAATGCTGAAGACAAAACAAACAGTATATCTTCCAGTAAGATTGGCAACTTTTTTGTTAAATGAAAAGAAAGGAGACAATACAAAATATTGAGTCTAGACATAATGTAGCTATTAAAATTGTACCTGATCCAGAACTAGATGCCTCTGGTTATGAAATAGACAATGAGGGTCTAAGTGAATCTGACTTTAAAGAAAAATTGAAAAATAAAAATAAAAATCAGCGTCACAACAAAAATAATAATAAAGCAGTAGATGGAAAGATTATTCAAGATCAAGAGGTTGCTCTAATGGCTGCAGTTGCGCCAAAGAGCGCGCCGCCTAAACCGCGAAGAACTACTGCAAACACATCAAAATCTAAAATGAATATATTCAAGAAGAATATTTAACATGCTCTTTGGTAAGGAAGAAGAAAAGAAGTCTACAAAACCAAGAAGATATTATAATAAGAATAGACGTTATAATAAAAATTATAAATATAATAAATATAAATCCAATAATAGAAGAAATTATACAAAAAATACTCGGTCAAAAAATAACGAAGAGTAATGTTAAGGTTATTTGCTAGATTTTTAGCTGCAATGGCTCTCTTTGCTGTGATCTATTTACTGTACACAAATACTACTCAAACATCATTTACACAATTCAAAAAAAAGGAAATAATTTTTATTAGCCTTGCAAATTTACCGGAAATAATTCTTCCCACAAAAGAGGAAAATGCTGGATATCAATATGAACTGTTAATAAAGTACCTAGATAGTTTAAATAAACAAAAAGTAAAATTCAATGACAGCAAGTTTGATTTAAAGATATTTTATTCTAAGGATATTTGTAAAAAATGCATTGTTATCAATAATCAAGATTTACTGTTAGTTTCTAATGATTATGATAATGAAGATAATGATATTGAAATTATAGAGACATTTCAAAAAAGTTTAATTGATAATACTATTTTAAGAAATTATAAAATAAGCTATGTAAACAATGATTTGGATGACTTAATTTATAATCTGAGTAAAAACCTTATTTCTCATACAATTATAACAAGAAGCTCATACTTATTTTATAAAAAATATTATCCAAACATATCTATAAAAAAAGTAATTGGCAATATTAATCTATTGTGGAAATTTTCAGTAGATGATGGTTCATTACAAAATAATCTTTTTGAGTTTTTAGAATCAAGCGAAACATCATCTTTAATTGCTAATTTAAATAATAAGTATTATTCAAAGAATTCTATATCATCATATATATTTATAGGATCTAGAATATTTATTTCAGATATGGTTACAAAGCTTCCTGTATATGAAGATAAGTTCAAAAAAGCAGCATCACAAAATAATTTGGATTGGAAATTACTTGCTGCAATTTCGTATCAGGAATCAAAATGGAATAATGACGCAATATCACCAACAGGGGTCAGAGGATTAATGATGCTTACAAAGAATACTGCTGATATGCTAGGAGTTAATAGGCTAATACCTGATGAGAGTATAATTGGAGCTTCTAGGTACTTAAAAAAACTAAGAGGAAAATATACTGAATTTAATGAAGATACACAAATCAACATGACTCTTGGCGCCTATAACCTTGGTCCTGGTCATATAAGTGATATTATAAAGCTTTCCATTTTAGATAATAAAAGCATTGAGGACTGGGATACGTTTAAAGAATATTTACTAAAGTTAAATAAAAAACAATTTTATAAACAAATGAAATATGGATATGCACGAGGCTGGGAAGCAGTTCAATATATAGAAAATGTTAAACAATACTATGATATAATCTCATTTTTAGAACAAAAAGATAATAAGATAGATAATAAAATACTTGACGAGGTTCCGGATACATTATGAATAACACAGATATAATTAATGAAGCATTTGAGAGTGGTATAACTGATGATAATAAGAAGCACGTATCAAATGCTGTATCGGAAACTATATCTTCTCTAGATCAGGGTATATTAAGAGTTGCTGAAAATAAAGATGGCCAATGGACTGTAAATGAATGGGCTAAAAAAGCTATTTTACTATCATTTAGATTAAATCAAAATAAAGCTATTGATACAGGCTATACAAAATTTTATGATAAGGTTGATTCAAAATTTTTACACACTTCAGAACAGTATCTAAAAGAAAAAAATATTCGAATAGTTCCACAGGCTATAGCGCGTCATGGGTCCTTTATAGATAAGAATGTAGTCTTAATGCCATCATTTGTAAATATTGGTGCATACGTGGGTGAAGGGACAATGGTTGACACATGGGCAACTGTAGGATCATGTGCTCAGATAGGCGAAAATGTACACTTATCCGGTGGTGTAGGTATAGGTGGTGTTCTGGAACCTTTGCAAGCCTCCCCTACGATAATTGAAGATAATTGCTTTATAGGAGCAAGGTCTGAAGTTGTAGAAGGCGTCATTGTAAGAAAAAATTCAGTAATTTCTATGGGAGTCTTTATAGGAAAAAGTACAAAGATATATGACAGAGAAACCAAGTCAGTTTCATATGGTGAAGTTCCCGAAGGCTCTGTTGTAGTCTCAGGTTCGCTTCCATCAAAAGACGGTACATGCAACTTATACTGCGCAGTAATTGTAAAAAAAGTTGATGCAAAGACTTTGAGTAAAGTCGGTATCAATGAGCTTTTGCGAGAAGCTTAATAAGCTCATCTTCATAAATAATTTCAATACCTAGGTCATTGGCTTTTTTTTGTTTACTTCCTGGCTTTTCTCCACAGATTAAAAATTCGGTCTTTTTAGATACAGTGTTGGAAACACGATATCCAAGTTTCGTAAGATCATTAATAATTTCATCTCTAGAGAGTGTTAGAAATTTTCCGGTTATAACTACTTTTTTATAGTTACTTGTATGTGATGGATAGTTAAGATTAATCCCAGAATTTAAGAGGTCCGTAATATTTTTTTTATTATCAGGGTCTTTTATAAAATCAATAATATTGTCAGCAACTATTGGGCCAATATCATTGATCTCGATAAGGTTATCTTTATTACATTTTAAAAATTCATTAATACTTTTAAAGGTCCCTGCTAATGATTTAGATGATGCTTCACCTACCTCTTTGATACCTAGTGCAAAAATAAACTTATCAAATGTTACAGTTTTAGATTTCTCTATAGCAGACAAATAATTATTAATCGACTTATCCCCTACACGATCAAGTTTTTCAAAGCTAGCCTTATCAAGGATAAATAAATCAGCAGATCTAGATATTATTTTTTTAGAAACAAGCTCTTTTATTATTTGATCGCCTATTCCAACTATATTCATGGCTTTGCGTGAGATAAAATGAATTATAGTTTGCTCTATCTGAGGAGTACATTTTTTTGCATTTAGGCATCTGAAAGCAATTTGTCCTTCAAGCTGTGATAATAGGCTGTTGCAACTTGGACATCTTTTTGGTGTGCTAATTTTTTTTACATTATTCCTCTTTTTCAATTCAACTCTGTCAATATCTGGAATTACATCACCTGCTCTTTTAACATAGACATAATCGTTTATATGTATATCTTTCGATCTAATTTCTGAAAAATTATGGAGTGTTGCCCTTGAAACACTTACGCCACCAATATTTACTTTATCAAGTTCAGCAACAGGCGTTATGGTACCTGTTCTCCCAACTTGGAAAGTAACATCACGTATTCTTGTTAGTGCTTCCAGCGCTTTAAATTTATATGCAATTGCCCATTTAGGGGCTTTTGAAGTAGAGCCTAGGGTTTTATAATCAGTTAAGTTATTTATCCGATAAACAAGGCCATCAATCTCATAAGGAATAGAATTTCTAGTTTTTTTCATCTCATTGAAATATTCAATTGCCTCGTCTAAATCTTTTAATACCTTATAATATTTATTTATTGGGAAACCAAGATCTTTCAGATGTTCTATTAAGATATCATGCTTATTGATATGTCTGAATTTTTCATAATCTGAGATTCCATGAATAAATAACTTTAAATTACGATTTGATGCAATGCAGGGATCTAATTGTCTGATGCTTCCAGCAGCTAAATTTCTAGGGTTTGAATATTTTTTATCTTCTTTGTTATAAAGATCCTTATTAATTATTTCAAAATCTTTTTTATCTATAAATACCTCTCCTTTGAGTGTGAATTTACTAGGGAGATGCTTATCCTTTATGAACAATGGTATAGATTTAATCGTCTTCACATTTTGTGTTACATCTTCTCCAGTATATCCATCGCCTCTTGTAACGGCTTTATCAAACTTGCCATCTTTATAAGTAATGCTGACAGCTAAACCATCAAATTTTGGCTCAGCAAATAATTCAACATTAGATGAAGATAATGACTTTGTTGTTCTTACATAATAGTCTTTAAATTCAGATTCATCAGCTGCATTCGATAAGGAAAGCATGGGAATATCATGTTTAATTTTATCAAAATGGTCTAGTAAGACTGCACCTACCCTTTGAGTAGGAGAATTAATTTTAATAATTTTTGGATTATTACTTTCAATTATCTTTAACTCTTTATATAAATTATCATACTCAGAGTCAGATATCTCTGGGGAGTCATACGAGTGGTACAGCAGATTATGTTTATTAATGATACTGATTAGTTCTTGATAACGCATCTTTATATTTTTTTCATCAGTCATAAACGATTATTGGCAGATAAATTAATTTTCTGATGTCATTTGAAGAGCATCTTCCACATTGACAGATACCATCTTAGAGACTCCAGCCTCTCTCATGGTGACACCTGATAGAACATCTGCCATTTGCATAGTTGATTTGTTATGAGTAATAAATATAAATTGGACTGTTTCAGACATCTCTTTAACAACGTTACAAAACCTTTCGTTATTAGCCTCATCTAGTGGTGCATCTACCTCGTCAAGTAAACAGAAAGGAGCAGGATTGATTCTAAAGATAGAAAAAACAAATGCAATTCCTGTACCTGCTTTTTCACCACCTGATAGTAAGTTTAAATTTTTAACTAATTTACCGGGCGGCTTAGCCATAATATTAACACCTGTATTTAGTAAATCGTTATCAGTTAGCTCCAAATAAGATTTTCCACCGCCAAAGATTTTTGGGAAAAAGTAAGAAAGATTTTTATTGATAGCATCAAAAGTATCTTTAAATTTAGATTTTGTTTCAATATCGATTTTCTTTATTGCGCTTTCAAGTATTTCCACAGATTTTGTGAGATCTTCAAATTGCTTATCAAGATATGTCTTACGTTCCTCCTGCTCCTTAAGCTCGTCTATAGCTGCAAGGTTGATAGCACCTAACTTATCAATTTTATTTTTAGTCTCAGACAATATCTTTTCATTATCATCCAATGCAGTTTCATCAATAGTTTTAATTATTTGCAATATTCTATCTTTATCAAAGTCTGAATTTTCTAATAAAGCAAGTTTATTTGTTTTTATTTCAGCTAGAGCAATATTCGAATCATTTATTTGCTTCTCCACAGATTGTGATTTGATTGATAATTTGCCTATCTTATCTTCATATTGCCTAATTTCATTATCAATGTAAGATATTTTGTCTTGAGATTTTGTAAGCTGTATATCTTTTTCTTTTTTACGATTTATAAAATTATTTAGTTTGTTTTTAATATTTAATTCAATGGGTTTTTCAGAGTTAGACAATAATTCTTGTTTTTTTTGGACGAGTACATCTATATCAGCTGATGATCTAGCAAGGTTATCTGCATAAGATGAGATTTCAGTCTTTAAAGTTGTAACTTGAACATTTTTAACATTAAGCTCTTCAGAAGACTCATTAAATTGCCAGTTTAATTTATCATGGACTTGTTTTAAGTCTATTTTTTGTTTTTCAAGATAATTTTTATGTTTTTCATATTCATCATTTTGATTAGCAAACTTAATTAGCAGATCCTCGCTTGATATAATTTTATCTTTATAAATTTTGATATTATTTTGTATATCTTTAATTTGTTGTCTAACAGATTTATTGTTTTCCTTAATTTTGATAACAATCCCTTTAAATTCATCAATTAAATTATTTAACATCTGATTTAGAGATTTAGTTGCATCAGATGGAAGTTTTTTTATATACCTTTCATAGTCAACTTTGAAATTAATTAACTTTTTTTGGTATGACTCAGAGTTTTCTAGAAGTTCTATTTGAATATTATTTTCAGTAGAGTCATCAGATTCATTATATTTATCTAGTCTTTTTTCTAGATTTTTAATATTTTCAATATAAGACTCTATTCTGGATTTTTCTAGTTCAATTTTCTTTTGTAGCTCAAGTTTATCAGTAAGGAATGTATTAAAGTTCGACTGCCAGTTCTGAAGTGAGAATGAAGAATCTTTAATTGCTTTATCGATATTTTTTATTTTTGTTTCTAATTCTTTTTTATTAACTTCATTTTTATTAATTAAATCATTATTTAATAATTTTTTATTATTTAAATCATCTATCTGTGTTTGAATTTTTTCAATATCTGTATTTATGTCATTAATATTATCTTTTTTGCTTGTTTCGATTTGTTGGGTGTATTCTATATCTTTTTCTGCTCTAGCAATCTCAGCAGCAATATGAAATGACTCTGATTGAATTTTTGTATACCTGTCTTGTTCAGTATCTCTGGATAATCTTAATTCATCAACTTTACTAACATATCCTGTTGACTCTGATTTATATTTCTCTTTTTGGACTAAGTATGTGTGATTTTCTTTTTTAGAATCTTCTAATTTTTCATCAAAGCTTATGATTTTTTTTGCAGTGATTTTTATTTTCAAACTTTCTTCTTTAGATTTTAATTCTTTGTATAATTCAGCATCTCTGGCTTGTTTTTGAAGTTTTGTCAAAGATGAATTTATTTCACGCATAATATCATTTAATCTAGATAAGTTTTCAGAGGTATGCTTTAATCGCAATTCAGTTTCCCTTCTTTTTTCTTTATATTTACTAATTCCAGCTGCTTCTTCTAAATATGTTCTTAGTTCCTCAGGTTTTGAATCTATAATCTTCGATATCATACCTTGCTCGATAATCGCATAACTTCTAGGCCCAAGTCCCGTTCCAAGAAAAACCTCTCTAATATCTTTTCTTCTACAACGAGCATTATTCAAAAAATACGTTGAAGTCCCATCACGATTAGCTTCTCTGCGTATCATGATCTCACTGAATTTTGCAAATTTTGAATCTAGTTTATTGTCTGAGTTATCAAATAATAGTTCGATGCTAGCATGGCTTACTTCACTTCTTGATGATGAACCTGAGAATATGACATCATCCATTGTTTCTCCCCGTAAATTTCGAGCTGATGATTCTCCCATAACCCATCTGATTGCATCTATAATATTTGACTTGCCGCATCCATTTGGTCCTACGATACCAGTTAGATTACTTGGGAAGTTTAGAGAAGTAGAATCAACAAATGTTTTAAAGCCTGATAATTTTATTCTAGATAATCTCATTTGATGATTTTAAATTATAATATGTTATTTTGTATTATACTATAGATTGACTTTATAATTCATATGAAAGATATTTTAGAGACATTTGAAAATCCACAAAAGAAAGATGATTATCTTATAAAAATGGATATACCTGAATTCACATGTATTTGTCCTTTAACGTCGCAACCAGATTTTGCAGAATTTTATCTTGAATATGTTCCTGATAAGTTATGTGTTGAGCTCAAGTCGCTCAAATTATACATGGGTTCGTATAGGGATATTGGGGCTTTTCACGAAGACATCACTAACAAGATCTTTAATCACCTTTTTACGCTCATAAAACCCAGATTCATGAAAATTAATGCTCATTGGAAAGTTAGAGGTGGCATAACTACATACGTAGAAATAAAGAAAAAGAAAAATGGATGGAAAAATACCAATCTTATCTAGATTACTAATATTATCGATACTTTTTATTTTTTCTGTAAATACATATTCAGATACAGATTATAATCCTGGTGATATTGTATTTATTTCATTAGATGAAAATGAAAGATCGATGAACTTTTATTATAATAGCAATCTAACTACTAAGGTCTTAAAAGATAACAGGCCCTATCTACTATTTGGTATCCCTTATTATACAAAAGATGGTAAGAATCAGTTTATATTCAAAAGTGAAAAAATCATTAAGAAAGTAACTTTAAATATTTTAAAAAAAAAATATCCTATTCAAAGAATTGAAATTACAAAGTTTAAAACTAAAACAGAAGATGAATATAAGCGTATAGCAAAAGAAAGAGCCGAAATGATTAAAGCAAAAAAACAAACCTATGATAGGTTTCCTGATTATAAGTTTACTATGCCAGCGGTAGGACCAACATCAGGAATATATGGTACAGTCAGATATTATAATGGTAAAAAAGGTAATTATCATAATGGATATGATATTGCTGCAGACTTAGGTTCTCCAGTATATGCACCTTCATCAGGAATAGTGACTCTCACTGGAGACTACTACTACAATGGTAAATTTATAATGGTAAACCATGGAAATAATCTTATTAGTATATTTCTTCATCTAGATGAAATAGCTGTGAAAAAAGATGATGTTATAGAGAAAGGTCAAATCATAGGAGCCATTGGATCAACAGGTTTATCAACAGGGCCACACTTGCATTGGTCGGTCATGCTCAATAATAGTTACATAGATCCGCTAGAATTGATTAATAACTAGACCATGTATGCTTGATAATTAATTAATATAATAAGATAATATCAAGACATAAACAAAGGAGGGGTAATATGCCACAATATGTAATAGAAAGAGAGATAGCAGGTGCTGGAGATCTTACATCTGATGATCTCAAGGGTATTTCACAGAAATCATGTGGAATTCTTAAAGATATGGGTACTGGTATCGAATGGGTACAAAGTTATGTAACAGGAGACAAAGTATACTGTGTCTATAATGCTGATAATGCAGAACTTATCAAAGAGCACGCTAACACAGGTGGTTTTCCTGCGAACAGCATCTCAGAAGTAAAAAATATAATTAGTCCAAAAACAGCCGACTAATTAAATTATTTTGAATTAGAACCCATATCAAATGGGTTCTTTTCTTTTTTAAAAATTAATCTTATAGGAACACCTGAAAGTCCCAACTGATCTGAAAAAAAATTTACTAAATATTTCCGATATGAATCTGGAATCTTATCAGTTTGATTTCCATGTATTGAAATCGATAAATCAGAACTTTTATTTTGTTTTGCAAATTTAAGTTTTATTAATCTGTTACGATTATTTTTTACTGGATGTTTATTACACGCGTCGTTTAATATTTTTGTCAGCTTTGATGGTCTATATTCTTTATGTAAGTTAGAAACCAATCCTTTGATTGTAAAAAGAAGTTTTCTTATATTTCTATTTTCAAGTGCTGATAAATAGATAATCTTTGTTCCAAATAAAATATTAGAAAAATAATCAATACTACTTCTAAGTTTTTTCATATCATTTTTATTTATTAAATCAACTTTATTTATTACAAGAATAAATGGTTTGTTGTTTTCTTTAATTATATTAAATATATTTTTATCTTGTTTTGATACAAGTTCAGTACCTGATATGACTAGTATGCATACATTTGCATCGTTAATGCATTTTAATGACATATTTATAGAATATTTATTGATAATATCTTTAGTAGAGGATTTTTTCATAATACCAGCAGTATCATAAATCAAGTAGTTTTGATCTTTAAATGTAAAAGGTATTTCAAGTGAATCTATGGTTGTACCTGGAGTATCAGATATTATGGATCTACTTTCATTTAAAATGCTATTAATCAAAGTTGATTTTCCTACATTCGGTTTTCCTATGAATGCAATTCGATTGGTTTTTATTTCAGAATAAATTCCTGAATTAGTTAAAGAAAAAGTTTTTTTTATTAAATCAAGCAGCCCTTTGTTTGTTTTGGCTGAGACTTCAAAAGAATTATTAATTCCTAATTCTGAAAACTCATACTTTTTGAGGATAGATTTCTGTTTATCAGATTTATTAATTACCAAAATAATCTCTTTATTAAGTTTTCTCAATATTGAACATATTTCTTTATCGCTAGATGTAACGCCATCTTCTAACGAGGTAACAAATAGTACGACTGATGATTTATCTATTGCTTGTAGTGTTTTTTCATAGGCTAGTTTGGTGAACTGTTCATCTTGTGATGTTATACCTGCTGTATCATATAAATGTAGATATTTATCTTCATACAAAAGTTTGCCTTGATTGACATCTCTTGTAACGCCATGTTTATTTAGAACTATCGAGTTTTTATACTGAACTAACTTATTAAATAATAGAGATTTTCCTACATTAGTTCTGCCAACAAGGGCGATTGAATCAGTCATGGAGTTATAGATTAATTATAAAATGAACTATATCACCATCTATGGTTTGAAAATATAGTTTATTTCCATCTTGTATAAATTGTGTCTGAGAGTGTATGTCTAAGTCAAATGCTTTTTCATAAATAAGGTAACCATCCTCATTAAATGCTACTAATGTTCCTTTGGTAGTAAAAGCCATAACCACATCACTAATAATGAATGGCTGTGTAAGTTGAACACTTGAGGTCTTACTTTTCCAGTTTACAAAGCCTGATGCTTGATCAATAGAAACAATCATATTATCTGATGTAGACCCGTAGATTGAATTATTATTTATAGTAATATTATTGATAAATGAAAATGGACTAGTCCATATAATGTTCCCAGTATTAATATCAAGAGCATTGAGTTCACCCTGGAAATGCCCATAATATAATTTATCATTGTCGATAAGAATCTCCATTTCTGCATCTCTTTGTGACTCTAGATCATTTCTTCCAGATCTTGAGGAGATTATTGTAAACCAGTTCAGTGTTCCATCGATAGCACTATAAGAAGAAACAGAACCATTGTCTCTAGCAACGAAGACAGTATTATCAAGATATAATGGTGCAGAGGAACCTTTCGTTCTCAAAGGAATATTTTGACTTTCAGACTTCCAAATGACTTCTGCATTATCTGGATTTATTAAATATAAATCATCATTATCAAGTTTAAGTAAAAATAAGTTATTAATACCTACAACTGGGGCTGCTAGTTCGGTGATCAAATCCACTTCAGTATCCACTGGATATTCAGAGAATTTTGTCAGATTGGACAATGAGGTAATTATAGGTGTGTGTTTATTCGAAGCGAGTTGATTAATATTATGACATATTAATTTAGCTCTCGCTGTGCCAAGACATATCGAATCATTTAGCACACTTAAGCCAGAACTAATCTCTCTATTTGTAGGTATAGCCCAGTTTACATTACCGTTCGTCAAATCTATCGCAGATAATAGTCCATCAGTGTCAACAGTGTAAATAGTATTATTATTTTTTACTGGATACAGATATCCACTATTGCCCTCTAATCCAGAATTTATAGATTTCGACCATACCATATTCGCTGAGATATCGACCTTGACTATAACTTCATTATCATCAACCTGCGCGGATGGTGATTGATTTGCATCAATCTTAGCTTGTTTGTGGATACCTTTATCAAGATGCCATGTTAATAAATTAGAACATGATGTAATAAACAAAAGAAATACAATAATAAAGGGCTTAGGAGTAATCATCTGATTAAATTTATTTTAGCAATAATATTTTTTCTTTCATTCGGTGTGATGCTATAAGTAAGAACATCATTATAATGATTGATTGCTTTGATGTATTGATTTTGAATTAAATATAGATCTCCTTTTAATTCAATATGTTGATAATTATCTGGCTCCTCTCCTATTAATAAGTGAGCCTCCTCATATCTTTCCTCTTCAATAAGTAATTTAGCTTTTCTGTATTTAGCCAGGCTTTTTATTTCTTTATCCGATGAATATTTTATGATGTGCTCTAAAAATACATATGCCTCCTCAAAATTATTTTGCTTATACATTTCCTTTGCAGAATACAAGCTTGCTAAGCTTGTATATATATTTTCAGGATTTTGAGAAATATTATTTCTAGAAAATTTTAAAACTTCATTTATCTTTCCACTATTATATTCGTTTATTGCGAGATCATACTCACGAGATAAATTCAACTGTTTGGTATTTTCATTTGATATGTAGGCTTTGTAACCATAAAGAATGCTTAATCCTATAATTACACCTACAATCAAACCTTTATAGTTTTCTTCTAGCCAACTTACAACCTTTTCTTCATCACTCATTTCTTATACCCTGTTATTAAATCAATTAGCTGCTCAAATGGGATATTTTGGTCTTTCCTGTCACATTTCAAGTGTTTTACAGTAAACGTATTATTACTTATTTCATCATTACCTACAATTATTAAAATATCGCAGTTAGACTTATCTGCTTGCTTTATTTGCTTGGATAATGACTTATCATTATCCATTTGAATAAGGTTATATGTGTAGTCAATATTTCTTAAAGAGTTTAAAATTTCATAACTTTCATCATTTGAGTTAGTAATGACAGCTAGCCCAATAATTAATGCATTTGATTCATACTCCATGAGTTCTACAATTCGATCTAAGCCCATTGCAAAACCAACTGATGGGACAATCTTATCACCAATAGTTTTCGACAGATTGTCGTATCTTCCACCGGCACATACGGCATCTTGGGAACCTAGTTTATTACTTTTCCATTCAAATACAAGATCATTATAATAATCAAGTCCTCGCACTAATTTAGGATCATGGATGTAAGGAATTTTTAATCTCTCGAGTCTTTCCTTAATGCTATCAAAATTAGCTTGTGATTCTTTATTTAGAAAATCACTAATAAGCGGGGCAGATATAATAATAGATTTTAATTTAGGATCCTTGCTATCAAGTAACCTCATGGGGTTTTTTCCTTAGAGTATTGCGCTGTGTATCAGATAATTCGTCACTATGAGAATTGAGATATGTAGCTAATTCTTGAGAATACTTTTTTCTGTCAACATCAGAGCCAATAGTATTGATAGTTAACTCAATATCTAACAAATCAAGTTTTTCAAAAATCTTTGTTATTAACAAAAGAATATCTATATCGTCTGTATATGATGCATTACCAAAGAACTCAGCACCAAATTGGGTGAACTGTCTATATCTTCCTTTCTGGGGACGCTCATGTCTAAACATTGGCGCTATGTAGTATAACCGTTGTTTTTTTGAACCTCTATCATAGATAAGATTATTTTCTAATGCCAATCTAACACACGATGCGGTTCCCTCAGGGATCATACATAAAACATCATTATTTCTATCCTCAAAAGAATACATTTCTTTTGTAACTATATCGGATGTTTCACCTATTGATCTTTTAAATAAATCAATTGACTCAAGAGCAGGTAATCGAATTTGATGAACATTAAATAGCGGTGCGATTCTATGTATTATATTTTCAATATGAAGAAATTTCTTACTTTCAGCAGGGAGAATGTCACGAAAGCCTCGTATTTTTTTAGAAATTAGATCATTCATTTAGTCACCAAATATAATAGAGATTTCTAGCTTTGCATTTTCAATTGAATCAGACCCATGCACTGAATTAAATGATTTATCAAGTGCATAAAGTTTTCTTATAGTGTTATCGTCAGCTTTAGTTGGATCTGTTGCTCCAATTAGTTGTCGATAGCTTGCAACAGCATTTTCTTTTTCTAGAACTAACGCAATAATATTTCCAGAAGTCATATATTTTATTAATTTTTCATAAAATGACTTTCCTTCATGAACAGAATAAAATGTTTTGGCAAGTTGTTCTGACATTTGAGTCAACTTCATTTGTCTTATTTTAAAGTTATCATTTTCTATCATTACTAATATTTTCCCAATTATATTTCTTTCAACAGCATCAGGTTTTATTAGTGCCAAGGTCTGTTCCATTATTGTGATTCCTCTATCCAGTTCATTTGAATTGCTTCAAGTATTTTCTCATTTGAATTATCAGGATTGTCTTCAAAGTCCTCTAATTCAACAACCCACTTATGGAGATCAGTAAACCGAATGTACTTTGGATCTATATCTGGGTATTTTTCAATTAAATCAATTGAAATATCAAGGCTATCAGTCCATTTAAGTGGCATTAGTGATTCTCCGAAGCATGATTAATTGTATATTTTGGTATCTCTATAACCAAATCATCATCTGCAATCTTGGCTTGACAACTTAATCGTGACTCCGGTCTTAATCCCCATGCTTTGTCAAGGTAATCATCTTCATCATCAGTTGGTGATTCTAAAGTATCATAACCGCTACTAATATAAACATGACATGTTGTACAAGCACATGACATTTCACATGCATGTTCAATTTTTATTCCATTATCCAAAGCAATTTTGCAAATGGAATCACCCTTTTTAGCATCAACTGTAATTCCTTCAGGACAGAGTTCAGAGTTTGGTAGAAATGTTAATTTTGGCATAATCACACTATATCATTAATATCTTTGCCTGTAATTAATGACTTGATGCTATTATTCATTCTTCGTTCTACATAAAATTCGCAAGTATTTTCAAGATTTTTATTTGCGTCTTTAATAGCATTTAGATGATTTGTTTTGATGGTATTCTTTAACTTTGTAACGGCATCATTGATCAATTTAATTTCAGTTTTATTTAATAATTCATCGCTGTCTGTCTTCAAGGCCTCCTCTATTGCATAAATTGCTCTTTCAGATTCAACAATATGCTCTTTTAGAGCTCTAAAGTCTTTATCAGTCTCAGCTTTTTTATTAGATGAAGTGATCATTTCTTGAATTTTCTCAGGAGTTAAACCATGTGAAGGCTTAATTACTATTGATGCTTCCTTATTGATGGTTTGTTCTTTTGCACTAACAGTTAATAGGCCGTCAGCATCAACTTGAAACCTAACAAGTATTCTTGCAGCACCAGCAACAAGAGGTGGAATATCAGATAAAACAAATTCACCTAAAGATATACATTTCGATATATCCTCTCTCTCGCCTTGGACTATTTTAATCATCATTTTAGTTTGTCCATCTTTAAATGTAGTAAATGTTTTTTCTGATGATGTAGGAATTGGAGTATTTCTAGTAATAACTTTTTCAGAGAGTCCACCATATGTTTCAACGCCAAGTGATAGAGGTAATACGTCTAGTAATAGTAGATCATCTTTAGTATTTCCTGATAAAATCTCTGCTTGTATAGCAGCACCCTCTGCAACCACAGTATCTGGATTGAGATGATCTAAAATATTGATATTATATTTTTTATTAAGCTTTTCTTTAACAAGCTTAAGTCTTGATGATCCTCCAACTAAAATGATATTATTTATTTGATCTATACTTAATGACGATTCATTGAGCGCCTCAGTTATAATATTTATAGTTTTTTCTATTAGCGGATTAATTATATTATTAAAATCATCGATAGAAACTGAGACATTATGGCTATTTTCTGTAGCAATATTTTTTTGAGATAACTGATGTTTTAATGATCTTGCTAATTTATACAAATCAATTGTAGATAGGTTTAATAACTTTTCATATCTAGTACATAGATACTCAACCAACAATCTATCTATATCATCGCCTCCCAGATGTGTATCGCCTTTAGTAGAGAGAACCTTAAATATCCCTTTATCAATTGTTAGAACTGAGACATCAAAAGTGCCACCACCTAAATCATAAATAATAAAATTTCCCTTCTGGTTATCTTGAAAACCATAAGCAATTGCAGCCGCTGTAGGTTCGCTAATTAAGCGTAATACCTCAATGTCTGCCATCTCTGCAGCTAATTTTGTAGCTTGCCGCTGCATATCATTGAAATATGCTGGTACCGTTATAACAGCAGATTCAACAGACTTATCATTATGTGCAATAGAGCATAAATGGGAGAGAATTTTTGATGATAGCTCAATAGCATTATATTTTTTTTCTCCGAGTTTTACTGTTGGCATATCTAGGCTTGAATCAATTAATAATTCGCCAAAGTCAATTTTTAATGCTTCATCTGAATTCAAGCCTATAAGTCTTTTTATGGATGATATTGAATTGTTGTGATGTTTTTTACCAATAACTAAGTTTCCCTCAACTTCTGAAACTATAGACGGAATTAAAGATGAGCCATTATCCTCAAAGATTGTAATCTTATTGTTTACTCTCTCTGCTATCAATGAATGGGTAGTTCCAAGGTCAATACCAACAGAAAATTTCCTTTTTATCTCCGTTTTAATTTCTGGATCAGATATCTGTATTAAAGCCATATTACATACTGAGTTGATTGATGTTCTTTTTGTAAAATTTTATCATTGAATTATTTTGGTGAAGTATATCAAATTCTTTATTAAAAAGATTATTTTTCATCTCTATAATTAGTAAAGATATTTTATTTTTAATATCCATTCTAATAGCGTCATATTTAGATTTTTCACTATCTTTGATTATCTCCGTAAGCTCCATTTGTTCTACTAAAAATCTACTGTTTTTAAAGGTTTTATTTTCGTCGATAGTAAAGTTATTAATTTTTAAAATATAATCTACTCTTGATACAAGATCTTTAAGTGTTTTATAACCATCATTGATATGCGTTGATATTCTAACTGCCATAGATTTTTCAATTGAAGATGCGTTGATAAACTTATCAGGATGGAATTTTGACTGTAGTTTTAGATATTTCGAGTCTAGATCATTTAAATCTATAGAGATGTTAATTTCTACATCAAATATTTCGAAATAAGTAAGGTTTAGTGGTGACATTACACATTGAAGCTTTCGCCGCAACCACAGGTATCTTTTACATTTGGATTCTTAAACTTAAATCCTTCATTGATACCCTCTTTTGCAAAATCTACTTCAGTGCCTTTTAAATAAACATAGCTTTTTGGATTTACTATTAACTTAATTCCTTTATCTAAAAATACATTATCATCCTCATTTTCACTATCAGCGAACTCTATAACATATGCTAATCCTGAGCATCCAGTAGTTTTCACACCAAGTCTTATGCCTACGCCTTTACCTCGATGGCTTAATTGTCCCTTAATATGATCTGCGGCTTTTTCAGTTATACTAATCATGAATTAATGTGTATTCCATTTGATAGATTTAATATCCACGCCATCTTTATACATATCCCATAATGGTGATAAATCTCTAAGCTTGGCTACAGATTTTTTTAACAACTCCACTGCATAGTCGACTTCTTCTTCAGTTGTATATCTTCCGATAGTAATTCTAATTGAACTATGAGCCAGTTCATCATCTCTTCCAAGTGCACGAAGAACATAACTAGGCTCTAGACTGGCAGAGGTACATGCTGAACCTGATGATACAGCGATATCTTTAATTGCCATGATTAAGCTTTCACCCTCAACATAATTGAAACTAACATTAAGATTTCCAGGGATTCTGCTGTCTAAATCACCATTTAGATATATTTCTTCAACATCTTTAAGTTGAGCCCAAAATTTATCTCTGAGTTTTCTTATACGTATGTTGTCAACTTCCATTTCTTCATTTGCAATTCTGAAAGCTTCTCCCATTCCTACTATTTGATGAGTTGGTAGAGTACCAGATCTAAAACCTCTTTCATGGCCTCCTCCATGCATTTGAGCTTCTAACCTGACTCTAGGCTTTCTTCTAATGAATAAAGCTCCTATACCTTTTGGCCCATAGACTTTATGAGCAGATAATGACATTAAATCAATATTAAATTTATTTACATCAATATCGACTTTCCCTGGGCTTTGAGCAGCATCAACATGAAATAATGTTTTATGTTTTTTACATAATTTACCAATACTCTCCAAATCTTGTATAACGCCTATTTCATTATTTACATGCATTATAGATACAAGAAGGGTTCTCTCTGTTATGGCATCTTCAAGTTTTTTAAGATCTACTAATCCATTTGGCTCAGGATCAAGGTATGTTACATTGTATCCTTCAAGCTCTAACTGTCTCATAGTATCTAAAACTGCTTTATGTTCAGTTGTCAGTGTAATTAGATGATCACCTTTAGATTTATAAAAATGTGCAGCACCTTTGATTGCAAGATTGTTAGATTCGGTTGCACCACTAGTCCAAACAATTTCTTTGCTATCGCATTTAAGAAGATTAGCAACATTTGCTCGTGCTGTTTTAATAAGATGGTCGCTATCCCAACCAAAAGAGTGTGACCTTGAAGCTGGATTTCCAAAAGCTCCATCTAGTGTTAGACACTCTGACATTTTATCAGCAACACGTTTATCCACAGGTGTTGTTGATGAGTAATCCAAATATATTGGAATACTTAAAGTAGAATTTATTTTTTTAGTGTTAGCTGACATGAGTCTTGCTCTCCCTTGCATCATGCAAATTATGTATAACTTGATTTGTAATTACATCTTCAATAGTTATGCTTTTCATATAGTCCTTTATAATTTTATTAAGTCCGGTCCAAACATGATGCGTCGTGCATGGTTTATCTTTTAAGCAATTCATGCTTCCTGCGCATTGGGTTTGATCAATATTTTCATCTACAGCTGTAATAATTTGAAACAATGAAATATCACTGCTTTTTCTATTCAAAGTGTATCCTCCACCAGGCCCTCTTCTACTTATTACAACTTTTTTGTTTTTCAATTTACAAAAAAGCTGTTCTAAATAAGAAAGGGATATTCCCTGTCTAACAGAGATGTCCTTGAGAGAAACTGCGCCATTTTGATTTTGCGCAAGGTCAATTATAGCTGTAATAGCATATCTTGATTTAGTACTTAATTTCATGACTGAATTATCGTATACCTGACTTATCTAGTCAACAATTATTTTTTTAAGGCTTTTCCTATTTTAGTAAGAATACCTAGGTATAAATTGACTTCATTTTCAGTAAAATTTGTTTTATTAAAAATAATATGAATATTTTGAACGAGTGATTTTTTATTCTTTTCTGTAATGATATCTAAGTCAGACATTATTGATAAAAATTTTTCTATCAAGACAAGTTTACTGGAATGACTTGCTAAATCTTGAAGTTTTTTGGGGATTGGTTTAGCGTCACATGATTTAAAGTACTCATAAGAAAATATTTGAACTGAAGATGCTAAATTTAGAGAGGTATAAGCACTGTCTGTAGGAATAGATACAAGATAATTGCACAATTGTAGTTCTTCATTAGATAAACCTGATTGCTCATTTCCAAAAACAATAGAAACATTTTCTTTATCATACTCATTCAATAGTTCCATCAATTCATTCATTGAAAGTGATGGTATATTTGATTTTCTAGATCTTGCTGAGAAGCCGATTGCTAATTTTGAGGAACTTAAAGCGTCTTTTAATACTTTAGTAATATTAGCATTATTTAAAATGTCAACACATCCAACAGCTTGTGCTTTAGCAATGTCTGATGGAAAGTTTTTTGGTTGCACGAGAGTGAGATTCTTTAAACCCATAGTTTTCATAGCCCTTGCTGTAGAGCCAATATTTCCTGGGTGACTGGTCTTAACTAAAACAATATTAATATTACTAGACATAATGTAATATACACTATCTAACAAAATTATATTATGCAACCAAGACTGAATATAGCAAAATCTGCAGGCGAACTTATTGAAGAGGAAGTCAGAAGATTCTTTATTAATAAAAGTACTGATGCACTAAAAAATATGCCTGTAAGAGAAATACTGACGAGTAAAGCTGTAGAACATATTAATACATATTATAAGTTTGGTGAAAATGATTTTATTACTTTTACTTATATAGAGGATGAGAAGCGACTTCGTTTAGAAGATCCAAATATTGTCTACAACGCATCAAAACATAATGAGGATTCGTATGTATGGGCAATTAACTTTATACATGATTATGATAACTTTTGTAGGAAATTGCCTTTTTGGACTTTATCATTATCAATTATTCACAAAAAAAATGTTATATCTTCATTTTTGTTAAACCCATTTCTAGATATATTACTATTTAGTGAGAAAGGTTCTGGTTCTGTAAATAATCAGAGGAAGATTAGATCAAATAGTAGTGCAGAAAGACTTATTTATGGAACTTCTAAAGATATAATTATTCCTGAATATTTTAATACTATGGAAAAAATATCTCTTAATTCTGTATCTGTTGAATTAATTTACCTTTCAAGAGGTCTAATTGACTTTTATTTATTAAGTATGGATGAATACAATCACAATCAAGATTGTATACTTATTGCGAAAGAAGCTGGAATTATCATAGAAACATCTGGTGATTATTTGATACTGGCTAATGAAAATAATATGAAAAAGCTAAATTAATTTTCCTCAGGCCTAGTTATCCCAAAATAAGATAAGCTTGCACTCGCTATAAAGATAGAAGAATAAGTCCCAATTATTATGCCTATTAGCATTGCGATAGCGAAGTTTTCTACAGCATTACCTCCAAACATTAACAACGATATTATGACCAATAGTGTAGTCAGTGATGTTACAAGCGTTCTAGATAGAGTCTGATTTATCGATTTATCAAGAACGTCAAATATTGAAAGTTTCCTAAGTATGATATTGTTCTCCCTTATACGATCAAAAACAACAATCGAATCATTTAGTGAGTAACCTATTACAGCTAAAATTGCAGCTAGGACACTAAGGTCGAAGGTTAGATTGAAAAACGAAAATATTCCAAGAGTAATTATCACATCATGCACTAGTGCTGATATAGCGCCTAATCCATAGATCAGCTCGAATCTTAGAGCAACATAAATAAGAATGCTAAATAGTGCGATTAACATTGCCCATTCTCCTTTATCTCTTAATTCGCTACCTACCTGTGCTCCAACGTATTCAAGTTTTGTTATAATAAAAGTATCATCTTTAAAGATTTCATTAATATAATTATTAATGTTTATTTTTTTAAATATTTCTTCATCTCTAAGCTTTATTAATATTTCACTACTAGAGCCATATAACTGAACTGAAACATCGCTTAAGTTGTTTTCATATAGTTTTTCCTGAACACCTGCAACCGTAACCTGATTGTCAAATTTCAGCTGTACAATGTACCCACTTGAAAAGTCTATGCCGAAATTAAAGCCTTTCACTGCTATACTTGACAAAGAAATAAATATTAAAAGAGCAGATATAATTAATGGAACTCTTCTAATGTTCATAAATTTAATATCTAAATCTTTGACAATTCTAAACATTATATAGACAGTCCTTTGTTATTTTTATTTTCGTAAATAATACTTACTATAGCTCTCGTCCCAACGATTGCTGTAAACATTGAGGATAGTATTCCTATGACGAGAGTGACAGCAAACCCTTTCACAACGCCAGTGCCTATGGTTAGTAGAGCAATCGCAGCTATTAACGTAGTAACATTTGCATCAGAGATAGTTGAGAATGCTTTATTATACCCAGAAATAATACTAGCATTTGGGCTGTTCCCATTAAGGAGTTCTTCTCTTATCCGTTCATATATGAGTACATTAGCATCTACGGCCATTCCAACTGTCAGTACAATTCCAGCTATACCCGATAAAGTCAACGTAGCCTGGAATAATGATAATGTTGCAGTAATTATTAAGATGTTAACTATTAAAGCTATGTTTGCTACAAAGCCAAATTTTTTATAATAAATAAACATAAATATAATAACTAACATCATCCCTAATGCCATTGAGTCTCGTCCTGAGATAATATTTTGACTACCCAAGCTAGGTCCAACTGTTCTCTCTTCTACTATAGCCATTGGTGCACTCAATGAACCTGACCTTAAAAGTATTGCTAAATCTTTAGCTTCTTGAAGATCGAGGCCAGTAATTTGAAAACGCTTGCTGAATGCCTCTCTAATTGTAGCAACATTAATGACTTGATTTTTATCTTGTTCTACAAAGACTACTGCCATCCTATTTCCAATATTTCTCGAAGTAGTCTCTAACATATTAGAAGCGCCAAATGAACTTAAGTTAACAAAGACAGCCGGCTGATTAGTCTGACCGTCAAAACCTGAATTTGCTCCTTCAATATCTTTGCCAGAAGCAATTACATTTCTTGAAAGCAAGATTGGCGAACCATTTTTATGTCTGTAAAGTAGTGATTCACTGATGGTATTTGTTCCCGCTGCTAGTGATTGATTCCAATCATCAGGAGACCCTTTTGTTAATCTGAATTCAAGAGTTGCTGTAGAGCCAAGTATATTTTTAGCTCTTGTCGAATCTTGAAGTCCTGGTAGCTGAACTATTATACGTTCTTTTCCTTGTTGTTGAATAATGGGCTGAGAAACTCCAAGTTCATTCACTCGCGATCTTAGAATAGTGATATTCTTTTTCATTGAGGCTTTAATATCATTATCTAATGATTCTTGAGATAAGTTGGCAATTATATCCAGTCCATCATCTGAGTCAGTAGTGATTATTTCATAGTCTGAAAAGTTATCTTCAAGTGCAGTCATAACTTCTGGATCAATTATTTTATTCGTTAAATTGAAAGTGACTTTTTCATCATTACTTACAAAGCTGCTATACCTTATGCCATTATCAATGAAAAAATTCCTAAGATTACTCTCTAGTTGATTCACTCTAGATTTTTTTACATTTTCACTGTCTATTTGAAGTAAGAAATGAACACCTCCTTTTAAGTCAAGGCCCAATGAGACAGGGTTTGCATTAATAGCACTCAACCATCGAGGAATTTGATTATAATTACTAAGTGTATACTGATATAATTTTTCTTGAGCTAATTTATTGTATGCTTTTAGTTGATTATCTATCGATTCAAAAAAGATACTGTTTCCATCAACACCAATATTAGAAATTTTATGTTTGTTTGAAAGCGTTAATAACTCTTCCTGAGATATTTCCTTGTTCTCGAACGTTGTAACATTAATAGATGGGTATGTATTATAAAAATTAGGTAATGAATAAATTACTGCATAAGTTAAAACTATCAGTACTAAAATATATTTCCAGGTTGGATACTTATGCATTACTTAATATGGTCAATCGTATTTTTAGGTAATATTTGATTTATGGAGTTTCTTTGTAATTTTATTTCCGAGTTGCTAGATATTTTTAGCATTGCATAAGTATCAGTTAGTTTTGTAATCTTACCGTAGATACCTCCTGATGTAGCAATTTCATCTCCAACCTTAAGGGCAGCTACCATTTTTTTATGTTCTTTAAGTTTTTTTGATTGTGGTCTTATTAAAATAAAATACATCAACACTAGGATAAATATTGGAAGTAGAAAACCTATCATAGATGGCTCTTGCTGTCCTGCTGCGTACGCTGTTTCAATCATTCTTTTACCTCTTTAAAATCATTTTCTAATTTATTAATTAACTCATCTAATGATGATGCAATAATAGCATTTCTCAGTTGTGCCATTAAATTCTGGTAAAAGTATACATTATGGATTGTCATAAGTCTCGCAGCTAATGCCTCATTACATCTATCTAAATGTTTGATATAGGAAATACTGAAGTTTTTACAAGTATAGCACTGACAATTAGAATCTATTGGTGATTTATCATTTGTGTACTTTGCATTTCGAATTCTTTTTATGCCCTCTGAAGTAAATAACTGTCCATTTCTTGCATTTCTAGTGGGAATTACACAATCAAACATATCGACACCGGCCTTTACAGCATGAACTATATCTAATGGTTTACCTATACCCATAACATACCTGGGCTTACTGTCTGGAAGTTTATGCGCATTCTCATTAATAATTTCATGCATGACATCTGACGGCTCACCTACTGATAATCCACCAAGCGCATATCCATCAAAGTTCATATCAATTAGGGCCTCTCTAGATATTTCTCTTAACCTTGGATACATACCTCCTTGTACGATACCGAAAAGTACTTTTGATGCATAGTTAGCTTTTTTTGAACGTTCAGCCCAACGTAGTGATAGTTCCATAGATTTTTCTGTTGTTTGTAGATCTGATGGATATTTAATGCATTCATCAAAAATCATCATTATATCTGTATTGATTTTAGTTTGAACATCTATCGAAATTTCTGGTGACATAAATACTTTATCACCATTAAAAGGAGAACGGAATTCAGCACCTGTGTTACTGATCTTTACATCTTTACCTAGACTGAATACTTGATATCCACCAGAATCTGTCAGTATCAAACCGTCCCAATTCATAAGCTGATGTAGACCACCAAATTTTTCAATAAGGTCAGTTCCAGGCCTAAGCATCAGATGAAAAGCATTAGATAAAATTATTTCTACATTACATTTTTTTAAATCATATGTATCCATGGTTTTTACAGATCCATACGTTCCTATTGTCATGAATGCAGGCGTATTAATAGTCTTATTATTCACGCTTAAGCTTCCAGCTCTTGCATGCCCTTGTTTTGATTCTATAGAAAATTTCATATCATACTTTTATCAACATACTATCGCCATAACTATAAAATCTATAGTTATTTTCGATAGCTTGTTCATATAAACCTAATAATTTTTCTCTACCAATCAATGATGCTACTAATAATAATAATGTTGATTTTGGTAGGTGAAAATTAGTTATGAGACCATCAATTATTTTAAAATTGTATCCTGGTGTTATATATAAATCTGCTTCTCCTTCATAATTGCCTGTTAATCCTTTAGTAGCATAATTTTCAAGAGCACGTGTTGTAGTAGTACCCACAGCTATCACTTTTCTATTATTGGACTTAACCTGCATGATGGTCCTCATCAAACTATCTTTGATACGACAGTATTCTGATCCAATTTCATGTATAGAATAATCCTCACTATTTAGTGGTTTAAATGTATTATAAGTAACATGAAGTGTTAAATATTCTATTAATACCCCTTTTAATCTTAACTGATCAATAATATTTTTTGTGAAATGTAATCCTGCTGTAGGTGCAGCTACCGATCCTTGATATTGCGCATAAGTAGTTTGATATCTTTTAATATCATCTTTCGTAACTTTTCTTTTAATATATTTAGGGAGGGGGACTTCACCTTTTTTAATGAACACATCTATTAGGTTTTTGTTACTAGAAAGGGTTACATAATTTTTCTCAATATTATCAATGGTAAGAAAATCCTTATCATTGATATATAATTTAGAATTAATTATAAGTTTTCTAGATGAGCTATAAATGCAAACAGCTGTATTTGAATTTAAACTCTTATGAAAAAGTATTTCAACTATTCCACCCGTATCTTTTTTCAAAAAAAGTCTCCCAGGTATCACTTTAGTATCATTTAAAATTAATAGGTCACCTTTTTGGATATGATTGGGTAAGTCTTTAAATACTCTATGTTCAATAGAGTTTCGATCCTCAATGATCATTAACTTTGAATCCTCTCTATTTTTGGTTGGATAACGAGCTATTAAATTTTCGGGTAAATTATAATCATACAATTTAATACTTGTTTTCATAGGGCTGAATTATAGATCATCATCATTGCAAATTAAAAAGAAATTTGTTACAAAGTAGATAGTTCATAGATTCAATCAATACACAAAGGAGTGTTACATGGCATTAATAAAAGGTTTCCCTCATGATGGTATCGTTACCATTAATCGTGTAATTCTTAAAAAAGGTCGTACTTTAGACGAACTACAAGAAAGAGTAGCTTTGATGTGCGAAAATGTAAAAACATATCACTCAGAAACTGGTTTCATAGGGGGCATGGTTGTTTTGAACAGTGGACAAATATCAAATGAAGGAAGTAATTTAGGCAAAGCTTTAGAAAGTGATCTAAAGGACAAGGAAGCTCTTATAATAACTTATTGGAAATCATATGAAGAACATGAAAACTCTCATAAAAGTGATAAGTTCCAACCTTTATTCCAAAAAGTAATAGATCTTTGTGAAAATGGAAATGAAGAAATAGTCTATGATATGCTCTGGCAAGGTGAGGCATATACACCTGAGATGGCTAAAATGGCTCAGTCTGCGAAAGAAGAAAACAGCTAAACTATTGGCGGGTTCTTTTTATTAGTTCTTTTATGGCGTCCGCCAATTAACTTATGCTTTTTTAATTTTTCATCCAGTTCTTCTAGTGTTGTATCTTCTAAACGAATATCTCTAGAGAGTAAAAACTGTTTTTTAAAATATATGACTCCGAATATTACGAGAACAATGAGAACAATATATGTGATATAATCCATTATTCTATAATGATAACACATAAATAAATAATATTATGCCACTGTGGTGGAATTGGTAGACACGAGGGACTCAAAATCCCTTTTTCGCAAGAAAGTATCGGTTCGAGTCCGATCAGTGGTATTTAAAAAAATGTTTGAGTATATTGAAAAAAGTTTGAAAAAAAGAGGTATTGAACTAGATTCATCACAATCAGATTTGATTCATAAAATGATTGAATCTATTCAACCTGAAAAAGATTTATCAAATAAATTAGAAAATAAAGATTCTAAGAAAGGATTCTATATATGGGGAGATGTTGGAACTGGCAAAACTATAATTACAAAAACCTTTATTAATTTATTAACAGAAAGAAAAGCATCATTCCATTATATGGAGTTTATGCAGATTATACATGATGAATTATCAAGCTTGTCTGGTAAAAAAAATCCTTTAAACATTATAGCTAGAACTTTAAGTAAACAATCTAAGGTTATATTTATTGATGAATTTCAAGTTGAGGATATATCAGATGCTATGATTATTGGAAGCTTACTAAATCAGCTTATTAAATTAAATGTTACTCTGTATTTAACTTCTAATACACATCCGGATGAATTATATAAAAACGGACTACAGAGAGAGATATTTATTAGTGAGATGAAGATTGTTCAAGCTTCAATTAATCTATATAAAATGGAAGGTTTGATAGATTATAGATCAAGAAATATTGTTAATATGAATAGGCAAAATGTAAATCAAAGTTATAATGATGAAGACATTGTAAAGTTTTTGAAAAATAATTTTGAAAATTTAAATTTTAACAAAGAGTTTTGTGTTAATTCTAGAAATTATAGTTGTAAAGCAACATCTAGCGATTTTTTATGGATATCATTTTCAAATTTCTTTAGAGAGCCAAGTGGTGACAAAGAATATATTGAGATATCTGAAAACACTGAATGGATATTTATAAATGACTTCATTTCATGCAATGATGATTCAGTAGATATTATTAGAAGGTTTATATCATTTATAGATATTTGTTATAGAAATAAAATAAAAATTAAATTCTTTTTTAATAACTACTCATGTAATGATCTATATACAGGTGATAAACTAAAAGAGCTGTGGCAAAGATGCAATAGCAGACTAAATGAGATGCAGACATTGGAATATTTAATATAAAGTGAGAGGATTAAAATGAAGAGAACTTTTATATGTGGTGTTGGTAACGCGCTTGTGGATAGTGAATATAGAATTACTGACGATGAGCTTGTAAGACTTAATCTAACAAAAGGCTGCATGGAACTTAATGATATGGATAATCACAAGAAACTAAGCAATCAGCTTAGAGAGAAATATGGTGTTGTGAAAATGATGCCCGGTGGATCAGTTGCAAATTCATTATATGCACTTGCTCAATTCGGTGAAAATGTGACGTTCTCTGGAAGAATCTCCAGAGATAATGTAGGTGCGACATTTGAAGAATCATTAAAGTTTATTGGAATGCAATCAGCTATTAAACAAGTGGATAATGGAATAACTGGAGAATGTATAGTAATGATCACGCCTGATCATGAGAGAACAATGTATACCTATCTTGGCGTCTCATCTGATTTATCCATAGAGGATATCTCAAAAGAAGCTATTATGGAGTCAGAGTATCTCTTAATTGAAGGTTATCTAGTTACCTCCGATGAAACAAATAACGTTGCAAAATATTGTCTCGATATAGCGAGTGAGAATAATATTAAAAAGATTATTACTTTATCAGATCCAAATGTAGTGAATTTTTTCAAAGATAATATGTTGGAATTGATTAATAAGAGGTTTGATATTATATTTTGTAATAAACAAGAGGCATATAATATCTCTTCAACAGATAATATTGATGCTGCTATAGAATTTCTTAAAAAATTCTCTGATGAAATAATAATTACATCTGGCAGTGATGGTGCGTATGTTTATTATGAAAATAATATTAAACATGAGTCGTGTGATGATGTTATACCCGTTGATTTAACAGGCGCAGGAGATATGTTCTTAGCTGCATATCTTTTATCAAAAGCCAAAAACAAAAGTATTTCTGAATCTATAAAGTTTGCAAATAAATGCTCTGGAAAAATTATTCAAAAATATGGTGCTAAGTTTGATAGTGAACGTGAATACAAAGAGCTCTATTCGGATCTATAGAGAATTGACAATTCTTTGAAGTTCTTTGTTTGGATTTGAACTCTGTGTGATACTTCTTCCTATAACTAAATAATTCGATCCTAGTTTTAGAGCTTCTTTTGGAGTAATAATTTTATGATGATCATCAGTATTATTATCAGTTCTTATACCAGGTGTTACAAATATTTTATTATCTGCTCTAAGTATATCAATATCATATGGTGAACACACAAAGCCATCTACATTTGCATCTATACCAATATCTTTTAATCTTTTTAGTTGATCTAATCTTTTGTGCCCATAAATCTTTATGCAATCATCATCTGTTAAACTTGTTAGAACAGTAACTCCTATTAGTATAGAATTGGATTGACAGTCCTTCTTCGCTTTCATAGCTGCTCTAGCCATATCATAGCCACCAGACAAATGTATATTTAACATCCAAACATTTAGTGAAAGAGCAGATATGCATGCTTTATAAACCGTCGTTGGAATATCATGAAATTTTAAATCTAGAAAGATTTCAAAACCCTTGTCATGGAGTTCTAATATAGTTTTAGGACCATACTTAGTAAAAAGTTCTTTTCCAATCTTAAGCCGGCAAAGATTTGGATCTATGTTGTCAATAAATTTTAATACATCTTTATCGTTATTATAATCTAATGCAACAATAATCTTTTTAGAATCAATCATTAATTGCTATCTTATCACTGATTGTATTTGTCTTAAATGTTTCCCAATGATTACATGATGGACATTGCCATATATGATTTTTTACAGAGTGTCCACAATTACTGCAGCTGTACGTTAAGAAGTTTTCGCGAATAAGAGCTAATAAATCTAAATTAGTTTTTGACTCATTACTGCTCATAATTTTTTCTGAGTATAAATTATCAAATATATCTGCAAATACATTATTTTTTATTCTATTTAGATATTCACTTGGCGAACAATAATCATTAACATTAAACATAAATTCATAAATTTGAGGTGAAAATTGATCCTCATTAGAAAATTCAAGAATAATATTAGAAATCCTTTTATCAATATCTCTATCTTGGTGGATAGTAGATAATTCGATTATTTTATTTGATAATATCACTAGAAAAGAGGAATCTAAACGCACGAGATTGAGAAGATTATCTAAAGCACTATTTGGATTAGATTGGATATTTAATTCAAATAACATTAAATATGATCTTCTACAAGAATCATTAATATTTAACGCTTTTCTTAATACCGTGATGGCTTTGTTCAGCTGATTATCCTTTTGGTATTCAAACGCCTTTTCACAATAGTACTGTGAGATTAAATGATTAATTGAAAGATTTCTTATTTTGTCCTTTTTGATATTTTTAGTTAACTTGATAGCCCTGTCCCAATCTTTTGAGAGCTCATATATCAATAAGAGATATTCTGAACATGATTCTTCATATGATTTATTAACTTGTAAATTGAGTAGTATTTTTTCAGATTTATCATAAAGGCCAGCAGAGAAGAAATCTTTGCCAAGCTCATAAAGAGTTTGATTTTTAATTCCTCTGTCTAGTTTTGGTCTTGATAATAGATTTTGATGTATCAAAATGGCCTTATCAAATTCTCCTCTTCTCCTATAGACGCCACCTAATGCTAAGTGTGTTTCAATGGTAGAACTATCTACATCTATAAGATCAGTAAATATTTTAAGAGCTTTGTCATCTTCATCATTTAAAAGATAGTTAAGTCCTCGATAGTATTCTGCACTATATACATTATTTGATAAGCTTTCTTTTTGATATTTCTTTGTTGTTAGAAAAATAAAAAGAAAAAATATGACAATCAGTATAATAAGAATTTCTATCATTCAGTTCCATCTCTTAATGGATTTCTTCTAAGATTATCGAGTTCCTCTTGATTGTTTTGAAGTGATATTTTCATTTCACGATATTTTCTTTTATATGAGAAGACTATAGCAATAAGATATATTGATGTTGTAACTACACCTGCTATAAAAGAGTAAAGAATTATAATGGATAAAGGTAGTTCATAACTTTGTAAATAAAAATTAATTTTTGTAAGGTCAATGTTATAAGTGGATATTATAACTGAAATAATAATTAATATAGATGTGAATATTAAAAAGAATAGTCTACCCATGTCTATATTCTAATGTAATTTAACGAAATTGAATAGATTATATATTATTAACTCTAGACTTAAGTTCTTTGCTAGGTTTGAAATGTACAGTGTTCCTGCTTTCTAGAGCAATCTTATCACCAGTTTTAGGGTTTCTTGCTATGCGTGGCTTATGTGCATGAAGACAAAATGTGCCAAATCCTCTTATTTCAATTCTATCGCCCAAGTACAGGTTGGAACTCATGTAATCAATAATTTTTTTTATTGAATACTCAGTATCAGCTAAACTAAGGCTGTTTTTGTCAGAAACAAGATTAATAATATCAGATTTATTCACTATCACTGGATAATGTGCAAACCACTTGAAAGCTTTTCTTGTCAATTGATTTTATATTGCATTTTATAGATTGAGCTACTGCTAATGTATTATTTTCTAACACATCACGCAGTTCTTTTTGAAGAAGCTTAAGTGTACCATTAAGATTATTTTCTAGTTTTAGGTAAACGCCAGTATCAGAAATACTAACTATATTAGCAGTTATCTCAGACCCGACTTCAATACTATCTGTAAGTGTATCAAAATTTGCTTCAACAAATTGCTTTAGCCCAAGAGATATCCTCTCTCTTTCGGCATCAATAGACAGAACGATTGTCTCTATCACATCGCCTTTTTTATATGATCTAATAAAATCTTCTGGTTTACCAAGGTTTGTGACATCAGATATGTGAACTAATCCGTCAATGCCACCCTCAAGGCCGACAAAAATACCGAAGTCTGTAATAGATTTAATTTCACTTTTAATTACATCGTCTTTATTATGTTGAGACGAAAAATCTGACCATGGATTTGGCATGCATTGTTTATAACTCAAAGATAGTCTTCTTTTTTCTTCATCAATCTCAATAACCTTAACGTTTATTTTATCTCCAAGGTTAAGTACTTTTTTAGGACTTATATTTTTGTTGGTCCAATCAAGTTCAGACGTTCTAATCAAGCCCTCAATACTATCTCCAAGATCAACGAATACACCGTAATCAGCAATATTTACAACTTTGCTTTCGTATGATGAATTAAGTTCTATATTAACCTTCTACTTTATCCCAAGGGTCATCAGTCAGTTGCTTCATACCGAGACTCACTCTATTTTTTTCATGATCAAATTTCAGAACCTTAACATCAATCTCGTCTCCAACTTTCAATATTTCTTGTGGATGATTGATACGCTTCCAAGATATATCTGTGATATGAAGTAAACCGTCCATACCACCCAAATCAATGAAAGCCCCGTAATCTGTTAAATTTTTAACAAACCCTTTAGTTACATTTCCTTCTGCATATTTTTCTTTAATTTCTTCAGAACTTGAATTTTGATCTAGTAATACTGCCTTTCTTGATAAAACAATATTATTTCTAATTTTGTCCATTTTGATAATTTTGAAATCTAATGTTTTACCCTCTAGATAATCAGTTTCTTTGGTTGGTCTTACATCAACTAGTGATCCGGGAAGAAATGCTTTTACATCCATTAGCTCAACAGTGAACCCTCCTTTAACCTTACCGCAAACTTTACCTGGGACAATTTCTTGATTTTTTAATAATCCTTCTAATGTCGACCAAACTTTTTTACGTTTAGCCTTATCTCTAGAGAGGATTGTTTCTCCGTATCCGTCTTCAACTAAATCAAGAGTAACTTCAACTACATCCCCAATGGCAACTTCGAGTTCTCCATTTGAATTGATGAACTGACTTTTAGGAATTATACCTTCAGATTTGAGACCTGCATTTGTGATAACGAAGTCATTTTTTATATCAATAACTGTTGCAGGGATGATTTCACCAACTGTCATATTCAATTGTGAGATATTTGATTCTAGCAGTTGTTCAAATTCTGATGTTGTGGTCATATATTATATTCAATTAATTGTTTGTTATAGTATACAAATTTAATATTTTATCAACAATTGCATCCGGTTTTAGATGAGAAGTATCTAATATATGTGCACCTTTAGCTATTTTAAGGGGTGATATGTCTCTATTTATGTCACTATCATCTCTTTTCTTAAGAGAATCATAAATATCCTGATAATGAACATCATCACCTTTATCTATAAGTTCTTCATATCTTCTTTTGGCTCTTATATCAATTTCAGCTGTAATATATATTTTTAATTGTGCATCTTTAAATACTTCCGTGCCCATATCTCGACCGTTAGCAATTAACCCATTGCCTTGAATGCATGAATGTTGAAGATTGTACATACTCTCTCTTACTTGAGGAATTTTTGAGACTATTGATGCAGCTAAACCAATATTTTCATCATAAAGAAAAGAGTCAATTATTTTGTTTTTATAATAGACTTCATACTCATGAGAGTTAATATTTGGTTTTAATGAAATTTTGGATACTAATCCAGGATAGTCTTCGACCATATCAATTGAATCATATATATCACATGCAATGTAACCTGCTGACCTATATAATTTTCCACTATCTAATAATTTAAAGTTTAACTTTTTTGCAAGTAATCTTGAAATTGTAGATTTCCCTGAGCTACTAGTGCCGTCAATAGTGATTATACAAGTAGGATTAGAGTTCATAGATATCAGCTCCTTGTTGTCTCATTAAATCAATGAAGTTTGGAAATGATGTTGAGATATTTTTGGTATCAATAATAGTAATAGATTTTTTTGAGACTAGAGCAGCTATAGCAAATGCCATAGCAATACGATGATCTCCATAACTATTTATCTTACCACCCAATATCTCTCCACCATTTATTTCGATTGAATCAATTTTTGATGTAACTTTAATGCCAATTGCAATTAATCCCTCTTCCATAGATTTAATCCTATCACTCTCTTTATATCGTAATTCTTCTATACCAGATATTTTTGAAACTCCTGATGAAACAGCACATGCAATAAATAATATAGGCAGCTCGTCTATTAATGTAGATATTATTTCTCCATCTATATTTAAGGGTTTAAGTTGACTTGATTTAATTATTAGATCTCCTATTTCTTCATTTGAATCAAGGCGTATATTAGTTATAGTTATGTTTGCACCCATTTTTTTTAGAACAGTAATAATTCCGGTTCTGTACTTATTTATATTTACATTAGGAATTGTAATTTCAGAATTCTTTAATATTAGTGTAGCAACAATAAAAAAAGCGGCAGATGAAATATCAGAGCCAATATTTATGTCTTTAGCTAAAAGATTTTGACAACCCTTAAATCTAATTTCATGTTCAAATTTATCAATATCATAGCCTAAATGCTCAAGTAAGTTTTCAGTATGATTACGTGTTACAATATTTTCATAAAATTTTGATTCTCCCTTTATGAATAATGCAGCTAGCATCAAGCATGATTTTACCTGAGCACTTGCTACATCTTGTTTATAATTTATAGGTGAAAGTTTAGTATTACCTGTAATTTTTAAAGGTGCCATAAAATTATTAGAATCTATCGTTGCTCCGTGCGCAACTAAAGGATTTATAATTCTCCTCATTGGCCTTGTATTGAGTGATTTATCTCCAGTAATAGTTGAACTGAAGTTTTGGACAGAGAGAATACCAGCTAGTAGTCGAATAAGAGTCCCAGAATTCCCAGCATTTATAGTATTATTTGGCTTTTTGAAATTATTAAGACCTATTCCTTCTATCATAATTTGTTCATTATAATCTGTAATTTTAGCGCCCAGACTTCTCATAGCAGAAATCGTTTTAAGACAGTCATCAGATTTAAGAAAATTAGTTATCGTAAGTTTACCCTTAGCTATGGAACCTAGAATTACGCTTCTGTGTGAAATAGATTTATCACCGGGAATAATTATCTTACCAAAGAATGGCTTAGATTTGTTAACAATCAGATTATTCGAAGAACTCATTTTGTTTTTGATTGTATTTTGCTTAAAAGACGTTTTATTTTATTTGCATCTGATTCTGATATTATTTTTTTTAGATTTGAAATATTTTTTTCAATACGATTGATTGATTTTATTAGATTAGATTTATTATTTATAAAAATATCTGTCCACATCTTAGGGTCACTTTTGCTAAGTCTAACGTGCTCTTTTATACCGCCTCCAAGAAGCAATGATAAATTATTATTTATGATTGATTGGGGTAACGACTGCATAAAGATATAAGACATTAAGTGTGAAATATGACTGGTCTGAGACATTAAAGAATCATGTTGATTCTTTGTTAAATTATATGTAAATGATCCTAATGATTTCCAAAAGTTATTTAATGATTTATAGGTTGAATTACTACATTTAAGTTTGTCTATTAAAAAAATAATTTTATCTTTATACATATCTGATTGATTATTTCGGATACCAGATTTTTCAGATCCTACCATCGGATGAGAGCTTAAATAGCTTATTTTGGTTTTTGATAATATTTTATAAATATTATTATGCATATTACCCTTAGAGCTTCCAATATCTGTAAGTATAGATTTTTTTGTTATTATCTTACTTAACTTCAAAGTGAGTTCTGCATACGAACTTATAGGTGTGCATAAAATAATTAAATCAGGGTGGTCAATATCACTAATTTTAGAAATAGCGGAGTCTACTATTTTATTTTTTAAAGCATAATCTAGAGATTTGAGGTTAGTATCGTAACCAGTTATTTTTTTTGTTATTTTATTTTTTTTAATTGACTTGCATAATGAAGCTCCCATCATGCCAAGGCCTACAATAAATATATTATTATATTTTATCACTATAAAACAACTTCATATGTTTAATAAAAATATTATTATCATGGGGAGTTCCAAGTGAAACACGGAGATAATCTGTGAGTCCGTAATTAGCTAAAGGTCGAACTATCACTCCTTTTTTAAGTAGATATTCAAATAATTGTTTTGATTGTTTGCCAGCTCTAAAGGTAATAAAATTACAGTATGTCCCCAAATAATCAATAGATAACCTATTAAATAGATTGGTAAGTTTAGTCCTAGCAATGTCATTGTTCTCTTTGCTTTCCCGCGTAAACGTAAAATCTTTTAAGGCTAGTAGTGCAGCTTTTTGGCAAATAAATTACTGTTGAATGGTTGTTTATAACTTTTTAATTTAGATATATTATCTTGTGACGATATGCCATACCCGACTCTCAAGGACGCTAAACCATATATTTTAGAAAATGATCTCGTCACATATAAATTTTTATATTTATTAATTAGACTGACTGCAGTTTTATTGACCTTTGGGTTTAAGTACTCATAATAAGCTTCATCAATAATTACAGAGATATTTTTAGATACTGACTGGAGAAAGTTATCGATTTCCGACAAATTTATGTATGTTCCAGTTGGA
>JBJKYD010000002.1:0-23785 GCA_045561295.1 Gammaproteobacteria bacterium
ATATTGTTATTTTTAAATATTATTGAATACTGCAAGTTTCCTAATACCAATATACCAAGTACAAATAAAAGTTTTTTCATCTAGTTGAGATATTTATCCAATTTGTTATTTACTACATGTTCAACAATATTTTCCTCAATTCTAATTAACTGATTGTACTTTGCGACCCTATCAGATCTTGACATAGAGCCAGTTTTAATTAATCCAGATGATGTAGCAACTGCTAGATCTGCAATTGTAACATCCTCAGTTTCACCTGACCTGTGAGATATGATGTAATTATAATTATTATCTTTGGCCAATTTTATGGCTTCCAATGTTTCTGTAATTGTACCTATTTGATTAAGTTTAATGAGTATAGAATTAGCTATATTCTTTTGAATCCCTTTATTAAAAATTTTAGGATTAGTTACAAACAAGTCATCACCTACTAACTGCGTATTCGAGCCTAGTTCTTTAGTAAGCTTTTCCCAGCCTAGCCAATCATCCTCGGCAAGGCCATCCTCAATTGATATAATTGGATAATCATTCCTTAGTTTAACTAAGTAATTAATAAATTCATCACTAGTTAGCTTGAGATTTTCTGAGTCAAGAGAATAAGAATCATTATCATAGAATTCGCTACTTGCAACATCCAAAGCAAGGTAGACGTCTTTCCCAGGATGGTATCCAGCTTTTGAGATAGAATCTAAAATTATATCAATTGCTTCTGAATTACTATTAAGATTTGGCGCAAACCCTCCTTCGTCACCAACAGAAGTAGGCATATTTAATTTATTTAAAGCATCTTTAAGTGTATGAAATATTTCAGCACCGGCTCTTATAGATTCGGTAATTTTATCAAAACCTATAGGTAGTATCATAAATTCTTGAAAGTCTAATTTGTTATTCGCATGAGCACCACCATTGATAATATTCATCATTGGTATTGGTAGAGTATATGATGATTCTTCTGTAAGTGATTGATATAATGGGATATTTAGTTTATTTGCTTTAGCATTTGCGAATGCAATACTTAATGCAAGTATGGCATTTGCCCCAAGCCTTTCCTTATTATGAGTACCATCAAAATCTATTAGGAAGTTATCAAATGATGATTGATCATATTCCGTATCGAAATTTATTTTGCTAGAAATCACATTATTTATATTATCAATTGCATTATTCACGGATTTACCTAGATAAGTACTTGGATCATTATCTCTAAGTTCTAAAGCTTCAAGTTTACCAGTTGATGCGCCAGATGGGACGGCGCCTCTACCTAATGTTCCGTCGTCGAGAACTATGTCAGCTTCACATGTAGGATTGCCACGCGAATCTATAATCTGTCTCCCTAATATCTTTTTTATCTTTAACATGTATCTTCTTAAACTCCCTTCCTTATGGTCTTATCTATATCGATTATTTCTTTTAAAAGTTTTTCTAGATCATTGATATTCAATGAGTTATCTCCATCACTTATAGCTTTTGATGGGTTCGGGTGTGACTCAATAAATAACGCATCAATACCTATTGCTACCGCTGCCTTCGCTAAAGGAGAAATAAATTTACTATCTCCACTTGAGACTCCATTATTTGCGCCTGGCTTTTGAACAGAGTGAGAAGCGTCATATACAATAGGACAGCCATTCTCTTTCATGATGACTAAAGATCTCATATCTGAAACTAGATTATTATACCCGAACATATAACCTCTTTCACATAAATATATATTTTTATTGCTCGTGGAATATGCTTTCTCTAAAACAGATTTCATTTCTTCAGGTGAAGTAAATTGGCCTTTCTTAATATTTACAGGTTTATTAGTGGAACAAACTTTTAATATAAAATCAGTCTGTCTACATAAGAATGCTGGAGTTTGCAAGACGTCTACTACATCAGCAACTTCATCAAAGGGAGTATATTCGTGAACATCAGTTAGTACAGGGACATCTAAATCATTTTTTACTTTTTCGAGTATTTTTAATCCCATATCGATTCCAACACCTCTTTTTGAATTAACGGACGAACGATTAGCCTTATCAAAAGATGATTTATATATAAAGTTAATACCAAGCTTATTAGTTATTGTTTTTAAAAATTCAGCTGTATCAAGTGCCATTTTTTCAGATTCAATCGCGCATGGTCCAGAAATTAGGGTTAAATAGTCTTTCGATACCAGATTTATTTTATTTTGTTTCATATGCAGTCTTTATAAAGCTATTAAATAAAGGGTGTCCTTTCAATGGAGATGAAGTAAATTCAGGATGAAACTGACTTGCTAGATACCAAGGATGATGTTTAATTTCCAGCATTTCCATAAGATCTTTGTCTCCAGAGTAACCAGAGAATACCAGGTCTGTATCATTAAATGCATCTACAAATTTATTATTAACCTCATATCTATGCCGGTGTCTTTCAGAAATGGTATTTTTCTTATAAAGTGAATGAGCTAATGATTTTTTTACTAATGTGCATGATTGTGCTCCCAAACGCATGGTGCCACCCAATTGATGTATAGAACCTTGGAGCCTTCCTTTTTTATAATCATCCCATTCTGTAACAAGTGAAATAACGGGGAATGGTGTTTTCAAGTCAAATTCTGTACTATTTGCATTTTTGAGACCTAGAATATTTCTAGCAAATTCAATAACCGATATCTGCATACCAAGACATATTCCAAAGTAAGGTATATGATTTACTCGGGCAAAATTAGCAGTAAGTATTTTGCCTTCAACTCCACGGTTTCCAAACCCTCCTGGAACAACAATACCTTGGAGATTTTTTAGTCTTTTAATATTTCTTCTTGCAATATCTTCTGAGTCAATAAAATCTATTTCCAAAGAATTATTATTATAAACAGAAGCATGGAGCAGTGATTCGTTCAAAGATTTATATGAATCAGCAAGATCAACATATTTACCAATCATGCCGATTTTAACTTTTCTGCTACATTTTTTTAGTTTATTCGTGAATGTAACCCATGGTTTGATAACTGATTTTTTATGAGGAACTTTAAGTTTTTTAAGAATATATTCATCGATATTTTGATTCTTATAATATATTGGAATTTCATAAATAGACTTAGCATCTTGTGCTGAAAAGACAGCTTTTTTGTCTACATTAGTAAATAAAGATATTTTGTTTTTTATATTATCATCTATAGTATCTTTTGCTCTGCATAATAAAACATCAGGCTGAATACCAATAGACCTTAATTCTTTTACTGAATGCTGTGTTGGCTTAGTTTTAATCTCATTAGTAACATCTACTTTAGGTAAAAGAGTTAAATGTATAAATAATGTATGGCTCTCATTCATTTCCATATTAAGTTGTCTTATGGCTTCTAGAAAAGGTAATGACTCAATATCACCAACTGTTCCTCCAACTTCCACGAATGATATATCGGCTCCATTCGATCCTTTTTTTATAAGACGCTTAATTTCATCAGTAACATGAGGTATTACCTGAACAGTACTTCCTAAATATTTACCTTGTCTCTCTTTTTTAATTACGTTTGAATAAACTCTACCTGCCGTAACATTTGAGTTCTGGCTCATTCTAATACCAACGAAACGCTCATAATGGCCTAAGTCTAAATCTGTTTCAGCTCCATCGTCTGTGACATATACTTCACCGTGCTGGAAGGGACTCATGGTGCCTGGATCTAGATTAATATAAGGATCCAATTTCTGAAGTGAAACCTTGTATCCTCTTAGTTTAAATAAAGAAGCAAGGGAGGCGGCTGCTATACCTTTTCCAAGGGATGATACAACACCACCTGTAATAAAAATATATCTAGCCATTCAGATTTATAAATTATAATGTATTACTAACAAAAGATATATATTTATCTTAATTCTGAGGATATAAACATCTCTTTATCGCTATAAGCTAATAATAGTTCGTTATGCGAATAAAGAAGAATAAATTTCTCTCTTTCCCATAGCGGTATAGATCTATTTTGAAAGATTTTCTTTAGATCTTGATGGTGAGTGTTGTTCAGCATAATTTTCTCATTACCATTCACTTTCTTCAGGGTGATTGGTGCTTTTAATGATAAATTATCATATACACCCTCTTTTTTTAGCCTATTTAATTTAATTTGATAGTTTCCAAAACTAATATCGCTACTCATGTCCCATACTTTGTTGCTAGTAGCTTTATTAATTTCATCTTTTACAATATACAAGTAATCATTATATCTAATAATCGATATTTTATTTTTGAGTATATATGTTGGGTAATCATTATTTCCCCCATTAATAATAGATAGCAAACTATGAATTTCATTTTTAGAAAGATTATAATTAACTTCCTTATTAATCCAATATCTTAAAAAGGTACTATGTAGATAATCTGGATAACTTAGGAGTTTTTGTATTTCCAGCTCGTATTTATTAACAATAGACGTATAAAGCTTTTTACAATAATCACTAACAATAAGCGAATAATTATTTTGCAGTTCGATATTATGATTCATTACCTTATGAATATTTTTCCATCTCTTATTAATAGAAGGTACAACTTTACTACGAATATAATTACGATCGTATGATAAGTCATTATTAGAATCATCATTAATAAATTTCAATTTAAAATTTTTTGATAGTTCTATGATAGTTTTTTTAGACACTTGCAAGAAGGGCCTACATAGGATCTTATTTTCTCTGACGGATATTTCTTTAATAGAAGAGAGTCCTCTGGGTGATGCTCCCCTAAAAAGTCTGTATAAAAATGTTTCAAATTGATCATCTTCATGATGAGCAAGAACTAAAACTTCATCTTTAGACATATCATTGAAAAAGATTTTATATCTTTTATTTCGATATTGTTCTTCAATGTTTTTTTGTAATAATAAATTAATGTTTTTTATAGTAAGATTAATACTATATTCATGACACATATCAGAACAATGCTTTTCCATTTCCTTTGCGTTAGATGAATAATTATGATTGATATGGATTGCTCTAAAATTAAAGCTTTCATCATTTTTAATTAATGTTGCTATTTTTAGCAGCAGCATTGAATCTACCCCGCCACTTACTGCTAAAAGGAAATTCGTTTTATTTGTCTTTTGAAGAGTTTTTTTGAAATTCTCCTTAAGAAGGCTAAGATTCAAATTGTCCATATGACATCAATTTAGTATTTCTATTTTTTAAAAGTTCAGCTTGGGAGGTTTCATTAACTTCATTTAGCATATCCAAAATATTAGACTTTAATGAAGAATACATAGCATTGTAATTTCTGTGTGCAGCACCTAATGGTTCTGGGATAATTCTATCAATCAATTCATGATTAAGGAGTTTATCAGATGTAATTGATAACGCTTCTGCAGCTATACTAGCTTTGGATGCATCTTTCCATAATATCGATGCACAACCTTCGGGGCTGATTACAGAGTAGATACTGTACTGAAGCATCGCAAGCCTATCTGAAACTCCAATTGCTAGAGCTCCACCTGAGCCTCCCTCCCCGATTACCACAGAGATAATTGGACATTTTAGTTTTGACATTTCGTATAAATTATCTGCAATTGCTATACTTTGATTTCTAGATTCAGCGTCAATGCCTGGGTAAGCACCTGGTGTATCTATAAATGTTAGAATTGGTATATTAAATTTTTCTGCTAATTTCATTGCTCTCAGTGCTTTTCGATAACCCTCAGGTTTAGGCATTCCAAAGTTTCTAAAAACCTTTTCTTTTGAATCTCTTCCTTTTTGATGTCCAATTAACATAAATGGCTTATCATCAAGCTTTGCAAAGCCACATATTATAGCTTTGTCATCTCCAAACATTCTGTCACCATGTATTTCAGTAAAACTAGAAAACATATTTTCTATATAATCCAGAGTATATGGTCTTAATGGATGTCGAGCAATTTGAGAGATTTGCCAATCAGATAAAGAAGAAAATATTTTAGAAATATTTTTATCTAAATCCATTTTAAGATTATCAATTTTTTTTAAATCTTTTTGAGATGCGCTTGCACTAGTTTTAATGGCTGTTATTTTATTCTCAATATCAAGCAATGGTTGCTCGAAATCTAGATAGTTAGGATTATATTCTGACATCAATATATTATATGAAAATTACACAAAAATACTATTGGTATTTAATGCTGACACTATCATCACCAGTGATTGATTTTATGTCAGATATTAAACTATCAGTAATCTTTACGTAAATTTCTTTATCTGAATTAATAGGAGCGATAAAATCTCTTGTTTTGTATGAAAGCATGACTCTAGTCTTTCCAGAATCATACTTATCAATAATATTTTTTATATCATGTATTTTTTCTTTTGAGATTAGTTCAGATGATAGAACTATACTAAGATGTTTAGAATATTTTTCTCGTGCTTCAATGAGAGTATAAAGCTTTTCAGCTCTCATACTTAATTGAGAATCATAATCATCGATATATATTTCACCACTAAAAAAAAGTATACGGTCTTCTTGAAGTGAATCCTTGTATTTAAGATATTTATCTTCATAGAATGAAATATTTATTTGTTGAGAACCATCGTCTACTTTATAGATGGTTATAAATTTATTTTTGGAAATCTTCTGTGATCTTGAATCGATTATAACACCAGATATTATCGAATTAAATTTAGAATTTGATGAATTCAATATTGCATTATTAATTTCCATGAGAGATTTGAGTTTCATTTCAGAAAGCTCTTTTTTATATATATTTATTGGATGATTCGATAAGTAACATCCCAATACCTTACGCTCTTTGATTAATTCTTCATTTGTTGGTTTGTATGATCTTCCCATATCAAAAGGTTTATCTAGAGAAACAATATCAGGATTTTCTGAAAATAGTTCGCTTTGTCCCGAAGCTTTATCAATCTGTTTTTTATGTCCTTGAGATATATAATTATTAAGAGATTTAAGATTTTCTAATCTTGTTTTTTTGCTAATATTATCAAAACATCCTGAGCATACTAAAGATTCAATTGTTCCTGAATTTACTATTGTTAAGTTAACTTTTGAGCAGAAATCTTCAATACAATTAAACTTACCTTTATTAATTCTAATCTCTTCTATATGATGTGCTGCTGTTTCTCCTACACCTTTTATAGCTCCAAATCCATAATTTATAACACCCTCCTCTAATGGCAAGAACTTGTAATTAGAATTATTAATCTCTGGGAGGTTTACTTTTACATTCATTTGCTTACAAGCAGCAAGTAAGTTGATAATCTTACTAGTGTTATCCATATCAGAGGATAATGCTGCTGAAAAAAATTCAGTTGTGTAGTATGCCTTTAGGTATGCTGTCTGATAAGATAGCATTGCATATGCAACAGAATGAGATTTATTAAAGCCATAACCAGCAAACTTTTCCATTTTGTCAAAAATAGATTTTGAAATTGTCTGGTTTATGTTGTTTTCTTTGCAACCAGATGCAAATCTAGATCTATGAGTCTCCATCTCTTTCTGCTTTTTCTTTCCCATAGCTCTTCTTAGTAAATCCGCATCACCTAAAGAATAGTTTCCGAGTGATCTTGCTATCTCCATTACTTGTTCTTGATAAAGAATTAATCCATTGGTCTCAGAAAGAATGCTCTCTAAAAGGGGATGTTCATATTTAATATCTTGGCCATGTTTATTAGCAATAAAATCATCAACCATGTTCGTGCCTAAGGGTCCTGGTCTGTAAAGGGCAACAAGAGCAACTATATCTTCAAACTTATCTGGCTTAAGTTGAGCCATATATTTTTTCATACCTAACGATTCTAATTGGAATATTCCTGTGGTCATTTTTTTTTGTAAGAGATTAAATACCTTAATATCATCAAGTGGTATTAAATTTAAATCAAATTTTTTATTTTTATTTATTATTAATTTTATTGCTTCATCAATAATAGTTAATGTTGTTAGGCCTAGAATATCAAATTTGACTAAGCCAATTGATTCAATATCATCTTTGTCAAACTGAGTGATAAGTTCATCTTTATCTTCAAGAGAATATACAGGCATAAAATCTGTAATATTTGAGGGAGATATAACAATACCAGCCGCGTGAGTGCCCACACCTCTGGGTAGACCTTCAATTTTCTTAGCAAGATCAATTATAGTTCTTACATCCTCTTTGGTTTTGTACTCTTTTGCTAGTTCTTTACTTGCCTTTAAAGCTTCATCAATCTTAATACCAAGAGAAAAAGGAACTAGCTTAGCAATATAATCAACAAAGCCATATGAGAAATCAAGAACTCGTCCAACATCTCTAATTACTGCTCTTGCTGACAATGTACTGTAGGTGATAATTTGAGATACCTTGTCTTGACCATATGTCGATATAATGTGATCTATTACTTTTTGCCTTTTATTCATACAAAAATCAATATCAAAATCTGGCATAGATATACGTTCAGGATTTAAGAATCTTTCAAAGAGAAGATTATATTTAATAGGATCAATATTTGTAATTCCTAAAACAAAGGCTACTAATGAGCCTGCCCCTGATCCTCTTCCGGGTCCAACAGGAACATCATTGTTCTTTGCCCATAAAATAAATTCTTGAACAATTAAGAAATAACTTGCAAATCCCATTGATTGAATAACATCAATTTCTCTAATAAGCCTTTTTTTATATACTTCTTCATCTAAATTTTTGGTTACCAAATATTCATTTAAACCATCTATACATAAATCATTGAAATATGTAACATCATCCTTTTCTGATGGATTAGAGAACTTAGGTAAATGATATTTAAAAGCAGGAAGTTTAGTGTTACACATTTTGACAATTTCAGATATATTTTGAATTGATGTCGGATAGTTAGGAAATAAAGAAATCATTTCTTGTTCTGTTTTAAAAAACTGATTTGGAGAATAATCGTTTTGATTGATTCTATCATCAAGTTTAGTTTTTTGATTAATTGCTACTTTAACTTCATTAGCTTCGTAGTCAGAATCAGAAATAAATAAAACATCATTAGTTGCAACTACTGGAAGATTTAATTTTGACGCAATTAATAAAGATTTATTAATATATAAATCTTCATTTTGACGTTCTGTCTTGTCAATCTCAACGTAAAACTTATCCAAAAATAATTGTGATATATCTTTTATGATATCTTCTGAATCTGATACTGACTTTGTTAATGAATTAAGACCACAGATGCCATTTCTACCTCCTGATAGGCAGATTAAATTAGATTTATAATTATCTAAAAGATCAATATTAGCTCCAAGGGAACTTGACCTTGATGTATGTATAAAAGAAAGTATCTTATTAAGATTATAATATCCGTCGATATTCATACAAAGTAAAACTATGTTACCTATTGGCATATTATTTTTATATATAATGGGAATTTCACAGCCAAGAATAGGTTTTATTTTTGCTTCTATACATTTATTGTAAAACTTGACCGCGCCAAATATATTCAAATGATCTGTAAGTGCTAAAGATTTTAATTTATTTTTCTTTGCAATATTTATCAGATCATCAATTCTAATTGTTCCACTACTTAAGGAGTAACATGTATGTAAATGTAAGTGTGTAAAATTACTCATTATAATTTGAGAAATGACTCACGATGATGAATTGTTTTTCCAAAAAATGATATTGCTTCTAAATGACGAGGCGTACCATAACCCTTATTCTTAATAAAGTCATAGATTGAAAATATCTTATTTAGATGGGTCATTTCATTATCTCTTGCTACTTTCGCTATAATTGATGCAGCTGATATTTCTCTTATCTTGCTGTCACCTCTTACTATAGCATGAGATTCTATGTTTAAGTCAGGAACATAGAGACCATCAAAATATACTTTATCAGGTGTTATACTAAGATTTTCTACAGCTCTTTTCATGGACAGAAGCGACGCATGATGAATATTTATATCATCTATCTCATCCTTTGTTGCCACCCCAATCGAAACGCTTAGTGAATTAGTAATAATAATATTAGATAATTTTATCCTATTTTTTTTAGTAAGTTTTTTTGAATCTACTAGGTTTTCAATATAAATCGATGGTTCAAAGATAACTGCAGCAGAAAAGACAGAGCCTACTAAACTACCTCTGCCAACCTCATCTACTCCTGCTATTATTTTTCTTGATTTCACTATAATGGTATATAATAACCATTCTACCAACCAAGATGTATAATTAACATATGATAAACAATAAAATTAGAATTGGAGTCATAGGCTTAGGGTATCTTGGTAAATTTCATTATCAGAAGTATAAAGCTAACAAACTAGTAAATCTTACATCTGTTGTAGATACAGACACAAAGAATTACTCTGTCGTAAAAGAAAAAAATGTAATGATGTTTGAAAAATATCAAGATATCATCGATAAAGTAGATGCAGTATCCATCGTTACACCAACTATAACTCATTACAAGCTAGCAAAATATTTTCTTGATAATAAGATACATGTGTTGTTAGAAAAACCAATGACAGAGACTGTTGCACAAGCAAAAAAGTTAAATACAATTGCAAAAAAAAATAAATGTGTATTACAGATAGGTCATCTAGAGCAATTCAACCCTGCGATACGTAAATTGAGAGGAAATAACTGTAAACCTCAGTTCATAGAAGTACACAGGTTATGTCAATTTAATCCTAGAGCAAATGATGTAGATGTTGTTCTGGATTTAATGATTCATGATATAGATATAGTGCTTTCATTAGTCAATAAAAAAATTGAAAACATAGAAGTCTCAGGAAAAAAGATTTTAACCAACTTAACTGATATTGCGAATGTACGAATTAAATTTAAAGATAATATTGTAGCTAATCTAACGGCAAGTAGAATAAGTAGAAAAAATGAAAGAAAAATGAGGATCTTCTCTGATAATTCATATTATTCTATTGATTTTATAAATAATGAATTGAAAAAAATATATAAAGATAAAGAAAATAACTTTAAAATAAAAAATTTTAATTTTAAAAAAACAGATACACTAAATGATGAAATAAATAATTTTATAAACACGTGTCTAGGAAAAGAGAAATCAATGACAACAGGAAACTCTGGGTTAGAAGCTCTTATTGTAGCAAAAAAAATATCAAAGGGGTTTTAGTGGATGATAAAAATATTTGATCTAAAAGAACAATACAAACGATTTGGAAAAGTTATTGATAAAAAAGTAATAAATATACTTTCGTCTGGAAACTATATATTAGGAGAAAATGTTGCACTATTTGAAGAAAAAACAAAAAAATATTTAAATGGAAAATATGCACTAAGTTGTAATTCAGGTACTGATGCGCTTGTTTTATCAATGAGAGCGCTAGGAGTTCAAACAGGTGATGAGATAATTACGACTCCCTTTAGTTATTTTGCGACTGCTGAATCAATATCCTTAGTTGGTGCAAAACCAGTCTTCGCTGATATAAACCCACATACATTTAATATAAACCCTAAACATATTACTAAACTAATTAATAAGAAAACCAAAGCCGTTCTATCAGTTAATTTATTTGGGCAAGCATGTGAATTAGATAATATTAATAAGATTACAAAAGAACATAATATTAAACATATTGAAGACTGTGCGCAATCGTTTGGTGCAGTCTATAATAATAAACAGACTGGTACATATGGTGATATGGGATGTTACAGTTTCTTTCCAACAAAAAATCTAGGATGCTTCGGTGATGGAGGTTTAGTTGTAGTTAAATCTAAGAAAAATTATGACATCCTTAAAAAACTAAGGACACATGGTGGTATAAGACGAAATCAGCATGACTTAATTGGTTACAATAGTAGACTGGATGAAATACAAGCTGCAATTCTTAATATTAAATTAAATTATTTAGAGTCCTTCATAAAGAAAAGAAAAAAAATCGCAAAGATATATTTTGAAACAATTAACAATGATAAGCTAAGATTACCTTTTACTTATAAGAAGTCAGTTCATACTTTCAATCAGTTTACGCTAAGGGTAAAGAATAGAAGAAAGCTCGAATTACATTTAAAGAAAAATAATATACCATATGGAATATATTATTCTATGCCTATCTATAAATATAATGCTTATAGAAACAACAAATATGAGTCATTACCTATGGTTGAAAAGGTATCCAAAGAATGTCTATCAATACCTATCTATCCAGAATTACCGATTAAATATGCAATAAAGATAAGTGAAGTTTTAAATAATTATGAATAATCAAAAACGAATATTTATAATTGCTGGTGAACCATCTGGTGATCATCATGCGGCTGACTATATTAAAGAACATTCCAGCATGAATCCTAATATTCTTTTTGATGCCTTTGGACAAACTGAAATAGAAAAGACAAATACCAAAATAATATATAATACAGAAGAAATATCAGTGGTCGGTATAATCGAAGTAATTACTAAATACAAAGAAATACTACGTGCCCTCAAAATAGCGAAAAGTTATATAAAAAAAAATAAACCTGATTTAATCATACTAGTAGATTATATAGAATTTAATTTGAAGATTGCTAAATTTGCTAGAAGCCTAGGAATACCTGTTCTCTTTTATATAGCACCTCAAGTATGGGCATGGAGAGAGAAAAGAGCTAAAACTTTTATTAAATGTATAGATCATTTAGCTGTTATATTTCCTTTTGAAGAAGTTTACTTCAAAAAGTATACAAACAACATAACATATGTTGGACATCCACTCAGCAAAAGATCAGATTTAATGAACTCAATTAAGGACTATAGCCAAAGGAATATAGATTTAGGTATATTCCCTGGAAGCAGGGAATCAGAAATAAAGAATAATCTCCATCTGATGATAGATTGCATTCAAAAAAATAAAAAAGAAAATATAAAGATTTTTTATGCCAATGAATCATCAAGAGTAATCATTGAGAATTTATTACCTTATGAATATCATGCACATCTTGTGTCAGGAAAAGATTTAAACAAAGTTAATGATTGTAAAAAGGCACTGTGTGCATCGGGAACAATTACACTTGAACTAGCAATGTTAGAAATTCCGATGATAATTATGTATAAACTTTCATATTTCTCATATCTGATCATGAAAAGCTTGGTCAATGTAAAATATATAGGACTAGTAAATCTTATCTTAGGTAATAGCATTGGCTCTCAACCAATTGTGAAAGAATTCATTCAGCCTTCGTATTCTGATCAAGTTGATGTCATGGTTGAATTGAATAAGATTGATCAAGATGAATTATATAGAAATTCTATTATTGATAAATATAAATTAATAAGAAGCAAATTATCAATACAGTCTTCAGAAAAGCTAAGTAAGATAGCTGAAAACATGTTAAATTCTATCTAGTAATACCTCTTTTGCTATTTACTATAAAGTCAACAAAACTATTTGCATGGTTACAGGTAATATTAAGCCCTTTGAATAAAGATAATCTTTCATTAAGAGGTTTAGTAGATTTTATAAAAATTTTAAAACATTTTTCTAAATCTCTTATGGATTTATCATCGAAGTTTTTTCGCCTTAAACCCTCGGAATTAATCTTATAAGCTTTGGCATGATTGCCTGCTATTAAGGTATACGGTGTAACATCTTGTGATATTACAGTACCAAGTCCCGAGAAGGCATGATTGCCAATGTGGCAAAACTGATGTACGAGAGTAAATCCTCCAAGAGAAACATTAGATTCTAATTTTACATGCCCTGCTAAGCTAGCTGCATTTGACAAGATGCAATCATTTTCAATAATGCAATCATGTGCAACATGTGTATATGCCATTAACAAATTATTGTCACCTATTTTAGTATACGAAATACCATCTTTAGTTCCTCTATGAATGCTGCTGTATTCACGTATGATATTATTATCACCTATAATGCATGTAGTATGCTCATCACGAAATTTAAGATCTTGAGGTTCTTCACCAATAGTTGCAAATTGGTAGATAATATTATTTTTACCGATGGTAGTATTTTCTCTAATTACGGCATGCTCTTTTATTACTGTACCTTCACCTATCGATACATTTTTATCTATAATAGAATATGCGCCTATCTTTACATTATCAGCAATAGACGCTGATTCATGAATTAAAGATTTACTGTCTATCATTTTTTGATCGAATTGCACCTATTAATTCAGATGTACAAACAACTTCATCATTTACATGACATTCTGAAGAAAACTTATGAATATCACTTTTACTTTGATTGAGCTTAGCATTAATTATAATAATATCCCCAGGAACTACTTGTTTTTTAAATCTTGCTTTATCTATACCTACAAAGTAGTACAACTGTTTTGACATATCACGATCATTACTTTCAATATCAAGAATGGCTGTAGCTTGTGCCATTGCCTCTAGAAGTAATACTCCAGGAAAAACAGGATAATCAGGAAAATGCCCTTGAAAAAATGGCTCATTATAACTTACATTTTTTTGAGCAATAATAGATTCATTTTTTTTGATGTCAATCACTTTGTCTATGAGTAAAAAAGGATAGCGGTGTGGTAAATAATTTTGTATGTTCATGTGTATTACCTATTTTTTTTTATAAAGATTTCTGAATATTACTTGATTTCGTCTCCAATTACGAACACTATCAGCTGCAAGCGCAGATGCATAGTCACCCTCTTTAGTAATAGGCTTTGTTATCATGGACATTCCATGGATATTTACGTTATCACAGATTGTAATATGTCCATTTATACCTACACCGCCACCAATTGTGCAATTATCTCCAATAGAAGTACTCCCAGCTATGCCAGTGCAGGCAGCAATCGCTGTATTACTTCCAACTGTTACATTATGTGCAATATGTACTAAGTTATCTATCTTACAATTTCTCTTTAAAATTGTATTATCTAGCATACCTCTGTCAATTGTAGTATTTGAACCTATTTCAACATCATCTTCAATAACAACGGATCCTACATGAGGGATCTTCTTCCATAGTCCATCAATTTTATACAATCCAAAACCATCTGAACCTATAGTAACATTTGGATGAATAATGACATTATTACCTATGGAGCAATTGTGATTTATAAAAACCCCTGGGTATATGCGACATCCTTCTCCTATTTTTACATTTTGTCCAATAGTGACGTTATTATAATCTTCTGACATTGTATAATCTGAAGAATCAAAGAGCATGTTAAGTAATAAAGATAATGAATGCTTAACATTTTCTACCCTAAATAATGTAACTGATTCTTCTACCTCTTCAACAAAAGTATTACTAACGATTAGGCCTGAAAATAATGACAAGTCATTACTGCTTTTATCTTGAAAAATAAATCCTAATGAGTTTTGTGCCGGGTTAGTAAGTGAAGAAATTGTATCGAAAATATTGCTTTTATTTTTTTCACATTTAGCTTCAAGTATGACACTTAATTCAGCACAGCTATATGCTTTATTAAGTTTCATCTTAATCTAGAATATTTATTATATCTTGAGTTATATCAACATATTTTTTTGCGAATAGAGTAGTTCCATCTGCTCGTAGTATAAGGTCATAATCATTATCTTCTGCAAATTTGTTTATAGCTTTTTCAACAATAATTCGAATTCTTTGTAGTTCGGAGTTTTGCTTACCTTGTAATTCTTTTTGAAGAGATTGCTGTTTGGTTCTAAATTTATTTTCAATATTACTAATTTCTTTAATTTTAGCTTTCCTCTCATCTTTAGACATTGTCCTTTCATTTTTTAAGTATTCATCATTAAGTTTATTCCATGATGTTTCAATTTTCTTTAGTTCATCAGCTTTAGGTTTAAATTCATTTTTTAGATTTGTCTGCGATTCTTTATATATTGGTATTTCTTTAAATAGTACATCCAATTTTACAACACCAATTTTAGTTTCTGCATAGCTTATATTCGAAACGAAAATTAAAAATATAAATAGTATGCTTATTATTTTTTTTTCCATTAAAAAGCCCCTCCAAGGGAAAATATTATAGGTTTTGTATCATCACCTTCTTTAGATTTGAAAGTTTCGACAAAGCCCATTGATACAGCCCCTACTGGTGTTCTAAAGTTAAGCTGTATGCCGTAACTTCCTCTAAGGTCACTATAACTAAAATCTGAGACATCTTCAAATACATTCCCAATATCTAAGAATAAAGATCCTCTAAAAAGTCTTTTATCCTCGCCTAAAAAAGGAGGTGGTGGAAAAACCCAATCATTTTGCAGAACAGCTAAAAAATCTCCTCCAATAGCATCACAAGTCTTCGCAGTACATGTCGTATTATTTCTTAGTGGGCCAAGGCTACCAGAATCATAGCCTCTTACAGTTCTATCGCCTCCTGCAAAATATTTATCATGAAAAGGTAGATTAGATTCTCCAAACAATCCAGTCCCTATACCAATTTGTGGCTTAATTTGAAACACTGTATCCCAGTCGAACATATTAAGAAAGCTTAGTCTATAAGGAGTATTATATTCACCACTAAACTTAATAGAAGTATATGAGTAATCCATGTCAGGCTTTATAAACAAGTTTGATGTAATCGATTGCCTTTTGCCTTGTGTAGCATAGACAGTTCTATCCCTAGTATCCTCAACTATGTTTGCTTTGAACATTATACCAAAATGAGAGTCTCCATGTTCGTTAATAAAATTTGTTACATTAGTGGGTGAACCTACAGTAGTTGTGTATTCAGTTAATATAAGTTCAGCGCCATACCCGTAAGAACGATCTTCAGATATAGGAACATTATAATCAACACCGTATGCAAAGGTATCAGATATGTATGCAGCAGTAGATGTCTCTGAAACGTCTGTTTCACTAAGAACGACAGAGGTAGATTTAGATATTCCATCCTCAGTAAAATATGGATCGGTGTTACGATAACGTAGAAGTTTCTTGTAAGAACTCTTTTCTAGTTCAAGTATAACATTGTTACCCTTGCCCAGAAAGTTATCTTGTTGAACTTTAACATTGAAAATAGCACCACTTGAATCTGAGTACCCAGCGCCTAATTTAAATTCTCCAGATTGAGTTTCATCTAGTAAAAAATCAATATCAATATATCCATTATTTTCATCGATAATAGTTTTATTAACATCAACCTGATTTACGAATTTTAATCTTTGCAGTCTAATCTTAGATCTTTGAACTTTACTTTCAGAATATGTAGATGATTCAAACTGTCTAAGTTCTCTTCTATAAACTTCATCGTTTGTTTTAGTATTTCCTTTTATATTAATTCTTCGTACAAATGATTTCTTTTTAGGATCTACTCTAAAGTCAATATCAACAAGACCTTTATCATCTTGCAAGGCAACATTTACAAGGATAGTTGGAAACGCATAGCCTTTCTCACCAAGAATAAATTCTATGGCCTTCTTTGAACCTTCTATATTTGATCTAGAAAAAGAAGTTCCTGGTTTGATGTTGTAATCAATAATATTGTTAAATATATTTGGATCAAATTTATCCAAACCATAAATAGTGATTTTACCAAACTTATATAGATTACCTTCCTTGATAGATAATGTAATGTATATATCTTCTTTATTTGGCGACAAATTAACTTGTTTCGAGATGATTTCAAATTTTGCATATCCTCTATTGAGATAGTAATCTCTGATAGCTTCAATATCTTGATCTAATAATGTACTGTTATAGATGTCTTTATCTGACCAGACTTCAAACCAATACTTCGGTCCTGATTTAATTAACGATTTAAGTAATCTTGTGCTGTATGTTTTGTTTCCTAATATTTTAATTTCTTTAATTGTAGATGCCTTGCCTTCATTAATGTTTAAAGAAAGTTCAATAATATTGTTTTCTAATTCATTTTCAGTAACTTCTACAGATGAAGAGTATCTTCCATTATCAAAGTATAGTCTTACTAATTCTTGTTTAACTTTATCGATGAGATTCCTACTATAGGGTTTACTTTGTGATATTCCGATATTCTTTAGAGAAGCCACTATTTGATCTTTTTCCAATAGTTTGTTTCCTTCGATATTAATACTTGAAATGATTGGTCGCTCGGTTACATTAATAAATATAGTATTATCTCTGATATCTGCTTCAATATTATTAAACAGATTAGTTGAGAATAAATCTTTTATGACTACTGCAATATCATCTTGATCATAGATTTTTCCAATTTGAATGCCAGAATAATCAATAATTTCTACTGAGGATAATCTTGTATTGCCTTCAATGACGATATAATTAATTTGTCTCTCATTTGCTGATAAAGATATAGGTAGTAGAATTAATAAAAGCAGATAAGTTCTAAATATACTCATGTAAATATTCTTACAAAGTCATTATAAAATGCAACCACCATAATCAAGCCAAGTATCGCAACACCTGCAAATTGTGCGACTAATTGAATATTCATAGGTAACTCTCTCCCTGTTATCATTTCATATGAATAATATACTAGGTGTCCACCATCAAGCATGGGAATGGGCAAAAGATTAAGAACCCCAAGGCTAACACTCAATATCGCGAGTAAATATAGAAAATATGACAGCCCCATTTCTAATGACTTACCAGAAAATTGAGCGATAGATAGAGGCCCACTTAAATTTTTTACGTTTGCTTCTCCCATTATAAGTCTGCCAATCATTTTAAATGTCAATAAAGTGTAATCAGTTGTGCTGCTAATAGCTTTAGAGATTGAATTACTGAAGCTATATGACACATTTACGTAATCTGACATATCGACTTTGTGTGATACCCCAAGATAGCCTTTTGAATTTTTATTTAAAATTGTAACTGGGTAATTGATAGTGTTGTTTGATCTCAGAGCTGTAATATTGACAGTCTTATTTGGATTTGAATGAATAAATGTTACAAAATCATCCCAAGTGCTTACTAGCGTGTTATCAAAATATAAGATTTTATCTCCAATCATCATATTTGAATTATTACTTTTATTACTTACAGTTCCTATAATTGCTTCTCGATTAGGATATACAATATTAAGGCCAATATTTTGGATAATATCTCCTTCCGCGTTAAGCACAGCAGGGTCATAAACAAGTTTATAGTCTCTAATAGAATTTAGTGAATTTGTGAGCGACAATGAAATTTGATTATTATTCATAACATTATTAAGAATTTCTATCCTCACGTCCTGCCAGCGCTCAACTTTCTCATTATTAACAGATATGATTTTATACTTATCATCATTATCTGCTAATTGTATAGTTGGTTTTATTCCACCAATACCATTCATGTAGGTCATTGTGAAAAATATAATTGCTAGAATTAAATTAAATATCGGTCCGGCTGCGACTATGGCAAATCGTTGATAAACATTTTTTTTGTCAAAGCAGTAGTGATAGTCCTTTTCGTCAACATCATTTTTTTTGCCCTCTGGATTTTTTGATTCTAGCATTTGAACATACCCGCCTAACGGTATTGCGCAGAGTGAATATTCTGTTGTACTTTTTCCTAACTGAAACTTAAAGATTGCTTTACCAAATCCAACACTAAATTTTAGAACTTTTACATTGCATAGACGAGCAACAATAAAATGACCATATTCATGGAAGGTTACAAGTATTCCTATAGCTATTATAAATCCTAGTATGCTATTAATTAATTCCATAATTACGAATATTTAGTTTTGATATAATCCCTAGTTAAACTTCTTATTTCTCTATCATTCTCTATAATTGAATCAAGAGTATCATGATTGACAACTGCACTTGAATCAAGAATATCCTCAATAATATTCGGAATATCTAAGTAGGATATTTTATCCTCTAGAAAGTATTCTACACTAATTTCATTTGCAGCATTAAGAATTAATCCAGTATTTTTACCAATTTCAGCAACCTTCCTCGCTAATCTATAACAAGGAAATTTATCATAAACTACTTCCTCAAAAGAAAAACTTTCATACGAGAAATCATCTCTATTATCACGGTATGTTCTTTCTGGATAAGTAACAGCATAGGATATGGGTATTCTCATATCAGGGCAAGACATATGTGAAATTACTGTTCCATCAAAGAATTCGACAAATGCATGTATCTTACTTTGACGATGGATTATTGCTTTAATATTATTTATATCTAGATTAAACAGTATCTTAGCTTCGATGACTTCTAGTCCCTTGTTCATCATAGTTGATGAATCGACAGATATTTTTTTACCCATATTCCATGTGGGGTGTTTAACAGCATCACTGGCACTAACTCTTTTAAGATCATCTAAATTATAATCTATAAAAGGGCCTCCTGATGCAGTTATGATAATATTTTTAATTTTAGCTTTATAGTATTCCGCGTCATTAATTTTATACTCAAGACCTGAGGATAATATTATTTGTAATAATGCGTTATGCTCACTATCTATTGGCAATATTTTAGCTTTAGAATTTCTGAGTTGTGAAATGATCATGTTACCGGCAGAAACCAATATTTCCTTATTAGCAATAAGGATAGTTTTATTATTATTAATTGCAGTAATTACTGGATAAATACATGAAAATCCTGTGATTGCAGCAATAACAGTATCAACGCTTTTATCAGAAGTAATAAAATCTAGGCCATCATCTCCAAATAAAACCTTTGTATTGCCTAAACCTTTTCCATATTTTTCTTGGAACAAGTCGTATGAATTTAGATCCGTTATTACCGCGTATTTAGGGTTAAATTGGCGAATCTGATCCTCTAAAAGAGTTATATTTTTATGACATGATAATCCAAATACTTTATAAGAATCGCCAAGTGAAGAAATTACATTTAATGAACTTTTTCCGATAGATCCTGTTGATCCTAAAATGCTAATCGTTTTCATATCATTAACCATAAATAAAATAAAGGCAAACTAGGGAAATAACTATCCAGTCTATCAAGTATTCCACCATGACCAGGTAAAATATCACTAGTATTTTTTATATCATACATTCTTTTGATGAAGCTCATAAATAAATCTCCAAAAAAAGCTAAAAGAATAATAATAGTTAAATAAAATAGATCTAAATAATTCCAGACAAGATTATTCGTGTTAAAGAAAATAATAAAAAATAAAATAGTCAAAAAATAACTACCTAAATATCCTTCGAGAGTCTTGTTTGGGCTAATAGATGATACAATCATATTTTTGCCAAATGTTTTACCACAAATATATGCAAAAATATCTATAGAAGAAATTAGAATAATAAAAAATAATAAATAATTTTTATTATCAATTAGATGACTGTCTGATGATAGAGCGACATCATATGGATACATATTTGTTAAGAGTAAGAAAAATGATGAAAAAATGAACATACCAGTAATCATATAATATTTTTTGATAAATATTTTCAATTGATTATTCAATAAAATCATCGAAGATATTAATATTACCCAGATTAATAATGTAATTATTGATAAATAATATGTATTAACAAAATCAAAATAATAGAGTATAGAATTTAAGATAACAAAGACTGGAAGAAAGACAATATGTTTAGATGTAATGGATATCCACTCATAAAATGAGTAAATAGAAACTATAGAAATAAAGATGATAAACGTAGAATTATTACCATAAAAATATAGAAGTGATAAAAAGGAAAACAAAAGAAACGCAGTAAGAGTTCTTTTGATTATTTCATTCATTACTCTATTCTACCGAAATTCCTTTTTGTATTCATATATTGCTCGATAATTATCTCGATATGATGTTTTGAAATTTCCGGCCATAGTATGTTTAGAAACTCTAATTCACTATAACATGATTGCCATAGCATAAAGTTACTCAGCCTTTTATAGCCTCCAGTTCGAACAATTAAATCAGGGAAATCGTCTCTAGTCGACAAATAATCATTTAAGTTTTCGTTAGTGATAGGACAATCATTGTCTACTAATGACTTTACTGCATTGAGGATATCCCATTGTCCTCCATAGTTATAAGCAATGTATAGTTTTAGATCGGTGAAGTCCTTAGTTGCATCCTGTGCTTTTTTTATTACTTCCTTCACATCGTCTGGTAATTTAGTAGTATCACCTATAACTTTGAATTTAGTTTTATTTAGTAACAAATCAGAAAAATGCTTTTCTATTGAAGATTTCAATAATGTTGATATAAATTCTGTCTCTTCATTGCTTCTTTGCATATTTTCACTGCTCATTGCAAAAAAAGTTGCGCATTTAACGCCTAAAGAAGTGCATACCTTAAAAACATCATAAACTTTTGATGAACCAATTTGATGCCCATACTGCCGAGGTTTACCCTGAGTTCTCGCCCAGCGACCGTTGCCATCCATTATAAAAGCTATATGTTTCAAATTTAAACTTCGCTGATTTCTTCAATTTTTTTTGAAACAATAGTTTCAGATATATTTATATACTTATCAGTTAATTCCTGAATTTCAATAATATAATCACGTTCAAAATCTTTTGAAATCATTTTATCTTTTTCCAAATTAGATATTGCAGTATTAGCATTTCTTCGAATATTTCTAAGCGTAACTTTTATATTCTCACCTTCTTTTTTTACTATTTTATTTAAGTCTAGCCTTCTTTCCTGTGTAAGAGGAGGGAACTTAATATGGATGTTAGTGCCATTAATAACGGGGGTTAACACCTAAATTACTCTCATTTAATGCTTTTTCTATACCGTTAACTGCATTCTTATCCCAGACAGATAAAGAAATCGTTGATGCATCAGAAACAGTAATGTTCGCAAGCTGATTGATTGGTGTACTAGAATTAAAATAATCAACCATTATCTGATCTAGTATACTTGGATTTGGTCTACCCGCACGTATTTTAGAAAGTACAGATTGAAAGCTCTCAATACTTTTATCCATTGTTGATGTAGTATCAGATTTAATCTTATCAAACATGATATAAGCTTAGCTTATTTGATTATAAACTTCTTGTGCAAAATCTTCAGATTTTTTTTCAATACCTTCACCGACTTCATAGCGTGTGAAAGATATAATTTCATTATCTTTTATTATTTTTGATAGGGATGTAGATGGGTCTTTTACAAAAGGCTGATTTAATAACGTATTATCATTGATAAATTTTTTCATTTTACCTTCAAGTATGTTTCTCTTTATGTCATCTTTTTTATCAATATTTTCAAGTTCTTTCTTATAAATCTCTTTTTCTGAGAGGATAGTGCTGCTGTCTATAGATGCTTCATTTAATGCTAGTGGATTTGAAGCAACTATTTGCATACATATATCCTTAGCAAGACTATCATTTTCTTTTTTAAGTTCTACTATTGAGGCGATTTTATTGTTATGAGTATAACCATAAATATAGTTATTTTTGTTAACTTTTGTAAATCTCCTTAATTTTATATTTTCACCAAGCTTAGAGATAATAGAACTTATTTCATCTGATATTTCGTTTATAACTTCAGATTCATCATTTTCTAATAATTTATTTGCTATAGATTCAGCAAGCTTAATAAAGTTGGAGTCTCTTGCTACAAAATCTGTTTCTGAATTAAGTTCCAGTATTATTATATTTTTATCATTTTGATAATAGTTAACAATACCTTCTGCGGCGATTCTTGAGCCTTTTTTATCTGCTTTCACTCCAGCTTCTGATCTAAATAGTTTGATAGCTTGATCAATATTATTATTTGCTTTATCTAAATATTTTTTTACAGTCTAATATACCTGCACCAGTCATTTGCCTAAGTTGTTTTACTAGTTCCTTTGAATCACTCATCAGTTTTATCACCTGCTTTTTCTTTGTCAACATTTGATTGTTTTGAATTTGATTTTAAATTTAGCGAAACTTTTTTAACTTCAGGCGCTTTAAGAGTTTTTTTTTGCTTTTATTGATTTTTTTTCTTCCTTATCTGATTTTGTATCACTTCGGACTTTTTTCGGCTTTGACTCTAGAATGATTTTAGATATTGAATCCATAAAAAGGTCAATTGAAGACATAGCATCA
>JBJKYD010000003.1:0-10931 GCA_045561295.1 Gammaproteobacteria bacterium
TTTCAGAAGATGAGTATGTCGCGCCACACTCTTCACAAGAATCTCCATATTGATCTTTAGCGCCACATTTAGGGCATTCACCTTTAATGAATCTATCTGGTAGAAACATTTTTGCTTCATCATCATAGAACTGTTCAATCTCTTTACTTGCAATATCACCTTTATCTTTAAGTGCTAGATAAATTCTTTCAGATATTTCTCTATTTTCATCGGAGTGAGTGGTATGAAAGTTATCAAATTCAATTTGAAAGTCTTTAAAATCCTTTACGTGTTCATCGTAAGTATTTTTAATCAATTCTTCAGGTGTAACACCGAGTTCTTTTGCTTTGAGCATGATAGGTGTTCCATGAGAATCATCGGCACAGATATAGACACAATCATTACCTGCCATCTTCTGACTTCTCACCCAGATATCTGTTTGTAAGTATTCAACAAGGTGGCCTAAATGGATAGAACCATTAGCATAAGGCAGTGCACTTGTAACTATTATTCTTCTCATTGAAATTTGATAATATGCCTATAAATTAATCAGTATGAGGTTATAATAAGGCCTCGATACATAATGAGTATTGTATATTAAAACCATAAAAAGGACTAAGGGAATGAATAAAGAGAACATAGAAGCATTATTAAAGGATTATCAGTGTCCATACATGGGTACAGATTTAGTCAGCGGAAATGCTATCAAAGAAGTTAAAGTTGAGGGAAACAACGTTTATGTGAAATGTGTATTAGGCTGGCCTGCTGAGGGCATCATGCAAGCATTTCATGAAAATATGGATAAAAAAATTAAAGAAGCTTATCCAGATGCACAGACTAATTTAGATTTAAGCTATGAAATATCTGCCCACGGTGTGCAGCAATCAGTAGAGAGAATTAAAGGCATTAAAAATATTATTGCGGTAGCCTCAGGTAAAGGTGGTGTCGGAAAATCAACAACCGCTGTAAACCTTGCCTTAGCATTAAAAGAGGAGGGCGCAACAGCGGCTATATTAGATGCTGATATCTATGGCCCTAGTATTCCAAGAATGTTAGGTGTCAGTGGACAACCTGATTCTGAAGACGGTAAAACATTAGAGCCTAAAATCGGACATGGTTTACAATCAATGTCTATCGGACTTTTAGTTGAAGAAGATACACCTATGATCTGGAGAGGACCAATGGTCACTCAAGCATTGGAGCAACTACTTACAGATACAAACTGGAAAGATGTCGATTACTTGATTATCGACCTACCACCTGGTACCGGTGATGTTCAATTAACACTTGTGTCAAAAGATTCCTGTCAGTGGAGCAGTTATTGTAACTACACCACAAGACATCTCACTTATTGATGCTCGCAAGGGACTTAAAATGTTTGAAAAAGTTGAAGTGCCTGTCCTAGGGATTGTTGAGAACATGAGTACGCACGTATGTAAAAAGTGTGGTCACATTGAAAGTATCTTTGGTGAAGGTGGAGGAGAGCAATTAGCTTCTGAGGCTGGCGTTAAACTTTTAGGTGAACTTCCACTTGAAAAACAAATCAGAGAAGAAATGGATAAAGGTACACCAACAGTGTCATCTAATCCAATGGACCCTGCATCTTTAGCCTATCGTGAGATTGCTCGTAAAATGACAGCAACTCTATCGATGCGTAAAAAAGATTACAGTTCAGCTTTTCCAAAGATTGTTATTCAAAATGACTGATAGATCGACATTTTATGGCGATTAAATCAGATAAGTGGATAAAAGAAATGGCGGAAAGCCATGGAATGATAGAGCCATTCCAATATGATCAAGTAAAACAAAATGAAACGGGTTCTATAGTATCATACGGAACTTCAAGCTACGGATACGATGTCCGTTGTTCAGATGAATTTAAAATCTTTACTAATATTAATTCTGCTTTTGTAGATCCTAAAGCTTTTGATGATCAAAGTTTTGTCGATTTAAAATCTGATGTTTGTATTATTCCACCTAATTCATTTGCACTCGCAAGAACGGTTGAATATTTCAGAATACCCAGACAAGTGCTTACTCTCTGTTTAGGTAAATCAACTTATGCACGGTGTGGCATTATTGTAAATGTCACTCCCTTGGAGCCAGAGTGGGAGGGACATGTCACATTAGAGTTTTCAAATACAACGCCACTTCCTGCAAAGATTTATGCTAATGAAGGTGTAGCACAATTTATCTTTTTAGAATCAGATGAAGTCTGTGAAACTTCATATAAAGATCGTAAAGGTAAATATCAAGGGCAAAAAGGTGTCACATTACCAAAAACATAATATAATAAGATTTTAGGAGCGAAAATATGGATTTAAATAGAGATGGTGACGGCTTTTTAGTTAATACTAATGACTGGTCAGAAGAAGTCATGAATCAAATGGCTGATGCTGATGGTTTTGTGATTACCGAAGAGATTAAAACTTATATCGATAAGGCTCGTGAAATGTATAACGCTACAGGAACTGTTCCAGCAGTTCGTAATTTTGCAAAAGAATTTGGCATGGATAGAAAGGCAAGTAAATTATATGAAGTCTTTGAATCTGGTCCTATGAAAAAAATTGCAAAGTATGGTGGACTTCCAAAGCCCACTGGCTGCGTTTAAATTATTCTTTAAGTTAGTAAAGTTCTATTGAAGCTAAATCAATTTGTGCTTTAAATTTTTTACCAATCGCAACAATACCAATAGTTTTGATATCCTGTGATACGACACTCGTAGGTTGATAAAAATTAGATTTTTTAAATGATTGGAAAGGAAGCTCAATGGTTGTCCACTCATTAGTTACTTTGAATGTTGAATTATAATATTGCCATGGAAGTAGCAAATATTTAGTTCTTACATGAACTGCATATTCATGATTATTTCCTCTAACTCTTAATCTCACACCTTTAAAACTTTTATTTTTAGGATGATTCTTAATCTTGGTGCGAAATTGTATAAAGCCACCATTATTTTCAAGTGATAGCTCACCTGTCATACGATAAAAATAATTGTTACCTTCTTTTTTTATTTCAAGAGAACCTTCTGAAAGACCCCCCATAACTTTATCGGTTACAAAACACCACTTAGCATTTCCACCTTCACAAAATTCCTCATCTGGCTGACCAGATTGATTTTTCATATCATCAATAATCATGTTATCTGCTAGAGAAATATTGCCCATTAAAAAGGTTAATAAAAAAATACTTTGTAAAAATCTCATATTCATCTGAAACTCACACAATCCCAATCTCTATTTTTACCGATTTCAACTAACTTGTCATCACCATCGACTATAACAGGAGTTTTAACTTTTTCTAAAAGAGGTAAGTCATTAAATGAATCTGAATAAAAAGATGCTTTCGATAAATCAAAATTATTGTCATCAACCCACTTTTGTACTTTATTGAGTTTTCCTTCGCGAAAACAAGGTACGTCTATGACCTTGCCCGTGAATTGTTGATTTTTAATTTCAAACTCAGTTGCAATGAGCGTTTGAACATTAAATAAATCCGCTATAGGGCGGGTTACAAAATCATTGGTTGCTGTTGCAATGACAACTGTTTTGCCATTTTGTAATGCGTGATTAATAATTTCTTTACCTGGTTGTGTAACGATTGGTTTAATCTTATCTTCGATAAATTGCTGTCTTAGTTTTAATAAGTACTCCATATCATTATCAATGAGAGGTTTAAGACAGAAAGATAAGAATCCATCAATATCCAAACTACCGTCATAATAGTTATTATAGAATTTTTCGCTTTCATCAAGATAAGATGATTCAACAACCTTTTGCTCAGCTAAAAATATTCCCCAATTTCTATCGCTGTCACCTGCAAGCAAAGTATTATCTAGATCAAAAATTAATAGTTCATTCATATTTTATTTAGTAAGGAATAATTAGTCGTATATACTGGTAGTAGTATATCGGTTCAAGGGGGATGTTAAAAGCCGTGTATCTTAAAGTCACAAGTTTATCAAAAATCATTTATGGATAAGAAAAATTACAGAAGAGGTGTTGGTATGATTATCATGAATCATGAAGGCCGTTTCTGGCTTGGGCAAAGAATTGGAACCGATACTTGGCAGTTTCCTCAAGGTGGTATTGATAAAGGGGAATCTGTAAGAGAGGCCATGTATCGAGAACTTCAAGAAGAAACAGGTTTAGAAAAAGAAGTAGTTGAAATAGTAAGTATCAGCAAAAAATGGCTTGTGTATCACATACCTCATCTTTTCCAAAGACATAATAAAAAATTTGATGGTGCTATGCAGAAGTGGTATCTGCTAAAACTTATAGGGAAAGATTCGGATGTTAATTTAAATGCTTCAGGACATGCTGAATTTGATGATTGGAAATGGGGTGATAAATCAACAGCTATTAAAAGTGTGATTAAATTCAAACGCGATGTTTATAAAAGTATTTTTAGAGAATTTAAAGATACCTTAGATGGGTTTATAGACGACTAAATAAATAATCAATACTAAAAATATTACTGGGACCTCATTAAAAACACGATACCAGACATGACCATGAGTATTCGCATCAACTTTGAATTGTTGAAGAAGTGCGCCGCACCATAAATGATAGAGCACAAGAAAAAATACCAGCAATATCTTCATTTGTAACCAAAATGACATGCCATGATATTCGATGAGTAGTCCGCCAAATATTATTGTGAAAATAGCACCTGGGGTCATTATCCCCCAAAATAATTTTCTCTCCATAATCTTAAATCTATCTTTTGAAATCTGATCTTCTGCTTGTGCATGGTATACGTAGAGTCGAGGTAAATAAAAAAGACCGGCAAACCATGTGACCATAAAAATAATATGAAGTGTTTTATATAGCAGCATGTTTATTATTCTACCTTTAAATGTATAATGTGCCTAAATAAATAGCTAATAAATATTTAGGTAATAATATGATTTCAATAGGCATAGTCGGCGCATCAGGTTATACAGGTGAAGAACTGATAAGACTCCTTCTTATGCATCCTGAAGCATCTATAGATGTTTTAACATCAAGAACCCATGCTGGAAAATGTGTTGATGATGTTTATACTTTTGATAAAAAATTAGAAAAAGATTTTTTAGAACCTGTTACAGATAATCTATTAACATGCGATGTGGTGTTCTTTGCTTCACCTAATGGCGTGGCTATGAACATGGCAAAAGAACTTATAGAAAATAATGTCAAAATAATTGATATATCTGCTGATTTTAGGATACCTGATGTTGATATTTGGGAGAAATGGTACGGACAAAAACATGCTTGTCCAGAATTGATTAAAGAATCTGTATATGGTCTTCCTGAAATGAAAAATCAAAAAGAAAAAATATCAAAAGCTAATATTATTGCTAACCCTGGATGCTATCCAACTGCATCACTCTTAAGTCTTTTACCTATTATCAGTTTAATTAAACAACAAAGAATTATTATTAATTCAACATCAGGTATTTCAGGCGCAGGAAGAAATCTAAATCCTGAAAAATTATTTTCTGCTGGCACCGATAACTATCAAGCTTATGCTGTTGCTAAACATAGACACTACCCAGAGATGCTTGCTCAAATAAGTGATATAAATAAAGATATAGACTTACTTTTTGTCCCACACTTAAGCTCTATAGAAAGAGGAATCTATTCAACACATTATGTAACGATGGATAATTTAAATCTTGACCAAGTTTATGATGTGTATTATGAATACTTTCAAGGCTCTGATTTTGTAAAAATTATAAATCAAACCTATCCAAAAGTAGGACAAGTTAACAATACGAATAATTGCATTATTTCCTTGTTTGCATCCTCAGATACAAATCAAACTTCTAATCTCGTGATCATGTGCGCTATAGATAACCTAATCAAAGGAGCTTCTGGGCAGGCAATACAGAACATGAATATCATGTTCAATCTAAAAGATACATTTGGTTTAGTATAAACATCAGCGCTATCGTCATATATAATTAATAAAAGCTTAAAATTCTTATTGTATTATTAGGAGCTTACGAGTTAGACTAAACATCCAATGAAAATATTTGATAAAATTACAGAAACTGCTACTGGTGATAAGAATTCAACAGTGATTGGGGAGAACTGCGTTATTGAAGGCGATTTAACATTTGAAAAAACTATTGAAGTCCATGGAAAGATTGTTGGTACAGTCAAGATAGCAGAAAACTGCACGAGTGCTGCTCTTGTTATTAAAAAATCTGGAATCGTTGAAGGCGATGTTTATGGTAGTGATGTCATAATTGAAGGCGAGGTAGTCGGCAATGTATCTGGTAAGAAAAAAATCAGTATAGAAAACTCCGCTTTTGTTTCAGGAAATGTTTACTATGACATCTTGGACATGCATGGTGGCGCTACAGTAAATGGTAACCTTATTAGAAATAAGGGCAAAGAACCACAAAAAATCGAAAATAAGTCATCTGCTCCTATAGAAAGCATCGATAAGAACGAAACAAACAAGAAGTTAATCTAGCATAAATTGTTATTTCTAACTTTTTTGTTATAATGTAGCCACTACAGAGACACAGAAATGGAAAATACAACTACAACAATCCAGGATATACAACCACTAATCTTTACAGATAGTGCTGCGGAAAAAGTGAAGGCACTAATTGAAGAAGAAAAAAATCCTGATCTTAATCTAAGAGTATTTATTACAGGCGGAGGTTGCTCAGGTTTTCAATACGGGTTTACGTTTGATGAGAAAATTCAAGACGGCGATGCTGAGATTGCGAAATGTGGCGTTAAGCTTCTTGTAGATCCAATGAGCATACAGTATCTAAGGGGCGCTGAAATTGATTATCAAGAGGGCCTTGAAGGCGCTCAATTTGTAATAAAAAATCCAAACGCTAAAACTACATGTGGTTGTGGCTCTTCCTTCTCAACATAAAAATATAAATGACAGACTCAAGCACGCACTTATATAGCCCTGGGCTAGTTGGAATAATAGCTACTAAATCATCTGTATCAAATATTAATGGTGAAAAAGGAATACTAAGCTATAGAGGTTATTCTATCGAAGAGCTTGCTAAAAAAAGTACATTCGAAGAGACTTCCTACCTACTTTTATTCGGTGATCTTCCTACAAAAAATGAGTTAGAAGAATTCACTACTAAAGTTACAGAATATAGAGAACTGCCAACTGACTTAATCAAAATCTTAAAATCATTACCCAAAGAAACTAAACCCATGGATGTCCTTCAAATGGCAGTTTCATCACTTGGTACATTCTACAATCTTGAAGTTAGTCCAGAAATGGTCAAAGGAAAAAAATATAATAAAGATTATTTTATGAATACCTCAGCAGCTTTAATTGGCGCATTAGGCTCTATAGTTGCTGCGTGGCACAGAATAAGGAGTAATCAAGATCCTATTTCTTCAAACCCACAATCAACCTATGCAGAAAACTTTTTACTTATGTTAGGCGCGGAGAAGATCACACCTCTTATGACAAGAATTATGGATGCTACATTAGTGCTTCATGGAGAGCATACTATCAATGCATCAACTTTTACGGCTATGGTAACCTCATCTACCTTAGCAAATGCATCACAAGTGGTTGCTTCAGCAATTGGTTCATTGTCAGGCCCACTTCATGGTGGTGCTAATGAAAAAGTAGTATCGATGCTTTCTAAGATTGATAGCAAAGATGATATCAGACCATGGCTTGATGATACTCTTAAAGCTAAAAATGTTGTCTGGGGTATGGGACACAGAGAGTACTCAGTAAAAGACCCAAGGGCAAATATCTTAACAGACATGGTTCAAGAACTTTTTAATGAGAGAGAAGGCGGGGTTACTGATATCTTCGAAAAAGCGATAGAGCTGGAAAAAGCTTGCGAAGAAAAATTAGCACACAAAGGCGTATATCCTAATGTAGATTTCTATTCTGGAATTTTGTACAAAGAAATGGATATCCCAACAGATATCTTTACTCCTATTTTTGCGATGTCACGCGTGTCAGGATGGCTTTCTCACTGGATAGAACAAATCCAAGACAATAAAATCTTTAGACCCACTCAAAATTATGTTGGATCTGATGACCGCGACTACACAGATATTAGCGGTAGATAGTTCCAAGTTTTCTACTACATCTAGCCCCTGTCAAATAAGCTTTTGGAATTGATTTTCCTTGATCTCTCTTCATAGCAAGCCATGCAAATGCAGAAGATTCTAAATTTTTATAATTAAAATTACCAGGTATAGATTTTGTCTCTGTTAGTCCAGTTCTTTTAAGTATTTCTTTTTTAATAAAAGTATTTCTAGATCCCCCGCCTGCAAAAAAAATATATTGAGAATCAAGATGACTTGAATTGATAGCATCGGAGATACTAATGATGGTGAGTTGAGATACCGTTGCAATTAGCATATTTTTGTTAGTTAATTTAAACTTATTTTTGAATTTTGTAAGCCATTTTAAGTTAAACCTTTCAAAGCCAGTACTTTTAGGAATTGCTTGGTCAAAAAATCTATCCGATAACATAGCGATTAGAGCTTCATCATTTATTTTGCCTTTTTTAGCTAGCAACCCATTTCTATCATAGGGAACATTGAAGTATCTATTGGAAATCAAATCAATAAGATAATTAGCCGGCCCTGTATCATAAGCCATTAGCTTGTTGCCTGATTTAAATGTCCAATTTGCAAAACCTCCTAGATTTAAAATATTTATAAATGGTTTTCCTTTTAATGAAATGTACTCATGGAAATATGGTGCTAATGGGGCACCCTGACCACCAGCTTTCATATCAGATAATCTAAAATCTCCTATGACTTTTAAATTTGTCTTCGCTGCAATCATTTTGAGATTACCCAGTGTTTTAGATATACATTTATTGGGGTTATGAACTAGCGTGATACCAGGATAACCAATCGCTTTTATTTTCTTTATTTTGCTGAAAATTATAAATTTATGTAAACTGCGAATAATAAAATGGGTCACTTCTTCATCTGTCTCATTAAATAAAGATTGATTATTAGGTTTTGTTTTACATAGATTTATTTTATCTTTAAGTTTCTGACTAATACGATAAGATTTGAAAGTTTTTAGTTTTTTTACTTTTTCAAAGCAACATAAAGAGAAGTCTAGAGAGTCTAGACTTGTACCACACATAATCCCTATATAATTTTCTGGCATTTCAATATCAAAGTATATTCATATATTATATAGTTTAGCTAGATATAATGAAAAATATTAACGAACAACTTAAACTTATCAAACAAGGTACAGCTGAAATTATTCAAGAAGCTGAACTTTTAGAAAAACTAAAAACAAAAAAGAAACTCATTGTAAAGGTAGGACTTGATCCTACCATGCCAGATATGCATCTTGGACATACAGTAGTTATTAATAAATTGCGCCAGTTTCAAGAACTAGGACATAAAGTTGTTTTTCTTATTGGAGATTATACAGCTTGTATAGGCGATCCATCTGGAAGAGATATTACAAGACCAGCTGTTGATCCTAAAACAATCAAGCAAAATGCTAAAAAGTTTCAAAAAGAGATCTTTAAGATACTTGATAAAGAAAAAACAAAAATCAGCTTCAACAGCGAATGGCTGGGAAAACTCAAAGGGTTAGATTTAATAGAACTTGCATCTCACTATACTGTTGCAAGAATGTTAGAAAGAGATGATTTTGATAAGAGATTCAAAGTAGAAAAAAAACCAATATCTATTCACGAATTTTTATATCCACTTTTGCAGGCAAAAGACTCTGTAGAGCTTAAAGCGGATGTTGAGCTTGGAGGTACGGATCAAAAATTCAATTTATTATTGGGCAGGAAGCTTCAAGAAGATCATAAAATGAAGCCGCAAATTTGTATCATGATGCCAATATTAGAAGGGCTAGATGGTGTTAAAAAAATGTCGAAATCTCTTGATAATTATATTTCCATAAGTGATGAAGCAAATGATATGTTTGGCAAAGTGATGTCTATTAGTGATGATTTAATGTGGAGGTATTATGAACTATTAAGTTTTCAAGATTTAGATAAAATCCACTCATCTCATAAAGCTTGTAACAATGATGAAATGAATCCAAGAGATGTAAAAATAGATCTAGCATATGAATTAGTTGAGCGCTTCCACGGAAAGAAAAAAGCAAAGGAAGCTAAAGATAATTTCATCGGAAGATTTCAAAACAAAGATATAACAAAAGATATTCCAGATGTTGAAATTGATTCAGAAGGAACGGAATTAAAAATAATTGACCTTATCACTGTTAAACTTAAGGCTATTGCTAGCACCTCTGATGTAAGAAGACTGGTTAATCAAAATGCAATTAAAATTGATACAAAACCTATTGTAGATATCAACTATGATTGCAATAAACATAAAAAATTTCTCCTACAAATTGGCAAAAAGAAAGCTTACAAGATTTCTATAAAATAACCCAGATAAACCCAATAAAACACTAGGTGAAACACCTAAACCTATGTATAATTTCATTCACTGTGCTCATAGTGAGCACAACCTATTCGATCTATAAAAATTTGGAATGATTTGTGCGTAGTGCCTGTATTTTACTCACTAAATATATTGCAGCAATTAAAGCTGCTTAAAAAAATTAGTCTATTAAGACTTAAAATTATATAAAGTGAAGAGTTTGATACTGGCTCAGATTGAACGCTGGCGGAATGCTTAACACATGCAAGTCGTGCGGTAACACTTCGGGTGACGAGCGGCGGACGGGTGCGTAACGCGTGAGAATCTACCTTTTAGTGGGGGACAACTCGGGGAAACTCGGGCTAATACCGCATATGTCCTACGGGATAAAGCAGGGGACCTTCGGGCCTTGCGCTAAAAGATGAGCTCGCGTGAGATTAGCTTGTTGGTGAGGTAAAGGCTCACCAAGGCAACGATCTCTAGCTGGTCTGAGAGGATGATCAGCCACACTGGGACTGAGACACGGCCCAGACTCCTACGGGAGGCAGCAGTGGGGAATATTGGACAATG
>JBJKYD010000004.1:0-14504 GCA_045561295.1 Gammaproteobacteria bacterium
GCTTATAAAACTATCAATAGTGCTTTTTATTAGTCCAAGCACTTGTTCAATTTGTGGTTTGTCACCTAGCTGAGCAGTTTGTGCCATTACATCCCCGCCCATTCTTTGAAAGAAAGAAGTGGCTTTGCTCCCAATAAGAGAAAAAGCTGGTTTTATGTCTGATTTGTTATCCTCTTCGATTGTCTCAACAACCAATTTAAAAAGATTATTATTTAAACCTCCACACAGACCTCTGTCAGAAGAAATAATTATATATCCTTTCTTTTTAACTTCTCTGGTAGCAAAAAACTCAGAAGTGTATTCTGGATGTGCGTGAGCAAGATGCGAAATTACATTAGAAATTTTATCGGCATAGGGCCTAGCCTTTATCATCTGATCTTGTGCTTTCTTCATTTTGCTCGCAGCAACCATTTCCATAGCCTTGGTGATTTTCTGAGTATTTTGTATACTCGCAATCTGTGATCTTATCTCTTGGCTGCCTGACATTATTAATAGACTCCTTTCTCTTTAAAGTCTTCCATTAGTGATTTAAGTTTTGCTGCAACTTCGTCGTTGTAGTCACAGTTTGTATTTATTTCATTTACTAGATCAGAGTGCTTATCTGATGAAAACTCGTGTAGAGCTTTTTCAAAAGCTATGATTTTATCTAAAGGCACTTCATCTAAAAAGCCCTCGTTGGCTGCAAATAATGAAATCGCCATGTCAGCGACAGATAAAGGTGAATACTGGGATTGCTTCATAAGTTCTGTTACACGTTTGCCTCGCTCTAATTGTTTTCTAGTAGCTTCGTCTAAATCTGATGCAAACTGTGAGAAAGCAGCAAGTTCTCTATATTGTGCTAATGCCAACCTTACGCCTCCACCTAGTTTTTTAATGATCTTAGTTTGTGCAGCGCCACCGACACGAGACACTGATAATCCAGCATTAATCGCTGGTCTAATGCCCGCATTAAACAAGTCCGTTTCTAAGAAGATTTGTCCATCAGTAATTGAAATAACGTTTGTGGGCACAAATGCTGATACGTCACCAGCTTGAGTCTCAATGATGGGAAGTGCTGTTAATGAACCTGTTTGACCTTTAACTTTTCCATTGGTTGTGTCCTTGACAGCTTCCTCATTAATCCTAGCAGATCTTTCAAGTAGTCTTGAATGTAAATAAAAGACGTCACCTGGGTATGCTTCACGACCAGGAGGTCTTTTAAGAAGCAGCGATACTTGTCTATATGCCCATGCTTGTTTTGTTAGGTCATCATAAACGATTAATGCATCTTCCCCTGAATCTCGGAAATATTCTCCCATCGCGCAACCAGAATATGGGGCAATATATTGCATAGCAGCCGAGTCAGATGCTGAAGCTGCTACAATAATTGTATGTTTAAGAGCATCGTGTTCTTCAAGTTTTCTTACGACAGCAGCTATTGATGATGCTTTTTGTCCTATAGCTACATAAATACATTTAACGCCTGTATCTTTTTGATTGATGATTGCATCGATAGCGACTGCAGTTTTACCTGTTTGTCTATCGCCGATAATGAGCTCACGTTGTCCACGGCCAATTGGTACCATCGCATCAATCGATTTAAGTCCAGTCTGAACTGGCTGGTCTACTGATTTTCTCTCGATAACACCAGGCGCAATTTTTTCAATGGGTGATTTATTTGCAGATGTAATTGGGCCATTATTATCTAGAGGTTCTCCAAGTGAATTTACAACTCTACCAAGTAGTTCGTCTCCAACAGGTACCTCAAGAATATTACCAGTACACTTAACAATATCTCCCTCAGAAATTGACTTGTAGTCACCTAAAATCACAGCGCCAACAGAATCTCTCTCTAAGTTAAGAGCGAGTCCATAAATATTATTTGGGAATTCTAACATTTCACCCTGAAGTGCATCTGTGATCCCATAAATTCTAGCTATGCCGTCCGTTAGAGATACGACTGTACCTTCATTATGAGACTGCGTTTTAATATCAAGATTCTTAATCTTGTCTTTTATGATATCGCTTATTTCAGTTGGATTAATTGTCATTATTTTTACCTGTTGTTTGTGATTTGTTCTTTCATTGAATTCAATTTATATCTTACGCTGTAGTCTGTAACTTCATTATTAATGCTAATTTTAATGCCAGCTAAAAGTTCTTTATTGATCACTTCATCTATTTTGATTTTTTTATCATGTTGTTTTTCAAGGTTTTTGACTAACAGGTTTTTTTGATGGTCAGTAAGAGGATAGGCAGTTTCAACTTCAGCAATTGTAGTATTCTGTTCATCAAGTATCATTTCACTAAACAAACGATAAACCTCATCTAAGAAGTAAACTTTTTTATTTTCAATCATGATACTGATAAATTTACTAAACATTGGGCTCTCTTTTGTGAGAAAACTATTTAGGAAATCTAATGTTTTGTTTGGGTCAATTTTTGGGCTTGCTATTATAGCTTTTACATCTCCGCTAATAATAGTACGAGACAGAATAGAGAGGTTGTCTGTCCACATATCAAGCTCATTAGTTTCCACTGCAATCTTATATGCAGCTTCAGCATATGGTCTAGAATATGTAACACTATCGGTCACTTATCAAGCACCTCGCTGATGATTTGATCATGCATATTTTTATCTACTTCTTTCGTGATAATTTTCTCTGCACATAAAAGAGACAATGCTGCCACATCTGCTTTGAGTGCCTCTCTAGCTGCGTTAATTTCCTGTTCAAGCTGCTGAGAGGATGTCTTCGCTATTTTTTGTGCTTCCTCTTTGGCCGTTGCTCTTGCCTCCTCCACAATATTTTTAGATTTAGATTCTGCATTGTTAATAATGCCTGAAGCCTTAGTTTTTGCTTCATCTATACGTGTAGAAAACTCAATAGTTGCTTGTTCAATTTTCTTTTGACCTTGTTCGGCAGCAGCAAGCCCATCTGATATTTTCTTCGTGCGGCTTTCCATTGCGTCAGTAAGAGGCTCCCATAGATAAGCTTTAACAAACCAAACAAACACAATAAATGTGATCATTTGTCCGAATAGTGTTGCTGTTACATTCATTAAAGTTTCTCTCCTTAAGCGCCCAGAGCTGCCTTAGCCGCTCCAACGAATGGATTTGCAAATACAAAGAACATAGCAAAAGCTAATACAATAAATGGAAATGATTCCATTAATCCTGCTGTAATAAACATTTGTGTTCTTAGTGCGGGTAACATCTCAGGTTGTCGCGCTATGCCTTCAATATACTTCATACATATTAAGCCCCAGCCTAGTGCAGAGCCTAGTCCAGCTGCGGCTAACATTATTGACACACCCAAACTTGTTGATGAATAAATTTGTGTGATCATGTCTGGTGTTAGTGTTTCCATTATTTTTCCTCTCTTTTAGTTAATGTGATTCCTCTGATGCCATGCTTATATACATTATGGTTAATACCATAAATATGAAAGCTTGCAGTGTTATGACAAGTATATGAAATATTGCCCACAAACTTCCCGGTATTGGGATGATGTACCATGGCAACAGCGCTATCAGTAGAAATACTAACTCGCCTGTGAACATATTCCCAAAAAGTCTAAGTGCTAAACTGAGTGGTTTAGCTAATTCTTCTACAAGTGTTAAAACGAAATTAATAGGGGCTAAGTAAATCCCAAAAGGATGTACCATGAATGATTTCATGTATCCACCAAACCCTTTTATTTTTACATTGTAGTAAATGCACAAAATGAAAATTGATAGTGCCATAGCGAAAGTGGTGTGTGGATCAGTGGTAGGAACAACTTTAAGATAATGAATACCTGCCATATCTGCTAGCTTAGGAAGCAAGTCTACAGGAATTAAATCCATAGCATTCATGAGAAGTACCCAAACGAAAATTGTTAACCCAATTGGCCCTACAATTTTATTTGGTTTTGGAAAAGCCTCTTTTACTAGACTGTTAACAAAATCCATAAGTGACTCTAATACATTTTGCATTCCAGTTGGCGCGCCTGCTGATACAGTCTTGCCTACCCTATAAGCTATGAACATCACAATGCTCGCTAAAAGGATGCTAAAAAACATAGTGTCTATATTTATACGCCAAAAACCCTCACCTGAAGCTAACGGTGTTAGATGGTGTTGAATATATTCAACTGGGTTGTCTGTAGCTGGCGCTTTGTTATCCATGGTTACCTAATAAATCGTTTTATTTTTATTAAAGACATATCCAATTTGTGTGACTGCAAATGCAACTAGCATCTGTAGCGCATCTAAACCAAATGTTACAATGCCCAAATAGAAGCCTGTTAGCACAAGAGCCATTCTAGTAATTAAGCTCTTAAATAAAACTAACGTGCCGCCACTAATGTTTTGCCCGATTGCAGCATCGCCTGCTTGGTTCACACTTCTTGCAAGGAGCAGGGTATTTATCATTGATATGACTCCGCCAAATAAAGATGACTCTACTTTTTGGTAGCCCATATTCATAAATACGAGCGCTATAACCACTGCTATAATGCCTTGAAAGACAATTACTCTTCTCACTGTTGATGTTCACCATGAGCAATTAAGACCAATTTTTGGTCACGCTTAGTATAGTTTAGTATCGGTTTGTATTCAATTTATATGCTTGAAAAAAAGCCGAAATGAGAGAAATATTTAGCTTATTTACTGAGCTTGTCGATAATTCCTTGAAGCTCATCTACGCTTCCGTAACGAATATTTACCGCCCCACCTTTTTTACCATTATGGATTGTAGTTTTTGCACCTAAAATATCTGTAAGTTTTCTTTCAAGGGCCAACGTATCTGCGTCCTTTATTTGGGCTGATTTATTGTTTTGTTTTGGTTTTGTAAGACTTTCCACCGCTCTAACGGATAGCTTCCTTTGAATAGCTTCTCGGATAATTTTAGACTGCTCATCATGCGGGAGTGTAATCACAGCTCTGGCATGGCCCATGGATATGTGATTCTGTCTGAGCTGATCTTTGACAAATTTAGATAGATCATTGAGCCTTATTATATTGGTAACATGTGCTCTTGATTTACTAATATATTTAGCAACATCTTCATGGCTCATAGAAAATTCATTAATCAGGCGTTCGAGTGATTCAGCCTCCTCCATGCTATTTAAATCTTCCCTTTGAACGTTCTCTACAATCGACAATACTGCAGAAGTTTTTTCATCAGCTTCAATGATAACGGCATTGATTGTATCTTTTTTTAGTAGCTGAGAAGCTCTCCATCTTCTTTCTCCAACTATAAGCTCAAAACTGTCATCCAACTTACGAACAACAATTGGTGCAATCTGACCATTTTGTCTAATTGATTCTGCAAGTTGTTGGATCTCCTCTTCATTGAAAATCTTACGAGGTTGGTGTCGATTACGTTTAATTTTATGGATTTGTATTTTTGTGGCTAGGTTACCTTCTTCATGAGACGTAGTTGTTTGTGTTTGTCTTGTACTACTTAAAAGAGAATCCAGTCCTGAGCCTAGTGCCTTGCGTTTGGTCATGATTCAAATATAACCCTACTGATCTTTTTTGTACATAACTGTCTATTCGTCTTTAATAATCTCTCCGGCGAGAGAATAGTATGAAAGCGAGCCCTTAGATAAACCATCATATTGGAGTATTGATTTTCCATGACTAGGAGCTTCAGCAACTCTAATATTTCTTGGAATCTTTGTTTTATAAAGTTCGCTTGGAAAATACTCTGCTAACTGCTCACTGACATCATTTGATAAATTATTTCTGGAGTCGAACATTGTTCGCAAAATGCCCTCTATTTTGAGACTTTCATTTGAGGAGTTTTGAATCTGATTAACTGTATTTACAAGTTCACTGAGACCTTGTAGTGCATAGAATTCACATTGAACGGGTATCAATACTCCAGTTGCAGACACCAAAGAATTAACAGTAAGAATATTCAACGAAGGAGGGCAATCCATTAAGATATAGTCATAGTCACTAGAGATAGCTTTGAGTATATTTTTTAGTATGAACTCTCTATCATTTTTAGATACCAAGCTCACTTCGCTTTCTGTCAACGCTGGGGTTGCGGGCAAAAGATCGTATCCATCGTGCTCTGATAATACGATTGTTTCTTTGATGCTGGCGCGATTGAGCAAGACATCGTTCACAGACGACTTTAATGATGCAGAATCTATACCTGACCCGCGTGTGGCATTTGACTGTGGGTCGAGGTCAATAAGCAAAACCTTTCTCTTCATTTTATGCAAGCAGGCTGATAAATTTATGCTAGTAGTTGTTTTACCTACGCCGCCTTTCTGGTTAACTATCGACAATATTTTCAAATCTGGCCTCTGCAACAAATCTATTGGTATCAAAAAAAGGTGTTTGAATTTTAGAAATTTTAAGCTCGAATTCTTTTATGCACCCTTCACTTAACTCTAACACCGGACTGCCTGTAAGCATATATGCTTTTGAGACTCTCTTGCTTTTTTTGATTATTTTCATCAAATATATGAACTTAGTTTCAAAATTCATTTTTGATATTTTTTTATTACTAAAGTTCTTCATGATAACCGTATCTGTGTTCAGACAAAAGTTAGGTTTTAAAATATCTTTTTTAAATACACTTACGTTTTTTAAATTTAGTTCTGCTTTTGCAATAGTAAGAAAATCTATAAATGTTGACTTTCTATCTATTAAGCTAACTTCAACATCAGGATTTAAAATAGCTATAATAATTCCAGGTATACCACCTCCAGTCCCAATGTCTGAAATAGATCTTCCTGTCAACAATTTACTAAATTCATATGAATCGTAAATTTCTCTTTGGATTACATACTCTTTATCTGATGATGAGATAATATTATGTGTATCGTGCCATTTAAATAACAGTGTTAGATAATCCGATAGTTTTTCAAGGATACTTTGTTCTTCTTTTTGAAAAGTGCTATTAACTATTGCTTCTATACTAGAAGGCATTTTTAGAGATCTTTATTTTTTTTTAGAAATATTTTTATAAGTGTTAATACCGATGAGGTTATGCCAGGTATATTGGCAGCTTGGCCGATATTTTCTGGTCTAGCTTTTTCTAGACGTTCGGTAGCCTCATTAGAAAGGCCTTTTATGTTTTTATAGTTGATAGTATTTGGAATATGCATCTTATAGCTTGCTAACAACGAGTTAATTTCCTTTTCTTGTCTAGCAACATATCCTTCATATCTTATATCAGATGCTACAACATGGCCGATATCAGAATTTGCAGTAATACCAAATGATGGAAGTTGCATGAGATCAGAGTATTGGATTTTTGATGTTTTTAAAAGAGATGCTAATGACCTATTCTCTTTAAGCGTTAGATTAAATTTATTTTCTAGAAGGGTATGGCTCTCTGATTTTACTGCGATTTTAATGTTTTCTAGTCTTTCTTTTTCGTGCTTAATGCGGGTCATTTTTCCGCAGTATAATTTATATCTTGATTCACTTACTACGCCCAATGTGTATCCCTGTTCAGTGAGACGTGTATCTGCATTGTCATCCCTTAATCTCAGCCTGTATTCTGCTCTGCTTGTAAACATTCTATAAGGCTCAGTAACGCCCTGTGTTATCAAATCATCTATCAAAACCCCTATATATGACTCGTGCCTTTTTGGTGTCCAGTGTGGTTTGTGCTGAACACTAAGTGCAGCATTTATGCCAGCTATAATTCCTTGTGCAGCAGCTTCTTCATATCCTGTAGTTCCATTAATTTGTCCTGCCAAAAAAAGACCGTCAATATTCTTAGTCTCGAGACTCTCTTTTAGATCACGGGGATCAAAGTAGCTATACTCTATAGCGTAACCTGGTTGTGTAATTTCACATTTTTCTAGGCCTTTTATTGTTTTCAAAAATTCTTTCTGAATTTCAAGAGGCAAGCTTGTAGATAAGCCGTTTGGGTATATTTCTAGGTTGTCAGACGTCTCTGGTTCAAGAAAAATTTGATGACTCTCTTTGTCAGAGAACCTATAAACTTTATCTTCGATAGAAGGACAGTATCTAGGCCCAACAGAATTTATTTTACCGTTAAAAAGAGGCGAGTGTTTTTTTGAGTCCAAAATAATGTCATGCGTGCTTACGTTAGTGTGTGTTATGAAGCATGGCAGCTTTAGAATTTTGTCAAATGGTTGTCCATAATGATCATGCAAATATGAAAGCATAGGAATCGGATTGTCACTATCTTGCTGCTCTAAATTTTCAAAATCTATTGAGGACGTTTTAATGCGCGGAGGCGTTCCTGTTTTTAGCCTCTGTACATTAAAACCATTATCCCTAAAGTAGTTTTCTAGCTCTATAGATGATTTATCTCCTGCCCTGCCAGCAGAAAAAGTTTTTTCACCCATGTGAATGATGCCATCAAGAAATGTCCCTGCGGTGATAATAATTGTCTTAGCTTCTAGAACTTCATCAGTATCTAAGATAACTCCATTAACTTTTTTTAGTTTAAAATCAATAGATTTTACAGTTGATTGAAGAACCGTGAGATTTTCATGATGCATTATTTCTTTTTGAATAGCTTTTTTATACTCATCTCTGCATGTTTGTATTCTAGTTGCTCTCACGGCTGCGCCTTTACTTGAATTTAAAACTCTTGATTGAAGAGACGCTTGATCAGCGGCTTTGCATATTAAGCCATCAAGAGCATCCACCTCTCGAGCTAAGTGTGATTTACCGATACCACCAACAGCAGGATTACAGCTCATCTGTCCTATGCCATCAAGTTTCATTGTTATTAGAAGAGTTTTTGTACCTAATCGTGCAGAAGCATGTGCTGCTTCACAACCAGCATGTCCACCACCAACAACTATTACGTCATAATTTTGCATTACTTACCTATACAGAAGCTTGTAAATATCTCAGTCAAAAGTTCCTCAGTTGGATTTTGCCCTAAAATCGATGAGATTGCCAGATGAGACAAACGCAGTTCCTCTGCTAGAAAATCTAATGCTTTTTCATTGGCAGCTTTGTCAGAGTCAATGAGATGTTTGTGGCCATTTTGTAAACACTCTATATGCCGACCTCTGGCTAAATAAATATTTTCTGATGTATTATCTGATATGAATGCTGTTTTAATTATTTGTTCAACTAGATGCATGCCCTGTCCCGTTTTAACTGAAACATAAATCTCTTGTGGTTTAGTGGTCGTAATTTTAGGTTCTTTTTTTGTTATATCTATTTTATTAAAAACTAAAAAATAATCTTTAATATCATATTTTTCAATTAAGTTTTTATCTTCTTCAGTTAGGCCTTGGTCGTCATCTACTAGATACAGTACTCTGTCAGATTTGGCTATAGATAAGGCAGATCTCGCAATGCCCTCTTTTTCTACTTCATCGTTAGTCTCATGTATACCGGCGGTATCTATAATATTTACGATGCTTTCGTCTATATTTAGTTGATAGCAAATAGAGTCACGAGTAGTTCCTGTTTTGCTGGTGACAATAGATGCATCCTCCCGCAAAAGAGAGTTTATCAATGATGATTTACCAGAGTTCGGTTTGCCCACCACTGCATATGTGGGCCTGTTATTAAGCGCCAAACCTTTTTTAGATTTCTTTATTAAGCCTTCTATATCAGCTAGTATTTTAGAAAGGCTTTTCTTTATGTTGGTTATGCTTAATTCTGGTACATCATCATCTTCAGGGAAGTTGATGACAGATTCTACCTCAGCTCTAGTGGCTAGAATCTTGTCACATATCGTTTTGATTTCATCTGCAAACTTTCCGCTAAGTGAGTTATGTGCCGCTTTTACTGCACGACTATCTGATGCGCTTATTAGATCAGAGATTGCTTCGGCTTGGATTAAATCAACTTTATCATTATATAAAGCTCTTTCAGTAAACTCTCCTGGCTTAGCAAGTCTAACACCTATTTTATTGAGGAGACTTAATATAGAATTCATTATAACCTGATTGCCGTGACAGATTATTTCTATCATATCTTCACCTGTATAAGAACTAGGTGTTTCATAAAAGATAGAAATGCAATTATCTAGTAAAGTTTTGTCATCTAAGATACTTACAAGTATTGCTTTTCTGTTTTGTAAATCTTTTGAAAATATCTGTTTTGTTAAATTTTTAAGATTATTCCCGCTTATTCTTATTATCCCTAGTGCAGAGCTACCTGGTGGAGTTGCAATTGCACAAATTGCTTGCGTTTTCATTTTCTAGCCAACAATTCTTTTATTAATCACATATTGCTGGGCTATAGATAATATATTGTTTGTGAGCCAGTACAAGACAAGTCCAGATGGGAAAGTAGCAAAAAGTGCTGTGAATATAAAAGGTAAGAATAAAAATATTTTTTGCTGGGTTGGGTCAGTTGGTGCCGGGTTGAGTTTCTGTTGAACATACATGGAAATGCCCATAGCAATAGGCAGTATAAACAATGGATCAGCAGATGATAAGTCTGATATCCAGCCCACAAAAGGCGCATGTCTTATCTCTATGCTTTCAACCAACACCCAATATAGAGCGATGAAAACTGGAATTTGGATAAGTATTGGGAGGCAACCCCCTAGTGGGTTCACCTTTTCTTCTTTATACATGCGCATTAGTGCTTCACTAAATTTTTTCTTATCTTCACTGTACCTCTCCTTGAGTGCTTGCATGCGAGGATTAAGTTTTTTCATTTGCGCCATAGATCGGTAGCTAGTTTCCGACAATTTAAAGAAAACAGCCTTTATCAAGATTGTTAAAATTATTATAGAGATGCCCCAATTATTAAAGAGTATATTTATAGACTCTAATATCCAGAAAAGTGGTGCCGACAGGAACGTCAATACTCCATAATCAACTGTAAGATCGAGACCCTCTGTTAATGATGAAATTTCAGATTGTAATTTTGGTCCAACAAACATTAAAGAAGTATATGTTAAAGATTGACCAGGTGATATTTGAGAATAGTCAGTTGAGCTACCAATAGTAAATATGTTCTGATCATATCCTGTATATATTGTTTTTTTACTAGCTGTAGTCGGAAGCCATGCTGAGAAAAAATAATGCTCTATCATGCTTATCCAGCTATTTTGTGTTTTAACAGCTAAATCATTATCCTTAATGTCATCAAATGAAATTTTTGAAAATTTATTTTCCTCATCATAATATGCGCTGCCAGTGTATGTCGGGAGCATAATGCTCGCTGCATTATTACCATCTCTTGATATGGTCTCATAGTTTCTAACTTCAATAATTTTATCAGAGTTGTTTTTGATAGTGTTAGTTACGGTTACTTGATGCGTATCATTCAATAGTGTTATTTCTTTTATCAAATTAACCCCATTGATATTTGTAGACTCGAGGACAACGGAATTTTTTCCAGAAGCGCTTTTCTTGTTGTAAGTTGGGTATAAGTTAGTATCTAAAAGTTGAATGTTTGAGGTTGCTGAATATTTTTTATTTGGATAATCTAAAATAATAATCTGCTCATCAGAACCAAGATCAACAGAATAGTCTTTAAGCTCAGAATATAGTAATTCGCCAGTATTTATATCAAATTCTATAATAAGCTTATTGCTTTCTAATACATCTATGTTTTTTGATATTGGTGAGGATGTGTCTGGGCTATTTGGCTTAATAGAATCAGTTTTCGGCGGTTGTTTCGAATCGCTTGAAATATTATTCTCGACATTATTATTAGATGAAACTTGAGGTTGGTTATAGTCTCTGTCATAAGCGTCAAATATCAGTATCAATATAAATAAAAAACCGCTATATAAAAATAATCTGTTCATTTAGATGGGTCCTTTTTAGGTAGAGGGTCGTGACCATGGCTACCGCCGGGTCTGCATCTTAATATTCTTTTGATGCTTAAGTAAGAGCCTCTAAAAAGCCCAAATGTTCTTAAAGCCTCTATGGTATATTCTGAACATGTTGGCAGATGTCTGCAGGACGAAGGCATAAGAGGCGATATGATGGCCTGGTAAAGCTTAACTGCTCCTATAAACGTCAGCGTAATTGGTCTAATAAAGATTTCCATTCAGGCAATAGAATATCATTAATATCTTTTTTTTCAGCTTGAATTTTACTAGATATGCTTAAAAGAACTGCATATGGATTATTAATAAACGAATGTTCCCGGAATGTTTCTCTAAGCTTTCTTCTTAGGGAGTTTCTAGAAACAGCCAATGGTAGAGCCTTTTTAGATATCCTAATGCCTAACATTTGCCTAGTGTGTGGATGATAATATAGTTTCATGTAAGTACCAGAAATATTTGGACTGCCATTGAAATAAGAAATGGTGTTTTTTGATATAGTAATTAGGTCTTTTTTAAAGGTAAACAAATTATGGACAAAGAACAGCTCTGCCTTTCGCTCGTCTAGAACTCAGTACGGCACGACCTGCAGCAGTTTTCATGCGTGCTCTAAAACCATGAGTTCTTTTGCGCTTTATGTTGCTTGGTTGAAATGTGCGTTTCATAGAAGTGTATACTGATTCCATATTATCTTTATGTCAATATATTAATTTAGTTTTTTTCATGAGATATTGAATGTCCGACTATGATCAACAACAATAATATTTGGCAAAAATGCTTAGAAGAACTATCGTCTACTTTGACCGAGAAAGATATGCGTGTCTGGATTAAGCCACTAAAGGTTGAACATGATACTAATGAAATAAAACTATATGCCCCTAATAAATTTGTGAAAGAGGAGGTTGAAAAAAACTTCTTTAATAAAATACTTTCTACGCTTGGGAAAATGAACGCTGATATTTTAGTTACTCTAAATATAGGTGCTAATATTAGGAACAGGGAAGTCGCAAGGGACCTGCCTGTTGGTTTTAAAACTAATCTGAATAAAGAAATGACGTTTGAAACCTTTGTTGAGGGAAAGTCGAACCAGTTAGCTAAAGCAGCATGTCTATCTGTAATAAAGGAGCCGGGGATTTTAAACCCTCTGTATATATATGGTGGCGTTGGTCTTGGGAAGACTCACTTGCTTCATTCAATAGGCAATCAGCTAAGCAGTGAGAATAAGAAGATTGTTTACTTGCATTCTGAAAAGTTTGTACAGAATATGGTTACAGCGTTAAGGAATAATCAGATGGAAGAATTTAAAAAATTCTATAGGAATCTAGATGTCCTGCTGCTAGATGATATGCAATTCTTTGCAGGTAAAGAGCGATCACAGGAAGAGTTTTTCCATACATTTAATGCTTTGTTTGAAAATAAAAAACAGGTTGTTCTAACATGTGACAAATACCCAAAGGAAGTCAATGGCTTTGAGGACAGAATTAAATCCAGATTAGTTTGGGGTATGAATGTGTCAATAGATCCACCAGATCTTGAAACAAGAGTAGCGATATTACAAACAAAAGCTGAAATGTTAGATATGCCTATCACTACGGATGTTGCGTTTTTTATAGCAAAGAACATAAATTCAAACGTTAGAGAGCTTGAAGGAAACTTGCGTAGAGTTATAGCTACATCGAGATTTAAAAAGTGTACTATCTCCTTAGAATTCACTAAAGAAACATTGGCAGATTTACTTTCATTAAATCAAAGAATGATAACAATTGAACAGATACAGAAGGTCACAGCTTCATACTACAAGACAAGAGTAAGTGATATTTTGTCATCAAAGAGAGACAAAAAAAATACACTACCAAGACATGTTGCGATGGCTCTGTGTAAGGAGCTTACAAATAACAGTCTGCCCACAATAGGAGATATGTTTGGTGGACGAGACCACACCACCGTCCTTCATGCAAACAAAAAAATTGTGAAATTAAAAAAAGAAGACTCTCAACTTGCACAAGATATAAATAATATTATACATATACTCAATAATGGGTAAAACCTGTTAATAAGTTTACAGAATAAAGTTATCCACAAAATATACAGGACTCATCAGATACTTAACCACATATCAATAACAGGCAAGACAACAAAACGCGGACTAAAAATAATGAAAAAGAAGATTTAAAAATAACATATAATATATATATGAATATTACTTTTAATACCCACGATTTAATTAATAAGATTAAAAATATAGCCCCAACTGCTGAAGCTAAGCAAACTCTAGCAATACTTGGTAACATGAAAGTTGAGATTAATGCTGGCAAAGCAGTATTTACAGCATCTGATCTTGAGATAGAAGTGTCTACGTCAATGGCATGCACATCAGATCAGGACGGAAGCTTCACAATACCCGCTAAGAAAATGCTCGAGATTTGCAACGCACTATCTGCACATAACGAGATTAAAATATCTGTTACTGATACAAAAGCTGATCTTACAGCAGGTAAAAGCAAAGTCTCACTTCAGATAATTCCAGCAGCAGATTATCCTAAAATGGAAAGAAACGAATCTAGTGATGCTATAAATATAGATAATGATGAACTTTCGAATATTATTAATAAAACTTCATTTGCCATGGCGTATCAAGATGCCAGACATTTTCTTAATGGACTACATGTTTGCAATAATGAAGGGAAATTAACCTCTGTCTGCACAGATGGGCACAGACTTGCAAAATACACATCTACAATCACGTGTAGTGATGACTTATCTATTATAATTCCACGGAAATGTGTTA
>JBJKYD010000005.1:0-31098 GCA_045561295.1 Gammaproteobacteria bacterium
AGGATCGGCATTAGATCAAACATGTAATATTGTTAATAATAAACCTCCAAGAATCAGTAACATATCAAGTCTCAATAATTATTTTAATTGTACACAAGAATTATTAAAAAATAATTTATTAAATGCTTATCATGATAGATCCGATGGCGGTTTAATAACAACACTTATTGAAATGGGTTTTGCATCGAATATGTCTATTAAATTAAAAAAACAAAATCTTACTTCTATAGACATATATAAATTTTTATTTAATGAAGAACTAGGAGGTGTTTTTTCAGTTACCTCTAACAATAAAAATAAATTCATGAATATTCTTAAAAAGCATAAATTAATATCTTTATGTCGCGAACTTGGCTCGATAAAAAAAGAGGAAAATCCATCAATAGAAATAATTGATGCTAATTATATTGAATCATTAAGCAACCTTAGAAAATATTGGAGCGAACTCTCATATCTTATACAATCTAAAAGAGATAATAAAAAAACTGCCTCAGAAGAATACCAAGAAAAAATTAACTATCACAAAAATATACACAAACAGATAGAGCCAAAAGCTACTTATAGCTTTAAAGATAAGATTAAAAAACCTTTAATACATAAAAGTAAACCTAAAATAGCAATCTTTAGAGAACAAGGTATAAATGGTCATAAAGAAATGTCAAATGCATTTAATCTAGCAGGCTTCGATAGTTTCGATATAAATACTAATGATATTATTAGTAACCCTGAGATTCTTAATAGCTATAAAGGATTAGTTGCATGTGGAGGATTTTCATATGGCGATGTATTGGGTGCAGGTAGAGGTTGGGCAAATAAAATAATCTATAATGAAAATGCATTTGATGCGTTATCTGAATTTTTTAATTCAAAAGATAAATTCACTCTTGGGGTATGTAATGGTTGCCAGATGTTATCGAATTTAAAGGAAATAATACCTGGATCTTCCCATTGGCCAAAATTTATTCAAAATGATTCTAAGCAATTTGAAGCCAGACAAGTACTTATTAATATTCCTAAATCTAACTCAATACTATTTAATGATATGCATGGCTCAATTATTCCTATTATTGTCTCTCATGGTGAGGGGAAGGTATTCAGTTCTAACACAAAAGACCTTAAGAAAATAACCATGACTTATGTTGACAACAAAGGTAAAAAAACTATGAAGTATCCATCAAATCCAAATGGATCTAGTGGTGGTGCTACAGGTTTTTGCAATAATGATGGTAGAATAAATATTATGATGCCCCATCCTGAACGACTTATGCATATTAATAACTTTTCATGGACACCTTCTAAATGGAAAGTATCACCATGGTTGAAAATGTTTATTAATGCAAGAGAATGGATTAATTAATGTCTAAATATTGTCTTAAGGAAAATAATGTTACAGATGAAAAACTTTTTCATCAAAGAAGAGCTATTATAAAATCATCAATTGCTTTCTCTTTACTAACATTTTCTAATCTAGTTTTTCCAAATACAAAATCATTATCATTTTCAAAAGACTTAAAATATAGCACTAACGAGCAGACAAACACGTTAAAACAAATTACTTCATATAATAACTTTTATGAATTAGGAAGTGGCAAACGTGATCCTATGATTAATGCTGATAAACTTAATACAAATAACTGGCAAGTAACTATCGATGGAGAGGTTGAAAATAAATTTACTCTAGATACAGATGACTTTACAAAAAAATTCCCTCTTGAAGAGAGAATATATCGATTAAGGTGTGTTGAAGCATGGTCAATGGTAGTCCCATGGATTGGATTCGAGTTAAATCACTTAATCAAACTTGCAAAACCTACGTATAAAGCTAAATATATATCATTTGAATCTGTATATGATCCTGAAAATTTGCCTGGTCAAAAAAGAGATACACTTGCTTGGCCTTATCGTGAAGGATTAAGACTTGATGAAGCAAGAAATCCCCTAACTATATTATCGGTAGGGTTGTATGGACGTGTGCTTCCGAATCAAAATGGAAGCCCCATTAGACTAATTGTTCCTTGGAAATATGGTTTTAAAAGTATTAAATCTATCAAAAGAATTAGCTTTGTAGAAAATATGCCAGATACATCTTGGAATTTAGAAGCTCCAAAAGAATATGGATTTTATTCAAATGTTAATCCCTATGTTTCACATCCAAGATGGAGTCAAAAAAGAGAGAGAAGAATTGGGGAATTTAGAAAAAGAGAGACTCTTATGTATAACGGATATGCTGATAACGTAGCTCATTTATATGAAGGTATGGACTTAAAAAAATACTTTTGATATTGTGTTTATAACTCTCATAACTCCACTAATTATTTTATTTTCATATGTATTATTTAATGATGAAATATTTAATAAATTTAGTTTCCTGATCACATCAACAGGTTATTTAGCAATTGTATATTTGACTATTGTTTTAATAATTCCAATAATCAATTTTCAAAATGATTCTTTTAATACAAAAAATATAGGTGTTTCTGCATTCTATTTATCATTCTTACATTTACTTCTTTATATATATGACAATAACTTTGAGCCTAGTTTTCTTTTTGAGGATCTTGTTTATCGAAACTATATTACTTCTGGTTATATAGCTTTTATACTATTTCTGCCTATGTATTTAACTTCGTTTAGTTTCTTCAAAAATAAATTTTCTAATTGGAGAAAAATTCATAAAATAATTTATTTAATTTATATAATTACTCTTGTACATATTTATTTTGTTATTAAAGCTGATTATTATTATTTATTTATTTTTATAATGTTATTCTCTATAACAGTTTTAGTTAAATTGTTTACAATAAAAAAGAAATATGAATAGAAGAGAATTTTTACAAGTTATGGCAGCAGCATACGTTGCTGGTTTTACAAATAAATCTTTTTCTAAAAACACCACAAATTACCAACATCCCTTTGATGCTGATATCCGCCTCCTTCATATAACTGATACCCATGCTCAATTAAATCCAACTTTTTTCCGTGAACCAAATATAAATTTAGGTACCGGTGGAAATAAAAATATTCCTCCACACATAGTAGGTGATAACTTCCTAAAATATTACTCACTGAATGGTGATTTTAACAAATATCTATATACCTATGTTAATTTCAACGAACTTGCAGAACAATATGGGAAGTTTGGTGGATATGCTCATTTAAAAACTGTTGTTGATAATTTAAGAAAAGAATCAAATGGACATTCTCTTCTACTAGATGGCGGTGATACTTGGCAAGGGTCTGCAGTTTCTTTGTTTGAGTCTGGCAAAGATATGGTAGAAGCATCAAATATATTAGGTGTGGATGTTATGACAGGTCACTGGGAGTTTACCTTTGGAGAAGATCAGTTTATAAAAAATATTGATAACTTTAATGGTGAATTTGTTGCAAATAATGTTTTTCTCAATGATGAGGCTATCTTTAATGATATTCCTTCATATGATGACGAAAATCATTATCAGAAGCCATATACAATTAAGGAGGTCAACGGTAGACAAATAGCTATAATAGGTCAGGCTTTCCCATATACACCAATAGCAAATCCCTCTAGGTATGTATCTAATCTTACCTTTGGTATTAGAGAGCAAGAGCTCCAAGAAACTATAGATAAAGTAAAAGACCGGTATAAACCATCTTTAGTGGTTGTCCTGTCGCATAATGGAATAGATGTGGATAAAAAATTAGCAAGCAGAGTATCAGGGATAGACATCATATTTGGTGGACATACCCATGATGCTGTTCCAAAACCAATAATTATTAAAAATAATAGCGGTAAGACACTAGTCGCAAATTCAGGCTGTAACGGAAAGTTTCTTTCTTTTATAGATATAAAATTCTCAGGTAAATCATATACATATAAATATAATTTATTGCCTATATTATCTAATGAAATTGAACCAAACCGTAAAATGCAAGCTTTTATCAATAAGGTATCAAAGCCATATAATAAGCTATTATCTAAAACAATTGGATATGCAGACGATACTCTGTACCGTAGAAGCAATTTTAATGGCACGTTTGATGACCTTTTATGTGACTCAATGAACGAAGTGTTGGATTCTGAAATATCGTTAAGCCCAGGATTTAGATGGGGGCCATCATTAACGCCAAATCAGCCTATTACTATGTCAGATATATATAATCACACAGCTATCACATACCCAAATACTTATACTAGATATATGAGCGGTGAGACAATTAAAAATATACTAGAAGATGTTGCAGATAATATATTCAATATAGATCCTTACCTTCAACAAGGTGGTGATATGGTTAGAACAAGAGGTATTAAATACAGTATTAATCCTAGTGAGAAGATGAATAATCGGAATAGAAAAACTTGAGATTAAACAATGATATAGAAATAAAACCGAATAAAGAATATAGAGTTAGCGGCTGGGCAAGTGTTAATAATATTGAAGAAGGGAAGCCAATTTGGGACATTACCAAAGAATATTTAAAAGCTGTAGGTACATACAAAGTAGATCAATCCCATAAAATTAAAATAGTTAATGAAGATGGCAATATTGGTATTGAAACTTAGACAATATTCATAGTTGGTGGTAAAATTTTCTTGCTGAATTAGATTAAATGGAGACTGATATGTTTACTATGGATATGAAAATTGCTGGATTTGATGATGAACTCAATGAAGCAATGAAAAAAGAGATAAAACGTCAAGAAGAGCACGTAGAACTTATAGCATCTGAGAATTATGCAAGCCCTAGGGTCTTAGAGGCTCAAGGATCCCTAATGACTAATAAATATGCAGAAGGATATCCTGGTAAAAGATATTATGGAGGCTGTGAAAATGTCGATGTTGCAGAGCAGCTTGCCATAGACAGATTAAAAGAATTATACGGTGCAGATTACGCTAATGTTCAACCGCACTCTGGATCTCAAGCAAATGCAGCTGTTTATTTAGCATTATTGAAACCTGGTGATACCATTTTAGGTATGTCTCTTGATGCAGGCGGACATTTGACTCATGGAGCAAAAGTTAACTTTTCAGGCAAAATATTCAATGCAGTCCAATATGGCATAAACGAGCAAGGACTTATTGACTACGATGAAGTTGAAAAACTTGCTAATGAACATAAGCCTAAAATGCTAATTGGTGGATTTTCTGCATATTCCCAAATTATTGACTGGGAAAGAATGGCTAAAATAGCTAAATCTGTAGGCGCATACTTTCATGTAGATATGGCCCACGTATCGGGACTTGTCGCTGCAGGTGTATATCCAAATCCAGTGCCTCATGCGGATGTTGTAACATCAACTACACATAAAACATTGAGAGGACCTCGTGGTGGGATAATTATTTGTAAATCTAATCCAGATCTTGAAAAAAAATTCAATTCATTAGTATTTCCGGGAACTCAAGGTGGCCCTTTGATGCACGTAATTGCTGCTAAAGCTGTAGCATTTAAAGAAGCGCTTGAACCTGAGTTTAAAGAATACATGCAACAAGTAGTAACAAACGCTAACGTATTAGCTCAAACTATGATGGATAGAGGCTTTGAAGTTGTATCAGGCGGTACTAAGAATCATTTAATGTTAGTAAGTTTGGTTAAACAAGGTCTGACTGGGAAAGCTGCCGATGCTGCTTTGCACAGCGCTAACATTACTGTTAATAAAAACTCAGTGCCCAATGATCCGCAATCCCCATTTGTAACTAGCGGAATTAGACTTGGTACACCTGCGATTACGACTCGTGGATTCAAGGAGAATGAGACTAAAATTTTAGGTAATTTAATATGTGATGTTCTAGATAACATGGACAATGAAGCTGAAATTAAAAAAATTAAAGAAAAAGTTCTTAATTTATGTTCACAATTTCCAGTTTATTCATCTAGTAAACAAGCAGTAGCCTAGGAAATTATATGCGCTGCCCATTTTGTGGTTCAGCAGAAACGAAAGTCATAGACTCACGTTTTAACGAAGACTCTTTTTCTGTCAAAAGAAGAAGAGAGTGCATGTCCTGTGGGGCCAGATTTAACACTTTAGAGACATCGGAACTTAGTTATCCTAGGGTAATTAAAACTGATGGCTCTAGTGAAATTTTCAATGAAACCAAAGTTCGAAGGGGCGTTAACCGTGCATTCGAAAAAAGAAAAATTACTACAGATCAAATAGATGAACTATTACAAAAAGTTCTTACTAAATGTTCTCAGTATCCTAGTAAAGAAATACCATCATCCGCTATAGGCGAGGCAATAATGAGTGAAATTATATTAGTCGATCAAGTAGCTTACCTTAGATTTGCATCAGTATATCTTAGATTTGATAATGTTAATTCGTTTACTAAAATAATAGAAAATCTAGAAAAACAACCCTCGCCGAGAATGATTAAAAATCAAAAAAAGATAAATATTGATGAATAATTCTAATGACATCAAGTTCATGCAAATTGCTATAGAGCAAGCAAAAAAGGGAAGATATAATACACACCCTAATCCTCTAGTAGGAGCTGTTATAGTAAAAAATGATAAAATTTTAAGTAAGGGTTATCACAAAAAATTTAGAGACAAACATGCTGAACAAGATGCCATAGATAAGTCAAAAGAGACACTCAAGGGAGCTACGTTGTATGTAACTCTTGAGCCATGTCATCACCATGGTAATACACCGCCTTGTGTTGATGCCATAATTAAAAATAGATTCTCTCGTGTTGTTATAGCAACAAAGGATCCAAACCCACTTGTAAATGAAAAAAGTATCAGTAAGTTACGAGACAACGGTATAGAGGTAGAAACAGGGGTCTGTGAAGACGATGCAAAGGAACTAAATAAACCATTCTTTCATAAATATAAATCTTCTAAACCTTACATAAGGCTAAAAGTAGGAGTAAGTATTGATGGAAAAATAGCCGATGAAAAAAAAGAGAGCAAATGGATTACATCAACTGAATCAAGAAAATTTGTTCAAGAATTAAGAGCTGAGGTAAATGCTATAGTTACGACAAGTAGTACTGTTATCAGTGATAATCCACAGATGAATGTTAGGGAAAGTTCTGTTCTAAAAAAAATTAATAATCAGCCTGCAGTAATTATCCTTGATTCAAAACTGAGGATTCCGATATCATCTAATATATTTAAAACAAATCGCCTAATTATTATTTTAGCTGATATAAGATATGCTACTAATGCGCCATTACGTATTTATAACAATAATGTTGTAATTAAATATGTAGAGACAAAAGATGGAAAAATTCAGCTAAAAGATATTTATATGATTGCGAAAACATATCATCTTGATGACTTGCTTATAGAATCTGGAAGCACTTTTTCTAATACTCTATTGAGTGCGAATGAAGTTGACGAATTGATTTATTTTGTTGCCCCAAAAATACTTGGTAATAAAGGGCTAACTTTTTCTGGTATTAAACCAATAAATAAGCTTAAAGATAAAAAAACTTTTATGATAAAAAATATTAAGTCATTCAATAACGATTTATATATAAATATGAGAAGACATTAATGTTCACAGGAATTATAGAAAAAATAGGGAAAGTACACTCCATTGATAGAAAAGGTGATTCATCTGTCATCGGTCTACAAATTAATGAAGTAGATTATTCTTTAGGTGATAGTATTTGTATAAATGGGGTATGTTTAACTGTTGAAAAAATACATCAAGATATATACTCATTTAGTATCTCTCCCGAGACAAATAATCTGACAAATTTAAATCATTTAGAAAAGAATCATGAGGTAAATATTGAGACCTCGTTGACTATTAATAAATTAATAAGCGGACATATAGTTCAAGGACATGTTGATACTACCGCAGAAATAGTTGAGATAGAACAACAGGATAATTCATGGTTCATTAGACTAAAGCTCAATAAAGATTTTTGTAAATACATTATTCATAAAGGCTCAATTACTTTAGATGGAGTAAGCCTAACTGTTAATGATGTAACTAATTCGGGGTTTAATGTTATGATTATCCCTCACACTTATCAAAACACTATATTTAGAACATATGAAATCGGAAGTATAGTAAATATTGAGATAGACATACTAGCAAAATATATTGAAAAATTAGGTAACAAAAATGATTAATACGACTGACGAAATACTATTATCAATAAAAAATGGTGAAATGGTTATTATAATGGATGATGAAAATAGAGAAAATGAAGGTGATCTAGTGATGGCTTCTCAATTTGTTAAACCTTCAGATATCAATTTTATGGCTTCACAAGGAAGAGGTCTCATTTGTCTTACTCTAACAGAATCAAGATGCAAGACTTTAGGACTGTCGTTACTTAAGCAAAGTGGAAGTGAAACTTCTAAAGAAACAAATTTTACAGTATCCATAGATGCACTTAAAGGTGTAACTACCGGTATTTCAGCTTCTGATCGTGCTAAAACCATAAAAGCGGCAGTCAGAAAAAATGCAAAGCCATCTGACTTTGCTCAACCTGGTCATATATTCCCAATAATGGCTAAAAATGGTGGAGTGCTTACGCGAGCAGGGCATACAGAAGCAGGGTGTGATTTAGCAAAACTTGCTGGTTTAGAGCCGTCATCGGTAATTGTTGAAATTCTTAATGAAGATGGATCTATGGCAAGGAAAAAAGATTTAGTTGCATTTGCAGCGAAACATAAAATCAAAATTGGGACTATTGAGGATTTAATTAAATATAGAGTGTCTAATGAAAAGACAATCCAAAGGATTAGTCAGCAAATAATAAAGACGAAATATGGATCATTCACCTCCGTATTTTATAAGGATATCCTTACTGAAAATGTACACTTTGTTCTTATTAAAAATAAGATATCACCTCAGAAAGTAACACTTACTAGGGTACATGTGCAAAATACATTAACAGATACTATAGGCCTCATATCTCCAAGTAGTTGGCCTTTGGATGATGCTTTAAAAAAGATTAGTAAATCTAAACAAGGAGCTTTGGTTTTTATAACAAATATAATGTGTGAATCTGATACATCTAATATTGAAGTTATGCAACAAAAAAAATCAAACAAGGGTATTTATGAAGATTATAGAACAGTGGGCATAGGTGCTCAAATTCTAAATGATATTGGTGTAAGAAAAATGAATTTAATGAGTGCTCCTAAAAAATATCATGGCATTAATGCTTTTGGATTAGAAGTTGTAAAACATATAACTAAGTAATCATATGACTAATATTGACAATAATTTAGATCTACTTATTTCTTTGAATACATCTCCAAGAAAATATGAGCTGATTGATCTTGATTTAAATAATAGAGAAATCACTAATCTCGATATCATAGTTCTTTATTCCAGTTATAACTTATCGATTAATGAAAGCTTACTTAATGGATATCTAAATGAGCTTGATACACTAAAATTTAATGGTAAAGTTGCTATAGTCAAGATTCCTGGTGGTGCTTTTGAGTTACCTGTTTTGTCATCTCGAATTATCAATAAATATAATCCAAAGATTACATTAGTTATTGGGTGTATAGTCAAAGGTGATACTAAACATTATGATTTTTTATCGACTACTGTAACTAATGCCATAAGTGCTCTTTCTATTGAAACTGGTATTCCAATTTTAAATGGAGTGTTGACTGTTGAAAATAAACAACAAGCTGTTGATAGGGCTGGAGCGAAATTAGATAAAGGGTGTGAATATGCTAACGCGACCATACAAATATTAGATCTTCTAGAGAAATTATGATTAATAAAAAATATAAACCCCAACTAATAGCAAGAGAATCAGCTGTTAAAATTTTATATCAAATGAAAATTAAAGATGATTCATTAGAGGATGTAATGTTTAGCTTTGTAGAAAAGCGAGCATATGATAAAGAATTATTATCATCGATATTGAATATGTACATTAGTAATACTAATAAAATCACTGAGCTTTTGACTTCTAAAACAGACGTATCTTATGAAACTATGCCTGTGCTAGATTTATGCATAATTCATTTAGGTGTATGTGAGTTTTTATTCATAAACGACTCAAAAAATATTGTTATTAACGAATATATTAATATAGCTAAAAAATATTCGTCTCCAAAAATGTATACTTTTCTTAATAAAGTACTTGATGATGCTCTGTAAGTATTTCTTATGAAGAGTGAACAGGATTTTGTAACTTTCTTAGAGAAGCTAAAAAGCTATAACCGTAACATTATAAAAGGCATTGGAGATGATTGTTCGATTATACGTTTCGATAAGAATAAAAAATATGTATTTACAACAGATACTTCATTACTAGGACCTCATTTTACAAAAGACTATACTCCTGAAGAAATTGGTTATAAATGTTTAGCCACAAATATCAGTGACATTGCATCAATGGGGTGCATACCTCTTTATGCAATGTATGCCATTACAATTCCTAAAATGTCTGAAAAATGGCTTAGAAGCTTTTATAAGGGCGCAAATAAGCTATTAAGAAAATATAAAATTTCAATTATTGGCGGGGATACAACAAGGGGGCCGCTTAGTATTACAATTCAATTGATAGGGATTCAAAATAATAAAATTCTTCAAAGAGATGGAGCTAAGGTTGGTGACGATATATATGTATCAGGGACAATTGGTAATGCAAGAGCCGCATTACTTGTGGCTAAAAAAAGCACAGGCTATAAATATTTTAGGAAATATTTAGTAAATCCTATTCCACGAGTGAATCTTGGTTTAGAAATCTCTAAATTCGCATCATCATGTATTGATATTTCTGATGGATTAGCAAAAGATTTAAAGAATATAGCAATGTCATCTAATAAAGGTTTCAAAGTTGACATAGACCAGATTCCAGTCACGCCTAAGCTAAACAAATACATCTTACCTAAGTATAGAGAAGAATGTATCCTAGGTGGTGGTGAAGACTATGAACTATGTTTCACTGCAAATAAAAAATATTCATTAAATATCAATAATATATCTTCTAAACTAAAATTAAATATCACTAAAATAGGAATTATTACGAATAAAGGTTATGAATATTCACAAAATGGTAAAGTTGTGAATATTAGGTCAAAGGGATACGATCATTTCGCAGATAGTTAGTTATTTAGTCATAATATCTACATCAAATCTGGCCAAATAATCTATGAGTTTTATCAAGGGAAGCCCCATTATTGATGATGGGTCTGCACCGTTCATTTTCCTAACTAAATTGATAGCTAAGCCCTCGATTCTAATACTTGCAGCACAGTTAAGAACATCATCATTTTCAAGATATTTATTTATAATATTATCGTCTAAATCCTTGAAAAATATATTATAATTATTAACTGAAGCATAGTACTTACCAGTTTCTGAGTTTAATACACATAAGCCTGTTCTAAAAACAACTTTATTGCCTGAGAGCATTCTTAACTGTTTCTTTGCATTTTTTTTGGTAATTGGTTTACCGATTATTTTACCCTTTAAATCTGCTACTTCATCAGAACCTATAATTATGCTTTTCTGGTTACTACATGCAATTTTAGAAGCTTTCTCTATGGACAGTCTTTTTACATAATCTTTCACAGACTCATTATTCAATCTCTTCTCATCTATATCTGGACTAATACATTTAAAGGATATATTAAGCTTATTAAGGAGTTGTTTTCTGAACTTTGAGCTTGATGCTAATATAACTTTCATAATTTCAATACAAGATAATACAATAAAATCTATAAAAGAGTTAATTTTAGTATTAATAATTGCTTGTAGGTTTATTATTGCTTAGAATACGATATCTAAACGATATGGAACAATAATATGGCAGTACAAAAGAGCAAAAAATCAAGATCAAGACGTGATATGAGAAGATCTCACGATTCACTTACTGCATCTTCTGTATCTTCTGATGCTACAACAGGGTCTAAACACTTGAGACATCATATTGCTAAAGACGGCTTTTACCGTGGTAAAGAGATATTTACACCAAAAGTAAAAAAACCTAAAGAAGAAACTGCCCAAGAACAGTAGACTATCCATATAATGCCAGGATCTATTACGATAGCATTGGATGTAATGAGCGGAGATAACGGACCAGCTCCAGCTATAGCCGGTGCCGTTAAGTCACTTCAAAATATAAATGACCTTAGAATTATGCTAGTAGGAGACGAAAACATCATAGATCAAGGTCTTACACATACTGATCAGTCTCTAAAAAACCGTATAACAGTCATTCATACAGAAGAATTCATAAAAATGGATGAAGATATCGTCAGTGCAATTAGAAACAAAAAAAAATCATCTATGCGACTATCAATAAATCAAGTTAAAACTAAAGATGCTCATGCATGTGTGAGCGCTGGAAATACAGGCGCATTGATGTCACTTTCTAAAATAATATTGAAAACTATTGATGGAATTGACAGACCAGCTATATGTACATCCTTACCTACAAAGAAAAATTTCATGCAGGTTCTCGACTTAGGTGCAAATATTGAATGTGATGCGCAAAATCTTTATCAATTTGCTGTAATGGGATCATCTGTTGTAAAAAGTTTAGAGATTTCCAATAATCCTAGAGTTGGCTTATTAAACATTGGTTCTGAGGAATTTAAAGGTAAAGATGAAATAAAACTAGCTGCAGAATTACTCAATCAATCAAATTTAAACTATCAAGGCTTCGTTGAGGGTAATGGTATGTTTAGCGGTGATTATGACGTTATAGTTACAGATGGTTTTACAGGTAATATTGCATTAAAAAGTATTGAGGGCGTTGCTGGTATGATAAAACATTTTATCAAATCTGAATATAACAAAAACTTATATAATAAGTTGTCTGCAATTGTAAGCTTGCCTGTCATGAAAGGAGTGAAGAAAAAAATGGATCCAAGGGTGTATAATGGAGCTTCATTTTTAGGGTTAAACGGTATAGTAGTAAAAAGTCATGGAAGTGCAGATGACTTTTCATATAACAATGCAATTCAGACCGCTTATTATGAGTCAAAAAATAATTTATTAGAAAATATAAAACAATATACAGCAAGAGAGCTTAATGACTAAATTTACAAAAATTATTTCAAGCGGAAGCTACCTCCCTAAAAAGATTCTTACCAATAAAGAGTTAGAAAGTAGAGTTGATACCAGTGATGAGTGGATAACAGAAAGAACGGGTATAAAAGAAAGAAGAGTAGCTGATGACAGTGAAACCTCTGTAGATTTGGCTTATAACGCAGCTATAGATGCCATTAAAAAATCAGGTATAAATAAAAATGATATTGGTGCAATTTTTTTAGCTACATGTACTCCAGAGAGAAAATTTCCAAGTACAGCCGTATTATTGCAAAATAAGCTAGATATTAAAGATGCCTTTTCTTTTGATATTAATGCTGCATGTACAGGCTTTGTGTATGCATTAGATGTTGCAAAAAAATATATTGAAACTGGACAAGTAAAGTATGCCCTTGTTGTGGGAACAGAAAAAATTACTTCACTACTAGATTGGACCGATAGAAATACTTGTGTACTTTTTGGCGACGGCTCTGGAGCAATGATAGTAGGAGCATCAGAAAAACCTGGTATTATTTCAAGCACTATTGGGTCAGATGGCTCTTATAAGGATCTATTAACAGTTAATACAGATCTAGAATACATTGAAATGAAGGGGAGCGATGTGTTCAAAACTGCGGTTAATACTTTAGGGAAGCTTGCAAAGCATACTCTTGAAAAAAACAATGTAGGCAAAGATGAATTAGATTGGCTCGTGCCTCATCAGGCTAATGAAAGAATAATTTTAGCTATTGCTAAAAAAATTAATCTACCCAGAGAAAAGATAATCATAACTGTAAGTAAACATGGTAATACTTCTGCTGCATCTATACCCTTAGCTTTCGATGAAGCTAACTCTAAGGGAACATTTAAAAATGGCGATATGATTATGTTGGAGGCTTTTGGAGCCGGTTTCACATGGGGATCTATTCTATTTAGATATTGAATGCACATCATCAAATGCAAGGTATGCAAAGAAGCTGTATCTCATCATAAGTTATTAATTAAAAAATATCCAGATTATCATTGCAGACCGGTTAGTAGCTCTGGAGATGTAGAATCAAAAATAGCTTTAATCGGTCTGGCACCCGGTCTTCATGGAGCTAACAAGACAGGTGTCCCATTTACATCTGATTTTTCAGGTGAGGTTATACGAAAGATTTTAGATAAACTCTCTCTTCAGGATATTTTTATAACAAATGCAGTACGATGTTATCCAAAAAATAATAAGCTATCCTCAATAATGATTAATAATTGTCAAAAACACACAAAAAGAGAGTTTAAAGGCTTATCTAATCTTAAGGTTGTCATCAGTCTTGGTACAACCGCTTATTATCAAATACTAAAGTTGTATAATGTAAGTCGTAAAACTCATAAATTCTATCATGGTAAGATTCTTAATTTAGATACTGGTATTAGTTTAATTGCATCTTATCATTGTAGTAAGTTAAACTTTAATACCCATAAAATAAATCTAGTTATGTTGGAGAAAATATTTTATAAAGCAAAAGAGGTTGCATGCTGTGAATAAATTATTTTTAAATAACTTACCTGCTTCACCTGGTGTTTATAAAATGCTAGATGATAATAAAGATATTATATACGTTGGCAAGGCAGGTAACTTAAAAAAAAGAGTGTCCTCATACTTTATGAGATCTAATCACTCAATTAAGAATCAAAGACTGATTGCAAAAATAAGGGATATTGACTATCAAATAACGTCTAATGAGCAAGATGCTCTTCTTTTAGAAAATAATTTAATAAAAGAATATAAGCCAAAATATAATATTCTCTTGAGAGATGATAAATCTTATCCATACATATATATGAATAAGAGTCATAGTAATCCTGGCTTTAAATTTTTTAGAGGTAAACCATCAAAAGGCGGTCAATTATTTGGACCATACACACATGTAGTAAACGTTAGAAAAATACTTTCTATTCTTCAGAAGACATTTTTAGTTCGTTTATGTGAAGACAGCTATTATAAATCTAGAACTAAACCATGTCTTCAATATCAAATTAAGAGATGTTCTGCTCCTTGCGTTGGTTTCATCAATGAGTCTGACTACAATAAATCTGTAGAGAGTGCAACAATGTTTCTTAAAGGTGAGACATCATCTTTGTTTGATAAATTAGAAAAAGAAATGTCGCTTGCAGCTAGCGCTAAAAATTATGAAATAGCAGCTAAATATCGAGATAACATAAAACTTATTCGTGACATAACTAGTCATTATTCTATCTTTCCAGAGGACAAGAGTATTGATTTTGTTCTATGTCTAAAAAGTGAATCTAAAATATTGGTTGACATTAATATCATTAGAAATGGAATTAATATGGGTTGTAAAAATTTTACATTTAATAAAATAGATCATGATGATATTAATGAAACATTAACGTCATTTTTTAAACAATATTATTTAACACATGTCCCTCCTAATTTAATTATATCTAAAGATAAAATATTAGATAAAAGCAATATTGAATCTGTAATAAATAAAAAATTTAAACAAAAATCAAAAATCTTGAATCGCATAGATAAAAAATATACAGAATTCTTGAATATATGTTTAACAAATTTACAAAATAGATCATTAAAGAATATCAAAAAAGAAAAAAATTCACTTGATAATATAAATACACAACTCAGTATTCATTCAAAATTCATTTTGTGTTTTGATGTTAGCCATATCAGTGGAAGTTCTACAGTCGGATCTGCAGTATATTTTGATAATGAAGGATTTATTAAATCAAACTATCGAAAATATAATATTAAAAATAGTAAAAAATCTGATGATTATGGCGCTCTAAAAGAAATGATCAGACGTAGATTATTAAGAATTGACAACTATATAGATGAACATGTTTTAATAATTGTTGATGGCGGCAAAGGACAAATTACTCAAGCAAGAAATATTATTAAAGAATTGGGTTGTAATAATGTATTTATTATTGGAATTCATAAAGGTCTCAACAGATTAACCAAACATGATAGGATCTTGAATAATGAAAATACTGACATATCTAATGATATTAATAAGGAAGCATTTACTTTAATACAATTAATAAGAGACGAAGCTCACCGCTTTGCAATTCTTAATCAACGTAAAAGACATAATAAGCTAATGTTTAACTCAAAGCTCGATGGTATTCCTGGAATAGGGGATGAAAGAAAAAAAACTATTATAAACCATTTTGGCGGTATTCAAGGTGTACTAAAGGCATCCATTAGAGAACTTAAAACTATTAATGGCATTAGTGAAAAGCTAGCTACTACAATATACACTAGTATTCATAAATGATTCTTAATTTAGCAACAATTCTTACAATTTCTAGGATTTTATTTATCCCAATAATTATCTTCTGCTACAGTTACAGTGATGGTGAAATAAGAAACATCAGCGCTTATATTTTTCTTTTAGCATTGATAACAGATTACTTTGATGGTTTGGTAGCAAGAAATTTTAATCAAGAAACACCATTTGGAGCATTTTTAGACCCAATAGCTGATAAACTTCTTGTTGTCATAACTATTTTATTATTATCAGGAACATTCGACTCAATATTTTTTCTTATTGCCTCGTTAATTATAGTCTCTAGAGAATTCCTGGTAATTGCTATCAGGCAGAGGTTAGCAGAAATAAGAGTATTAATACCCATGAAAGTGAATGCCTTAGGAAAGGTCAAGACAACTTTTCAGATGATCTCTCTTTTTCTACTCCTACATCCAAATATTTCAATTGGTTTTATGAATTTACATGCAATAGGATTATTGTTACTATCCGTTGCTGCAGTTTTAACAGTAATCTCTTTTATTTATTATGTAAGAAATTCTTGGGATGATATACTAAGATGATTTTATGCGGGAATAGCTCAGTTGATAGAGCGCAACCTTGCCAAGGTTGAGGTCGCGGGTTTGAGCCCCGTTTCCCGCTCCATTCTCTGGCTAAGTGGCAGAGTGGTAATGCAGCGGCCTGCAAAGCCGTCAACGCCGGTTCGATTCCGACCTTAGCCTATAGATTTAAATCTATCAATTTTTTTAATTATTTAAGTTATACTAAACATGAGATTCTGAATACATGGGGAAATCAATTATCTTATTCTTGGTGCTGATAGACATAGCTGTCCCTGTGGGAACCTGTATAATGTTATCTTCTATATTTCATCCCTCTTCTATGTTTTATTTTATATTCTTTGGACTCATCACAGGAGCTCTTTTCTCTTTTTTTCAGTTTATCAATACTGATTACGATAACTTCTATTTGATTCACCTCGATCAAAAATTAAGATTAACTGTAATTTCTTGGGTCAAAGTTAGTTTTATAATGTCAGTTTATCTATTAACCTTTGCTAACATCGGTTTCATAGATATAACAGTATTATTCATTTGGTTTTTTATAAATCCGTTTACGGTTCTTGTTTTAAAATATTCGATTAAACCATATATTTCAAAATTATCTCATTATAAATTAATCATAGTAGGAGATTCTTATAAATTTTCTGATTTTGAGATAAAAAGACTAACGAATAAAGGTTATCTAGTAGATTTTTGTGACGAGATTTCTACTGAATTTAAGAAGCATGATATTGATTCATCATTGTTTGTGATCAATCATCAAAGTCAAGATACTATTTTAAAATTTACTTCTATTATGCAGCACGGAAACATAATAAATATAGATAGATTTCTAGAACTATATTTAAGAAAACTTAGCATACACTCTAACAATGAAAACTCGTTATTTGATGTAAGGAAGTATAGCGTCAAAAATTATCTAATAAAAAGGATCTTTGACTTTACAGCATTTTTTATATTATTTCCTCTTATGCTTGCTGTTTGTCTAACGACTTACATTGCAATGATCATACAGTCTCCTGGTAAACTAATTTTTCATCAGTCAAGAGTAGGATATAATCGTAAAAAGTTTACACTAAAAAAAATAAGAACTATGTACTACGATAGTGAACACTCATTGTATACTGAAGACGATGATAAGCGAGTTTATCCTTTTGCAAAAATGCTAAGGAAAATGAGGCTAGATGAACTGCCCCAATTGTACAATGTACTAATCGGAGACATGCATTTATCGGGGCCGAGACCTGAATGGGATCTGTTAGATGAAGATTATAATTTGTCTATCAAGTATTATAATCTCAGAAGTATTGTTAGACCTGGAATCACTGGTTGGGCCCAAGTTATGTTTCGTTACGGTTTAGACTCAAACGACGCATCCGAGAAGTTGATGTATGACTTATATTATATAAAAAACTGGACAGTTTGGTTGGAGATTGAGATTTTTATAAGAACTATTAAAATAATTTTGTACAAAAAAGGTATATAAAAAATTTATCTCTTTCAAACTATGATAATATAACTCCCATTAAATATTGGATAGTATGTCTATTATAGTTACAGGTGGCTCAGGATTTATAGGATCTCATTTTATATCGCAATGGGTTTCACGCACAAATGAACCTGTAATCAATATAGATAAACTCACATATGTATCAGAGACAGATACTATAAACATCAATTCAAAAAACTATATTTTCTTTAAAGAAGACATTAATAATTATGATTTTTTGACTAATGTAATAAATAAATATAAGCCAAGAGCGATAATAAACTTTGCTGCAGAAACACATGTAGATAATTCAATTGAGGAGCCATGTAGTTTTATACACTCTAATGTCAATGGGACATATATACTACTTAAATGTGGGTTGGAGTATTTTCATAAATACATTCAGCCAGAGAATAAAAAATTTATTTTTTATCAGATTTCTACTGACGAGGTGTATGGAACACTATCAAAAGAAGAAAGCTCATTCACTGAAGAATCACCATATAATCCAAGAAATCCATACAGTGCCTGCAAGGCTTCAGCTGATCATATAGTTATGTCTTTTTACAATACATATGGTCTTCCATGTGTAATTTCTCACTGTAGTAATAATTTTGGTGAGAGACAGCATTGTGAAAAGCTAATTCCTACAATTATAAGAACAGCTCTTAGAAATGAGAATATTCCAATTTATGGTAGTGGTCTCAATATTAGAGATTGGATTTATGTAGAAGACCATTGCAATGCTGTGTTAACTATTTTAGAAAAAGAAGTTTGTGGTTCTAAATACAATATAGGTGCAAGCAATGAACTAACTAACATTGAGCTTACAAAGTTTATTTGTAATAAACTTGACTTGATTAAGCCAAAAGAAACAGGAGGGTCTTATAGTGAAAATATTAAATTTGTAGATGACAGAAAAGGCCATGACTTTAGATATTCTTTGAATTGTAATAAGATAAAATCTGAGATTGGGTGGAGCTCAACAAGTAATTTCAACAATGCGTTAGATAGAACGATAAGTTATTATCTCGATAAATACTTAAAAACCTAATACATTTAGGATATGTTTTAACATAATGTTCGATTTTTGAATAAACGGCATGATTAATGCACACAAATATAAAGAATAATACTAAAAAGCTAAAATTAGCATATATTTACGTGATGGAGAGAGAATCTTGTTTATAAATTATATCAAAGGATACTTAGTAAACTATAGGAACTCAGAATCTTTAGGTTATTTGATATCTTCCTTGGTAATGTTTTATGTTATATCTAACTTCCTCCCATTTAGGACTTATAATCTATTTTTTATAGTTGTTTTATTACTATCTTTGCCATTCATTAGTAACAAAATCAATAATCCTATCCAATATGAACGAGTTTTTATTTTATCTTTACCAATCTTTTTTTTAATAATTCTTATTTCTGCAATTTATCATAATGTTGAGATCCATGAGATAGACAATTATTCACGTTTCCTTCTTTGCATACCGATATATTTTCTATTCAGATCTGTTGGCGTATCATCAAGTACGCTAGCATACGGAATCATTACTGCTTCGATATTTGGTGGTGTTGTATCAATTCACGAATATTATAACTTAAACATTGAAAGATCAGGGATTATCTCAAGTGTAGTAATCACTTATGGTAACTTATGCATGTCTATGTTCATATTTCTTATAGTCTGTTTGAGGTTTTGTGATCACTTAAAAATAAATAGAAAACTGATATACCTTGCATTGATAATGTCATTGACTGGATGGTTATTCACATTTACTAGAGGATCATTAATAGGTGCGGCACTCTGTATTCCTTTTTTATTATCCAATAAATTTTCTGAAAACAGAAAAGCTAAGATAATCATCATATTATTATTATCTTTAACGATTTTAATAAGTCCAATGTCTCAGAGAATAACATCTATATTAAATGATGTGCCCAATATTAGTTATAACCAGATAGAGATGGATACAATCAATACATCTTTAAAGGAGCGCATCATATATGCGAATGTCGCACTTGATGCTATCGAAAATTATCCTTTGATTGGCATAGGCCTAGATGGTTTTGATGATTATACTAAAAAGATTTATCCAAACTTTAACTTTAATCTAACAGATCATGCACATAATGATTTTCTTGATATATTCGCTAAAGTTGGGATTTTTGGTTTCATCTCACTACTTTACCTACTGCTAATAAGTATGTATTTTTTTTATGTCCATTACCAAAATAATAATGCAAATATCAAATACTACTCTGCTATCGGTATACTTACATGTACTTCACAAATAGGCTTCATGTTAACCCAGTCTCAGTTCGCACATCATCAAGCGACACTTTTTTTTATTATAATACTAGTTCTTGCTGCTGGACAGGTAAGCCACCTAGTCAGATCTAAATCTTATTATCAATAAGGAAATCATAAAGGAGACGATACCGAAGATTATAATTATATCTGAGTCTGATGGTTTTACTTCTTTTATGCTACTTTTGCTGATGACAATAAGCTCATCAGTACTTTTGTTTGATAGTTCTGCAATCCTTAAGTTATACTTTGCAATAGCTACTTTGATTGCTGTATTTTTCGAGTCATTTCTTTCAAGTTCGGATACTATATTTTTAGCTTCTTTTACAGCATTACTCTTATAATTATTGATTGTAGTATTCACAATTGAATCTAAATCGCTAGAAATCTTTTCTTTATTATCTGAGAATATCGTCAAAATTTCACTGTGTTTATTATATTTCAAATAAGGATAATCAAGACTACGATCAATGCCTGATAGTTGCAGTTTACTAAGTATGTATGGATCATAAACTAAGTCTGTTGGATTTAATTCACCCGATAAACTTATCAATCTTGTATTCATCTTATATGCGTCCGCTGTCAAATAGCTAATTAAAATACCAAATAACAGGCCTAAGACTACAGATCTTAATATGAAATTAAAATTGTTAAGAATAGATGCAAATAAATTTGAGATATTCATTTTATATTAATATTTAAGTATATTTTGACGTTAATCGTTTTAGAGTATACCATTCATCTATGTATTATTGTGGGTAATATTAGTATGTTTTTTCGAAGGGGTCTATGAAAATTCTTGTAACAGGGTCAGCCGGTTTCATAGGGATGCATGTTTGTATCAAACTCTTAGATCAGGGTCATGAAGTCATTGGTATAGATAATCTTAATGATTACTATGAGATTAGTCTTAAAAATGATCGTACAGAGAATATAAAAAGCAAACATGATTTCACATTTATTAAACTAGATATCTCTAATAAAAACGAACTTCTCAATCTGGCCGAGTCATATAATTTTGATATTGTAATTAATTTAGCTGCACAAGGAGGCGTTCGTTACTCTATTATTAATCCAGACTCATATATAAAAAATAATATGATTGGATTTTATAATATTCTTGAATATGTCAGAAATAATAATATAAAGAAATTATTGTATGCAAGTAGCTCGAGCGTGTATGGTTTAAGTACAAAAGAGAATTTTAATGAGAATGACGATACTGACAATCCTATTAGTTTATATGCTGCCACTAAAAAGTCCAACGAATTACTAGCCCACTCTTACAGTCATCTGTATAATATTGGAACAGTTGGCCTAAGATTTTTTACAGTCTATGGTCCATGGGGTCGACCTGATATGGCATTATTTTCATTCGTGAGATCAATTTTGAATGGTCAGGAGATTGAGATTTATAATCATGGAAAAATGACTAGAGACTTCACTTACATAGATGATATATCAAATGCTGTTGCTAAAATTGCTGAACTAGACTTTTCTAAAATTGAGCATAATACTATAAATAAAAATAAAAATTTCTCTATTTATAATATTGGTAATAGTCAGCCAAGATCCTTAATGGAATATGTCGAGGCGTTAGAAAATAAAATTGGAATTACAGCAAAAAAGAAATATTTGCCAATTCAACTTGGAGATGTTTTAAGAACTTCATCATGCACTAAACTTCTAAATCAATTAATTGACTATAAACCTTCAACTGATATTGAACAGGGCATATCACACTTTGTTGATTGGTATTGTGATTATTATGAGTCTAATTATCCAGGAAGGTAAATGAATTGGTTAATTACGGGTGGTTGCGGATTTATAGGAACTTCACTAATAAGTAGAATATTATATGAAGACAAAAATTCAAAAATTGTTGTCATAGACAATCTAAAAGTTGGACAAAAGGAGGATTTAGCTCAAGTTTGTAACTTTGATGAAGTTACAACCAAAGACTTATCAGGCGCTAATCCTGTTAAATTTATCCACGGAGATATTATGGATGATAAAACTTCAGATATTCTTTGTCAGGGCATGGATGCTATAATCCATCTTGCAGCTAACACAGGCGTTCAACCATCTATCGAAAATCCACTTGAAGATCTTCAAAATAATATTATTGGAACCTTTAATTATCTGAATGCTGCAAGGAAATCTAAAGTCAATATATTTATAACTGCATCCAGCGGAGCTACTTTAGGCAATGCTGAGCCTCCACTTCATGAGGACATGCTTACAAGGCCGATATCACCATATGGTGCTAGCAAATTAGCAACAGAGGCATATTGCTCAGCATTCTATAACTCATATGGTCTTAAAACTGCCGTATTAAGGTTTAGCAATGTATACGGACCGCTATCACATAGGAAGAATAGTGTTGTTGCTAAATTTATAAGAAGTAGTTTACTAAAAAATATCATTCAAATAAATGGTAATGGATCACAAACAAGGGACTTTATTTATATTGATGATCTTGTTGATGCAATCTATAAGTGTGCTGTATCAAATATAATCCAGTGTGATATTCTGCAAATTGCTTCAGGCAGAGAGACAAGTATTAATCAATTATCAGAAATAATAATACATGCATTAAAACGTAGACCATATGCTAACATAGTAATTGAACATCGCGATTCTCTTATAGGTGATACAAAGAGAAATTATGCTGTGATTGAAAAAGCTTCTAATTTACTAAATTGGAAACCAATGGAACCTCTTAATTCGGGAATTGAGAAAACTATTGATTTTTTCATTAACAAAGAATTATGAATAGAATTATTAAAAGTAAAAAAATATTGATAACTGGCTCATGCGGATCAATCGGTAAAAAATTAATTGATGCCTTATTGGATAATGAAAATAACGCGCCATCATTGATATTAGGATTAGATAATAGCGAAAATGGAATTTTTATACAAGATCAGAAATATCATGATAACGATAAGGTTCACTTTAGGTTGTGTGACATCCGAGAGAAATCTCAATTAGCTGAATATTTCAAGGATATTGATATTGTATTCCATCTTGCTGCCTTGAAGCATGTTGCCGTATGCGAGAAATCACCCCAACAAGCTATTATGACAAATATAAGAGGTATTCAGAATATTATTGATGTATCTAAGGAGAACAATGTCTCTAGAGTCATATTTACTAGTTCAGACAAAGCAGTAAATCCTACGAACGTCATGGGTGCATCGAAACTTATGGGAGAGAGACTTATCACCGCAGCTAATCATGCTTCAAGTTCAAAAACGATATTCGCTTCGATAAGATTTGGAAACGTACTTGGATCTAATGGATCGGTTATACCTATCTTCTTTAATCAAATAAAAAAAAATACAGCTATTACTCTTACATCTAAAGAAATGACAAGATTCGTTATGACTATAAAAAATGCTGTAGATTTAATCCTGGAAAGCACAAGCCTAGCAAAAGGAGGAGAGATATTTATTTGTAAAATGCCTGTACTGAATATTAATGAGCTGGCACAAGCAATGATTCTAAAATTTAGCCCAAATAAGAAAAATCCTATTAAGATTATTGGCTCTAAGCCTGGGGAAAAAGAATATGAGGAGTTGATGACTTCAGAAGAATGCAGAAGAACAATTGAGCTCAAGGATATGTTATGTATTACTCCCGCATTAAAATCAATGTATCATAAAGTAAACTTCAAATACCCTAATCAAGTCAAAGCTCCTGCACGAAAACCATACATATCATCAGAAGAAAAAAGACTTTCAAAAAAAGAAATTTTATCATTACTTGATATTGATGATTTATTTGACAATCTGAACGACCATCAAACTGAAAGATATTGGCCAGGTGACTAGAAGGTAGAAAAATGAAAATTATCATTCTAGGTGGAAAAGGATATTTGGGTTGGCCGATGTCTGTCAGCCTCGCACGTGCAGGAAATCAAGTAATTATTATTGATAATTCAATCAAATCTCACATGTCTAAGGATGAAAACGTTCAACCTCTTTTCTCAAATTCATTTTCAAATAAATTAAAAATCTTCAATAGAGAATGTAAGAATAAAATAATCTCACATAATATAGACTGTTGTAAATACTCCCATTTGTCAAAGATAGTCCACCAAACCAAGCCTGATGCGATAATTCACTTTGCAGAACAGGCATCTGCGCCATATTCAATGAAAAATTATGAAACATCTCGATATACTGTTCATAATAACATTATCTCAACATTGAATGTAGTTCATGCCATAAAAGAATTTTCTCCAAAAACACATTTGATAAAGCTTGGAACAATGGGAGAATATGGCACTCCTAACATAGATATTGAAGAGGGATGGATTACTATAAAGCATAAAAATCGAAAACAGAAATTCATTTATCCAAGAGAAGCATCCAGTTTGTATCATACATCAAAAATTCTAGATACTGATTTGATATGGTTCTATGTCAGAAATTATAACTTAAGAGTTACTGATCTAATGCAAGGACCTGTATATGGATTTGAGACCGAGGCTATGAGGGCAAATACCAAACTATTTACTAATTTATATTACGATACAATTTTTGGCACAGTTATTAATAGATTTATTGTTCAGGCATGTGCCAATGAACCATTAACAATTTACGGCAAAGGAGAACAAACAAGAGGATATATAAACTTAAAGGATACATTACAATGTATCTCGATTGCATTAAAAAATAAAGCAAAAAGAGGAGAACTAAAAATTTATAATCAATTTACAGAATCATTCACTGTCAATCAGATCGCGGATAAAGTTGTAAATGCTGGTAAGAAATTGAATATTCAAGTCAAAGTTAAACACATCAAAAATCCTCGAAAAGAAAAAGAAAAACATTACTACAATATAAAGAATACTGGTTTAAAAAGATTAGGACTTAGATCACATTTACTTACAGAAAAAAGTATTATTGATATGATGACGCACGTACTCAATTACATTAACAAGAAAAAAATTAAGATAAATAATTCATATGTTAAATGGACGTAAGCTCATAAATACTCTAAGAAGCAGCTTTAAAACATCTGAAGTATTTTACGTAGTTACAAGCCAGATCTTATTCGTTATGCTATCATTCGTCTTGGTAAAAATTCTTACAAACAATTTATCAATATCTAATTATGGGTATCTAGCCTTAATTCTTACGCTAATTTCTTTTTTTACACAGGTCTTTTTGGGTGGTATAAATGCTTCATTTAGTAGGTATTATTCTATTTCCATCTCTAATGTAAACATAAAGGGCTATGCCAATTCATTAAGAAAGCTTATCAAATATTTAGTATCAATATTATTCTTAATAATACTAGTACTTTTTGTTATAGAAAATATTTCCTATTCACTAGACTTAAAAATTTTTATGTATGCAGTGGCATTTGCAATCACTGCTGGTTATTCATCAATACTCAATCAAATATTAAATATAGCAAAAAAAAGAGCAAGCTCATCAATTAGTCTCGTACTCGAGACTTCTCTAAAGATATTTATCATTCTAATGCTAATAGGATATTATGAACTATCCGTAGATCTTATAATTATAAGTTTTCTAATATCCTCACTCGTGGCATTAATGATTCAACATATTTTTGTTACTGACTTATTATCAGCGAATGATAATTCAGGAAATAATTATGACTGTTTTACAGATATAATTAAATATGCAGTTCCATATATTCCATGGACTTTTATAATATGGTTGCAACAAATCTCAGATAAATGGTTTCTAGAGATATATACATCTCGTGACGATGTTGGAGGTTTTGCGCTTCTGTTTCAGATAGGATTTGTTCCAATAATTTTTCTATTTACTACATTAAATAGATTAATTAGTCCCGTTATCTATAACAACGATACACTTAACTCATCTAATATTAATACTATAATTTACAATTATATTATATATGCTGCATTTGGATTTGGACTAATACTAGTGTATCTATCCTGGAACTATAGTGTTGACATAATTTTGCTTTTCTCTCATCCAAAATTTTTATCATATGCATCATTTTTACATTTATTTATATTATCCGGTATATTATTTGGGTTAAGTGAGATATTTTTACTAAAGATGCAATCAAAAATGAAAGTCAGATTACTAAATTATGTAAAATCAATCCTCGGATTATTTGGAATAACAATCAATTTTATCGGTGTATATTTCTATGGTTTTGTTGGTTTAGTTTACTCACTAGTGATCTTTTCTCTCATTAATTTAATTTCAATGTACTACTATTCTTTCTCATATGAAAGATAAATGCCTTATAATAGGCACGGGAAGAATCTCGAGTCAGTTATCATCTATTTTATTGAATCGGAACTTAAAGCCCAAAGTCATTGCCTTGAGCAAGATGGAAAACTACAACTATGATGATATTAATCAATATTTTACAATAATTTATGCAGGATATGATCATTTTAGTCTGTGTAAAAATATCCTTAAATTGAAAAATTTCTTAAGATTTCTTAAATCAAGTAAATATCAGGGTAACTTTGTATTTTTAAATACTCAAGGGATCATATACAATAATATTATTGAAAATTTTCATAATACTCTCAACCATAAACTTGATCGTTATTTATTAACTAAGAGATTACAATCAAAAATTTTAAATTCATCTAAGTTAAATATTATTCAGCTATACTTACCAATTGTGATTAATGTATCTGGACAATTAGATCTACTAATGTCAGAGCTTAAAACCTTTAAAAGTATAAAGTTGCCCAATGAAGGCAAAAATAAATTCTATATACTTGATATAAAAAATTTAGGAGATTATATTATAAATCTATCAGTTTCAGAGAAACTAAATAATCTTTTTATTTATTCGTCATATACATCACTTAGTGATTTAATTAAACATTATCAAGTTGAAATTACTATAAATAATGACGACGATATAATCGAAGATAAGATAAACATAATAAGTCTCTTACGTTCTGTTATATCCACTATATATTATTGCATCACTAGATCTAAATACAGAAACAGGAAAATTGAAACATCATTCAGCAATCTTGAATCTGGAAGATTATCTAAAAATCTACGATTGCAATTTAATAAGAATTATATCAAACCAAATTCCCTTAAATTATTAAATAAAGAAATATGAAGCATATATGTATAATTGGATCAGGCTTTTCTGGAGGTGTACTTGCCAGCGAAATATCAGAGGATTCTAAAATAAAAGTTACACTATTGGACTGTGACGATATCTCAAAGAAATTTGATAATAGCCTTGACCTAAAAAAAAATAAATCATCCTATTTATCATTCAATTCAACTGGATATGGTTTTGGTGGAACATCAAACTTATGGCATGGGGTAATGACATTCCTTGATGATTGTGATTATGAATCTATTAGTTCAATGATTAAGATTGATTTGAAAAATGAAATTGAAAAAGTTTTGCCAAGAATGATCCAATATTTTGGTGACATATCAATTCTTTCAAGTCATGAATATAAAAAAACTGATAAATTTTTTAAAAGCGAACCTTTTTTATTAAAAAATCATATTATTCAAAAAAATCCAGTTAGAGTAAGAAATATTATCAATGACTCAAGTAAAAAAAATACCAATCTGAATTTAATCTCAAATGCTATAGTGATATCACTTAAATATAGAAATAGTAAAATTACTTCTGTTGTCTATAATCAAAATGGCATTCAAAAAGAACTTAGTGCTGATGTATTTGTGATATCAGCAGGAGCTTTAGAATCACCAAGAATTATTTTAGATTCCTTTATTGATGATCATAAAAATCATAATACGGGGATGAACTTATTAGACCATCCAATAGCTCTAATAGGTAAACTAAAGCTTAATAGAAAAAGCTTTCATAATTTTCATGGAATATATAACTTGTTTAGAAATAATTCTTTGAGACTAGGCCTTATACTTAAAACGAAATATAAGAATAATGATCAACTGAATCATTCTATATTTTTGAGGCCTAGCGTTAAGGGAAATTTAACTTCTTTTAAAAAGGACATGTCATTACTGATATCAGGTAAATTAAGCTTTACTCGAATCCTTAGTATATTGTTTAACATAAGGCTTTTGAAGCTTTCTTTCATATTACTTATGGAGAAAGTTGGTATTGGTTACTATACGGATGAACTCGATATTACACTTCAACTTGAAGGCGTTTCTGAGATAAATCAGTCAACTGTGAAGCTTAGCTCTCATAAAGATCAGTATAATCGATCAATACCAGATATAAATTATAACTTTTCAAATAAATTATTATCTGAAATTAAATATATACAGAAATTATTGAGTAGAAACACAAGGTCTAATTCAACTTTTGTTTCTCATCATGTAGATTATGATGATTTTATTTTAGGCTCCCATCATGCTGGGACGTGCAGGATGAGTTATACCGAAAAATACGGTGTAGTAGATAGTAATTTGAAATATTTCGGAATAGATAATTTGTATGTATGTGATGCATCAGTATTACCTAAGATTGGAAACGCTAATCTAAGTCTAACTCTAGTAGCATTAGCTATAAGATTAAGTAATCATATTAAGAAAAATATATGACTATAAATCTCATTCAAGATCTAGAAACACCTCACAATAATTGTCTCATACGATATTTAAAACAACATGGAACAGAAGAACTTCGACTATGGTATGCCGAAGGTAATAAATCTTCTAAATATAGAGATAAATATTTAGAAACTCAACATATATATGGGAAAAGAATCAATCTTAAATTTTTACTCAGATGTATCATTCATAGTGATGAGAAATTTTTTATAGTTGGTTGGGCAAATATTAATACTATAATCTTGCATATATTTTTCTTTATAACAAGAAGACCTTTCAACCATTGGACTGATTTAGGAATAAATAATTTTGAAAAATTAAGTTTACAAAAAAAAATTCTAAGGAAGTGTGCTTATTATATTTTAAATAAGTCAAATTGTATTATATTTTGTGTAAGTAATTCAACAATAAGCTATTTAAAATCTCTTTCATTTAATGAAAATAAACTTATACATCTCCCAATATATGTTGATACTTATGATGACTACGGATCTATACCATTTAATAAAAAAACTACCTTAGAAAAATACTCAATTGATGATGATAGTTTTGTAATTACTGCAGGTAGCAGATTAGATTATTTAAAAGGGTTTGATTTGCTCTTAGACGCATTGTCTAGATATGATTCTCAATTAATAAAAAAATGCACTATTATTATAGTAGGTTCAGGTTCAGAGCTTAATAAAATAAAAAAAATTGCTAACAGACTTGAATGTAAAACTATATTTACTGATTGGCTACAAATTGATGATTTTAAATCAATAATTTATAGTTCAAATTTGTTTATCCAACCATCTCGATATGAAACATTTGGATCCGCATCTCTTGCTATGTCGTTAGGTACTCCTGTAATTGGAACAACATCATCAGGTGCTTCTGCTGATAGAATTATCGATGGTTATAATGGATATCTATATAGCTATGATAATGTTGATAGACTTATTAATAAAATTCAATTTCTTCAAAATAACCAGAGTATTCTAAAAAAATTATCAATAAATGCTTTCAATTCTTCGCAATCTTGGCCTTTGGATAAAGGCAGAAAAACAATTACAAGTAATATAATTTAGAAATAAAGTCTATATAATTGATCTATGAAAATCAAAACTCTTAAACATGAGAAGTTTACTACAAAATCAAACTCTGGAATATCAAATGGGTTTCTCGTCCCAATATATAACATACATGATAAGTTTTTTGATAATGGAAAAAAGCCTGAGCAGGTTTACCTGACAGTAATCTCAAAGAACTCCCAGAAGGGACCGCACTTACATAAGATTCGAACAGGCTGCTTTACATGCATAAAAGGTAATGTGAAGATCATACTAAAGATTGAAGGAAACTACGAGACTTATTATAGTGGTGAAGATCATGATTTTCTCTCGATTATGATTCCAGTAGGTGTTGGTGCTTTATTAAAAAATATTAGTAATGAGGACTCTTATGTTGTCAATACGCCATATCCAGCATGGACTCCAGATATGAACGATGAGTATACTGATGACTTCAGTGATTTTGATTTGGATTAGACTGAGTATATAAATGAAAATTATTGTTGTAGGTGACTATTCTTGGCAATGGTACCAGGATGCATGTTCGGATGCTCTTGAGAAATTAGGCCATGATGTTATAAGGCATGGATGGTTTGATGTATTTAGGAGAAGAAGAACTTCTCATAGCGAACCTGTATTCCATTCTTGGCTACATAAGCTTCAATATGCAACAACTCATGGTCCGCTTATAAGTCAGATAAACAATGCGCTGTTAGAAGTAGTAGAAACTGAAAATCCAGATGTAATTTGGTTCTATAATGTAAAGCATATCAAAATTCCAACTATAAGATTAATTAAAAAGAAACATCCATACATTTACTTTGTTCAATTTTCAAATGATAACCCTTTTTCAAAATCATCCATATCTCGTATATGGAAAAACTATA
>JBJKYD010000006.1:0-11923 GCA_045561295.1 Gammaproteobacteria bacterium
GCAATAATATTTTTAATGCCTTTAATTCTCTCAACTGATTGCTGCACACCGTGAGCAGATATTTCATAGCTTAAATCTAAATTAGTCTGTGCATCTGGATAAGCTTCTTTAATCTTTTTATCCATATTTTCATGAAATGCTTGCATGATGCCCTCAGCAGGCCAGCCTAGTACACATTTCACATAAACGTTGTTTCCCTCAACTTTAACTTCTTTGATAGCATTTCCGCTGACTAAATCTGTACCCATGTATGGACACTGATAATCCTTTAATAATGCTTCTATGTTCTCTTTATTCATTCCCTTAGTCCTTTTTATGGTTTTAATATACAATACTCATTATGTATCGAGGCCTTATTATAACCTCATACTGATTAATTTATAGGCATATTATCAAATTTCAATGAGAAGAATAATAGTTACAAGTGCACTGCCTTATGCTAATGGTTCTATCCATTTAGGCCACCTTGTTGAATACTTACAAACAGATATCTGGGTCAGAAGTCAGAAGATGGCAGGTAATGATTGTGTCTATATCTGTGCCGATGATTCTCATGGAACACCTATCATGCTCAAAGCAAAAGAACTTGGTGTTACACCTGAGGAATTGATTAAAAATACTTACAATGAACACGTGAAAGATTTTAAAGACTTTCAAATTGAATTTGATAACTTTCATACCACTCACTCCGATGAAAATAGAGAAATATCTGAAAGAATTTATCTAGCACTTAAAGATAAAGGTGATATTGCAAGCAAAGAGATTGAACAGTTCTATGATGATGAAGCAAAAATGTTTCTACCAGATAGATTCATTAAAGGTGAATGTCCTAAATGTGGCGCTAAAGATCAATATGGAGATTCTTGTGAAGAGTGTGGCGCGACATACTCATCTTCTGAAATTAAAAATCCAATCTCAACGGTCACAAATACCAAACCAATAACCAAAAATACAGAACATGTCTTTTTTAAATTAAGTTCTTATGAAAAGTTTTTAAAAAAATGGATGGATGATAATGACATTCAAAAAGAAATAAAAAATAAATTAAGCGAATGGCTATCAGGTGGCTTAGTCGATTGGGACATTACTCGTGATAAGCCTTATTTTGGATTTGAGATACCTGGATTGAAAGATAAATTCTTTTATGTTTGGTTGGATGCGCCTATTGGATATATTGCATCTCATAAAAATTATTGTGATAAAAATAATCAAAACTACTTAGATGATTGGACAGAAGGTTCTAAAACAGAACTGTATCATTTCATCGGAAAAGATATCGCCTACTTCCATGGTTTATTTTGGCCTGCAATGTTAGAGGGTGCAGGTTTTAGAAAACCAGATGGAGTTTTTTGTCATGGGTTTTTAACAATCGATGGTGAGAAGATGTCAAAATCTCGAGGAACTTTTTTTAATGCGCGTACTTATCTTAATCACTTGCAACCAGATTATCTAAGATATTATTTTTCGAGTCGTCTTACTAATAAGATAGAAGACATTGATTTGAATTTTGATGACTTCATGGCACGTGTTAATTCTGATCTCGTTGGGAAGATTATTAACATAGGAAGCCGCTGCGCAAAATTTATTAATAAAGATTTTAATGATCAATTATCTGATGAAATTGGTAATGATAGTTTGCTTAAATCTGTATCTACTAAAAAAAATGAGATTGTAGATAATTATGAAGCAAGAAATTATGCCGCTAATATGAGAATTATTTCGTCATTAAGTGATGAGGTAAATAAATACCTTGATGAAGAAAAGCCTTGGATTAAAGTAAAAGATGAATCAACTAAAGCCTCTGTTCAAACTATTTGTTCTGATGGAATCAATGCATTTAGAATGATTATGGGTTATTTGAAACCTGTATTGCCTGAGATTGCCGTTAAAGTAGAAAATATTCTAAATTGTGAATCAATTTCCTGGAGCAATATAGATAATTGCTTAAAAAAACATAAAATTAATGCATTTGAGCCATTAATAACTAGAATTAATAAAGAGAGTATTGAAAAAATGAAAGATGAGAATATGAAAGAAGAAGTAGTAGCAGAAGATACAGATAAAATCACTATTGATGATTTTATCAAAGTTGATTTACGTGTAGCCAAAGTTATTAATGCTAAAGAGCTAGAGGATTCTAGAAAACTTCTAGAACTAGAGGTGGATTTGGGTGATGAAACTAGAACAATTTTTGCAGGAATTAAAAAATCATATACTCCAGAACAGTTAATAGGGAAATTAGTTGTAGTCATCGCTAACCTTAAGCCTAGAAAAATGAAATTTGGTGTATCCAATGGAATGGTACTTGCCACACAACACGATGGTGACATTATTATTCTTCAACCAGAAAAGGATGTTGCTCCTGGCTCTAAAATCTCATAAATGAATGATAAGAGTTTAGTCGATCAAATCATTGAAGTATTGCCTCAGCTGCAATGTAAAAAATGTGAATATCCTGATTGCAGAAGCTATGCTCAATCTCTAATAGAGAAAAAAGAAAAAACAAATAAATGTGAACCTGGAGGTTTAAAAACAGAAAATCATATCCAGGCAATACTGGCCGGTAAAACTCATCGGTCAACTCAACAAATAAAAAACTACGAAGTTGCAGATATTGTTCGAGAAGAATGTATAGGTTGTACAATTTGTATCAAAGTATGTCCAGTAGATGCAATTGTCGGTGCAAGACATATGATTCATAAAGTACTCGAGCATCAATGCAATGGGTGTGAGCTTTGTATAGAAGAGTGCCCTGTTAACTGCATGTCTATGATTACACCACAAGAGCAAAATACATGGACTTGGCCATCTAAACAATCTGAAGACTCAAAGGAAAAATATTATCAAAGATTAGATAGATTGGATCGTATTAAAAAAGATAAAGAACTAAATCGGCAAAAGGTTTTAGAAGATAGAGACATGGATGATTATATTCAATATGCGTTAGATACCGAATCTAAAAAACATGCAAAAATTAAAAAGTATGAATAAAGATAAAATTGTCAAAGTTTTTAAAATACTAAGAGATGCTGATCCTGAACCTGTCACAGAGCTTACCTTTAAAAGCCATTTTCAATTATTGATAGCTGTAATACTCTCAGCACAAGCAACAGATAAAAGTGTCAATGCCGCAACCTCAAAACTTTTCAAAGATGCTCCCTCACCTGAAAAAATATTCAAACTAGGAGTTAGAAAACTAAAGTCTTATATTAAGACAATAGGTTTATATAATGCTAAGGCTGGAAATGTGATCGCGACATCAGAAATTATATGGAAACAATATAAAAATAAAATACCCCAAACCAGAGAAGAACTCATGAAATTGCCTGGCGTTGGAAGAAAGACAGCAAATGTTGTTTTAAATAATGCTTTCGGACAACACACCATCGGGGTTGATACTCATGTCTTTAGAGTTTCTAATCGATTAGGGCTTGCGCCAGGGAAGACAGTTGAGATTGTTGAGAAAAAATTAATTAAAAATATACCTGATGAATTTAAAATGCATGCTCATCATTGGTTAATTATTCTTGGAAGATATACATGTATCGCAAGGAAACCAAAATGTTTCGAATGTAAAATAGAAGAGTTTTGTCCTTACAAACCTAAAACTGTCAGTGGCTAAAAATTGAATTAAGATTTATCCTTGATGCTTTTCCAAATTTCAATCATTTCATCAGGTTCAGCATATTCAATATTTCTTTTTTTCATTTCACTGATGATTTTATTAAGTCTATTTTTAAATTTAAAGTTAGCAGACTCATTTAAATCACTCATATCAATTTTAAGGTGTCTAGATAGAGAAATGAGAGAGAAGAAAAGGTCCCCAAGTTCCTCAATGATATGCTCTCTATCTTTACTTTCTATTGCTTCATCAAGCTCATCGGTCTCTTCTCGGATTTTGTCGATAATTTTATCAAGTTCAATCCAATCAAGCCCTATTGCTTTTGCTTCAAGTTGAAGATTTATCGATTCTTCAATAAGATTTTTTGACTTCATCTGAGGCATTATATAGTAATATAGCCAAATGAGTAGTACACGAGAACAAGAGCTTACCGCATGGCTCAGTGATAAAGGATATGACAGTTCATCGCTTTCTGTCTTATCAGCTGATGCAAGTTTCAGACAATACTACCGAGTAAATAAAAATGATATCTCTTATGCAGTAATGGATTGTCCACCTGAAGATGAAAGTTTAGATTCATTTTTAAAAATCACAGAAAAATTACAAGATGCAAAACTTAATGTCCCTGAGATATTTGATTGCGATTCAACCAAAGGTTTTTTAGTTATCACTGATTTAGGAAATGATTTGTATTCTAAAAAATTAAATGATGAAACTGTCTATTGCTTATACACAGATGCATTAGAGGCGATTGTAAAAATGCAAACTAAAGTTGATTGTGCTGGCTTACAAGATTTTGATAGTTTTTACGAAGAAGAAAATAATTTATATATAGACTGGTTTCTAAAAAAGCATCTTAATATAGAATTAGACAATGCTGCATCCGAGCAGATAAAGACTGAATTTAAAAAAATAAATAACATTTTAAAGTCCATTCCGAAAACATTTGTGCATAGAGATTTTCATTCTAGAAATCTTCTTATAACTGATCTTAATAATCCTGGTATTATTGATTATCAAGATGCTGTGATAGGACCTGTAACTTATGACTTGGTATCTCTTCTTAAAGATTGTTATGTTACTTGGAACGATGGTCTAGTTGAAGATATGCTTGAGAGCTTTTTCAATAGAATGAAGTCCGACACCATAAATAATATTTCAGACTTTAGATATTGGTTTGAGATCACAGGATTGCAACGTCATATTAAGGCTATTGGGATATTTTCTAGACTCAACTACCGTGATGGTAAATCTGGTTATCTCCATGACATACCAAGGACTTATGCGTACATGGATAAAGTTTTAAATAAATACAAAGAACTTTCCACACTCAATGAAATTTTTAGTAACCTAGAAATAAGTAATAAAATATCACAATGAAAGCAATAATTTTATCATCTGGGAAAGGCACAAGAATGATGCCTTTAACAAAAGATATGCCTAAGCCAATGCTTGAAATAAATGGAGAGACCCTTATAGCACATAAGATTAACCTACTAGAGGATGCATCCATAAATGAAATTTTTATAAATGTAGCTTATAAAAAAGATGTCATTATAAATTACATAAAAAGCTTGAATAAAAATATTCATCTCATTGATGAAGGAGATGAGCCTTTGGGTACTGCAGCGGGTATTAGAAATATAGTTTCCCAACTAAAAGATGAGAGTTTTATTGTCATTAATAGTGATGTTTGGACAGATTATCGTTTAGATCAACTGAAGGAGTTGGATCTTAATGATAATTTGGCTCATATCATATTAATTGAAACACCTGACTATCTAGCAGGGGATTTTGATATCAGTGATGATACTATAACTGTGGGCAAAAAATACGTCTTCTCAGGAATAGGAAAATATCATACTGAACTTTTTAAAAAATATAATGATAAGGATTTAGGAGATATTTTAAGAGCTGAAGAAAAAATAAGTTTTAGTATTTATGAGGGGCAATGGATGGATATAGGAACACCAGAACGCCTAAAGCAAATCAAAGAACTAATATAGATCCCCAAGCGATTAGAAAAATACCCACTACTCTTCTGTAAGCTAACGGGTAGTTATAAGAGAGTTTTTCAAATAAGACAAATATAGTTAGCACGATTACCCATAAAATATTCATCACACCTAAAGCAAATAGTGTAAGCATTAATGCCCAGCAACATCCAACACAATAAAATCCATGCTTATATCCAATTATAAATGCGCCAAGCTTTCCATCTTGCCAGTTATTGGTTAAAAAACTTAAAGGCGACTGACAAACATTTAAACAAGCATCTTTATAAGGTGTAAATTGATATATACCTGCCATGATTAGAACAAATGCAGCAAGATACATACTCATAGGCTCCATCATCATATTAAGTAGTCCATTGGTATGTAAAAAATATTGAGGTAAAGTGATGAATAAACTAAAAAGCACCCAGCTTGACAGATAACCTGAAAGCAACACCATTGGAGATATAGACTCTTGCCCTTGCATTTTTTTTCTAGAATTGAGTGTCGTATATAACATCAACATAGGGAGTATGGAAGGGGTCATCATGGCCACCATCATTACAGTCCACATCATAAATAATAAAAAGAAATCACTAAATACCCACATGTTACCCATTGGGGGCATCCAAGTTAAAACGTCAGTGATGATACTTGACTCTTTATTCATATTCATGGATTTATCCATATCCATTGAACCTTGCATGCCATCTTTTTTCATGTTCATGGAGTCATCTGACATATCCATGCTCATCGTTGATGGATTATCAATGAATGGAAGTGTATTCATATGCCAACCCATACCAAGAATATAGAGCCATGAGAATAATAAAACTATGGCCACGCCTATGTAGACAATCATTCTATCTTTAAGTGGAGCTTGTAATGGATTGTTGTTCATAAGTTTCCCATAAAAGTATGGCCTGCATTATTTATACAGGCCATATTAAAAAAAGTCTGAAACTATACTTCTATAGCTTGTTGTTTGTTCGCACCATCTCTATAAACAAAAGGTGAGCTCAAACCATTGCCGCCTTTCCATGAATGGCTAATGCCATGATCATTATAAACAAGCTCAGAAGCTTTACTTACAGTGATTGGAAATGGTGGTGCAACTGCTAGAGGTGTATCATGGACAACAACAGGACGTCCATTTGCGCCAGCTAGTTGTTCCATTTTATTCTCAGCAATTCCTCCTACAACAACACGTCTCATTGGAGGATTTACAATGTATGTAATTTTTGCTCTTTTAGTTGGTAAAAACTCACGAGGAGCTCCCGCTTTACCTTTACCTAAACTAGCAATGACTCCCAAGTGTCCGCCATGAACACCATGATAAGCCTCTCTCAATGCATTGAATTGTTCATTAGTGGCTCTATTATCGATATATACAGCCATTTCGAACTGACCTTTAAGAAGATTGTCTGGTGCATTTAACCACATAGATACATTCATACCGCTCACATCAACGTTTCCGATGTGACCTTTTTCAATATTCCATGTTAAAAATGCTTTGCAATATCCTTTGGTTGGATCCAAAAGAAGAAGACATGGACAAATAGTGTCACATGTACATGATTCAAAATATGTACCTTGGATGTACATTTCATTATCAGCTTTAGCGGCATTAGCATCATCTGATCCAAACATAGATCCGATAATAGGTGTAGCTGCAGCTACAGTTCCTAAGCCTTTAAGAAAACTTCTTTTAGAATCTGAGAGTTTTTTATTCTCTTTTTTCATATTCTTTTCCATTTAATTAAATAGTTGTACTATATTAGTAGATTCTAATAGTGTACTACCCCACTAACTAGTATAGGTATAATCAAATTCAAATTCAAAAACTATTTCCTACTTCTGGACATATACTCACCAAAAAGTAGCACTTATAATCAATAAGATATCTAAATTAAATGAATAATGTCTTAATCCTTAAAATAATTGTGATAAAGTAGGAGATGTAATTACGACTTAGGGGGTCAAATGAGACATATAAAACTTCTATCTGTACTATTACTTACAGGAATCATCACAGCATGTGGTGGTAGTGGAACATCCGCACCATCAGAATATATGGTGAAGATTTATCCAATTGAAAATGATTTCGATCGTTTTGAAGAAGTTGGTCCTGTATCATCTCGCGATGCATGTACAGCTAAGGCTATGGAAATGAAAGCAGCAGCTTACGAATGCCAGCCTAAATAAAAAAAATTTACGTCATTTAATTTCGTAAAACCTAAAACCGTTAAATTCTAGATTTAGCGGTTTTTTTATTTGTAAGTATCTTTAATAAATTGTTGTGCGTGTTGATATAGCTTCATAGAAACCGGGCCAGCTGTATTAGATATTGTATTATTATCCAACTGAGTAATTGGAACAACCGGATTAGTAGAGCTTGAGCAAAAAATTTCATCAGCTGATAACAATAGATTTCTCGGAATATCACATTCTTCGAAATCTAAATTATTTTGAATAATTAAATCAGTTAAGAATTTTCGAGTGATGCCTGGTAAAAGCTTATTACTTAGTTTTGGTGTTTTTATTACGCCCTTATCTACAATAAAAACATTGCTTGCTGAGCCTTCAGTAAGGTATTCATCTCTGAGTAATAATGCTTCATATGCATCGTCAGTATAAGCTTTGTTTTTAATAAGCACATTGGCCAGAAGAGAGGTTGATTTGATATTTGATTTAAGCCATCGGTAATCTTCTTCAATTATTGCTTTTTTACCCAATTCAATCGTAGCTTTATCAAAAGGCTTATAGTTTTCACCCATAATTAATATCGTGGGCTCACATTCTTTGGAATAAATGTGATTTCTTTTTTTGTCAACACCACGTGAAATATGGATATAAATATAATGATTTACATAATCATTTTGGTCGATGAGAGAGTTAATTATCTTGATGAACTTATCATCATCCACTGTAGATGGATCGATATTGATTAATTCCAAACTACTTTTCAATCGATTTAAATGATTCTCGATATAAAAAATATGCTTATTATAAACTGGTACCAGCTCATAGACTCCATCGCCGAACAAAAAACCCCTGTCTAATATTGATAGTGTGGTTTGATGTTTTGGAGAATATTTTCCGTTTAAATAGACAACTTCTGAGTTTGGCATTATAGATCCATGAGCAATGAATCAACTGTCCTTCTATATAGTGAGCCCTCGTTTACACTTTCAAGTGCAGTTAACTTATAAGTTTGTATGATTTCATCATTCAATTTGACATTAATAAAACCAATAGTCTCATTTTGATTGATAGGAGCAGTAAGTTGCTTATCAATTACATACTGATATTTCAGATTCTTTTTTTGACGTCTTGGGATAGTTACAGAGCTATCTTGATTTACTCCAAATTTAACCTCAGATTTATCACCTCCGTATACACGCGCTTTAGATATTTCTATATCTTTTTTAAATAACTTATGTGTTTCAAAAAATCTAAAACCGTATTCAAGTAGTGTACGGCTGGATTGGATGCGAACGTCTGGTGTTGGAGCGCCCATTATAACAGCAATTAATCTTCTGTTGCCTCGTTTTGCTGAACTTGCAAGACAGTATCCAGCAGCATTGGTAAAACCGGTTTTGATACCATCTACATTTTCATCAATAAAAAGAAGTTTGTTCCTTGAATACTGTTTTATATCATTAAATTTAAATGATTTAGTAGAGTATAATTTATACAACTCTGGAAAATTCGATATTAACGAGCGAGAAAGCAGAGCAATATCCTCTGCAGTTGTATACAGGCTATCATTAGGGAGGCCCGTTGCATTTGTGTAGTTTGTATTAGCTAATCCAATGTTTTTTGCCATTTGATTCATATATATTGCAAACGTATTTTCATCTCCTGATATGTGTTCTGCAAGCGCAACACTAGCATCATTTCCTGATACAGTAATGACACCCTGTAAAATCTCTTTAAATTTTATCTTTTTACCAACTTCAATGAACATTTTAGATCCACCCGTCTTCCAAGCTTTCTTACTCACCAAAACATCTTCGCTTAGTGAGATGTTATTTTCATTAAGTTCTGTGAATGCTAGATAAGCCGTCATCATTTTGGTGATACTTGCGGGAGGCAGAGTCAAATCTTTATTGTTTGAGGCTAATATCATACCGCTATCAAAATCCATTAAAACATATGCTTTTACATTTAAATTTGGTGCTGGTGGAATAGGAGATGAATAGGCAAGGTTTCCTAAAGTTATAGCTACGATGAAAGGGTATAGATATTTACACATAAGATTAGATTATTATAACAAAAATTACTGTGATTGAGTTTTTATTTTATCGGCCAGTGTATATACAGCAAGAGCGTACAGTCGGCTTCTGTTATATCTTGTAATTGTATAGAAATTATTATGTCCAAAACTGAAGACATCTTTATTGCCTTCAATTCGTTTTATAACTGATAACTTTTCATTTGAATTAATTTTCCTTGGAGCAATAATTTTAAGGCTCAAATAATTCTTATAGGGCGTGTGAGGCTTATATGTTTTCTTAGAGAGCTTTTCAAGGTTTGATCTATTATTATCCACTGGCAAGTCAGTCAAAATGAGACCATTTCTTGACCATCCATTTCTTTTTAAGTAATTGGCAACGCTCCCGATAACATCGGCATTAGAATTCCAAAGATCGGCATAATTGTCACCATCAAAATCAATAGCGTAATTTCTATAGGAGCTAGATATAAATTGTGGCTTTCCTAATGCTCCAGCATATGAACCTTTTATAGACGAAGGATTTAGATTATTCTCCCTACATAGAAGTAAGAAATTTTCGAGCTCGGATCTATAAAACTGATGCCTTCTCCCTTTGTTGGGACCAAGTGATAACGAGGCTAGAGTGTCGAAAGTTTTAAATGTTCCTAAATTTTTCCCATATCTGGTTTCGATACCAATTATTGCAACAATGATTTCTTTTGGTACTCCAAAGCGTTGAGATGCTCTATCTAAGTATTTGATGTTTTCTTGTGCAAATATTTTTCCATTTTCAATATTATGTTTATTTATAAATAATTTTTTATAGTTAAGGCATTGATTTTCTTGTGGCTCACAGCCATTCCACGTAAGTCTTCTCTCAGGAGCTTTCTTAAAAAATTTCTTTAACTTTTTTTCTTCTTTAATCTGACTGAATAGTTTTTTTAAGTTATCTTTTTTATAATCATGTTTTTCATACATTTCATCTATAAACTCAGTAACAATATCAGAATTATAAGAGTTACTTGCTGAGAGATTCAAAGCAAAGAGTGATAAAAAAAGTCCTACATAGTATCTCATTATTTTCTCAAAAGCCTTTGGTGGGATTTAATTGACATGATAATGCCAAGTGCCGCAAAAACCGTCAACATAGATGTTCCTCCATAACTCATAAATGGTAATGGCGCACCTACGATTGGTAGTATTCCAACAACCATACCTACATTAACCAGCACATATAAAAATATAGTTAATATGAGTGTTGCAGACAATATCCTTGAAAAATTATCCGTAGCTTTAATTGATATACTCATCCCTCGTAAAGCTACAAGAACGTAGAGTGTGATTAATATAACTACCCCTACAAATCCAAATTCTTCACCAAAGGCAGAAAATATAAAATCTGTATGATTTTCTGGAAGAAAATCTAACTGTGACTGAGTCCCATTCATATAGCCTTTTCCAAAAAGACCTCCAGAACCTAAAGAAATTTTTGATTGCGCAAGATGATAGCCAGATCCAAGTGTATCCATGTTTGGACTAAAAAAAGAGAGTATGCGTGATTTTTGATATTCATACATAAATGACCATAATAGTGGTATTGCACCTATAATGAGCCCGATTCCTAAAAAAATATGAGTGATCTTTATTCCTGACAAAAATATCGCTATAGCGCCCGAGCTGACAATAAGAAGAGCTGTTCCAAGGTCAGGTTGCTTTGCAATTAGTAAAGCTGGAACAACTATTATAATAACTGCTATAGAGAGATTTTTTAACTTTGGTGGTAATGCCTTGTCAGAATAAAATGATGCGATCATAAGTGGTACAAAAAGTTTCATTAATTCGGATGGTTGAAACCTTAAAATATAGAAATCAAGCCATCGATCAGCAGACTTTCCTACCCCAAAAAAAATTGTAAGCACCAATAAAATAATTCCGAAAATATAAAGCAAAGGTGAAAATAGTTTAAAATTATCTGGATGAATTTGTGCTAGAAGAATCATAGCTGTTAATCCGATAGCAATTCTTATTAATTGTTTAATTATTAAATTGATGTCTCCGCCTGAGACACTAAATAGTGTTGCTAGTCCA
>JBJKYD010000007.1:0-28192 GCA_045561295.1 Gammaproteobacteria bacterium
GAGTTTTTTCAATTTCTATAATACTAGATTTTATATGATCATAATTCTTAATAGCTATGTTATTGAGATCAAGCGAGATGCTGTTAATACTATAACCATTGATTTTCTTGAGCGCCGAATTAAGATTTTTTTCATAAGTTTGAATTGTTAGCTTGTTTTTTTGACCAAGACCAACAAGGAAATAGTTTTTTTCATACATTTTACTAGAAAATATATTCATTGAACCTGAAGTACCAGTGACTAATTTATTAGATATAGCTAATTTTACATCTTCAAATACCGCATTACTGAGGACTGACTTATTAAGGCTTGATAGTTTATCTTCATAGACAAATAATAAGTTATATTCGGCTTTTGAATTTTTGTTGAATCTTACGTATTTCATGATATTTCCAAATAATAAAGTTATACTGACTTAATGGTTAAGACTAACACTTTTATTTGACCTTGTAATTATTACTTTGAATTTAATTAGCCAATATATTTATAAAAACTCTCTACAGTCAGTGTTATCTGTTTTATTAATTCTTTTTCTCATACTCTTTGCAAATACGGGACTAAGATTAATGGAAGATGTTAATGATGGCGGGATTCCATCTGTATTTTTATTACAGTTACTGGGTTTAAAAATAATACAGTATTTCTCTTTACTTATACCTATCAGTCTGTTTTTTGGGATAATAATTGCTCTTAATAAGCTGTATGTATCAAATGAGATGGTAATCATGAAGGTAAACGGCTATTCAAATAAATTAATATCGGAGATACTTGCAAGAATAATAGTTGTTACAGCTATCATCGTCATGCTCTTCAATTGCTTTATTACACCTCATACAGTTGATATTAGATCTGAAATCGAGCATCGCATCCTTCATGAACAAAAAATATACTCTTTACGTGATAAAAATTTCACAATCAGTAATGATGGATCAAAGGTAATTTATATTAATAATAAAAATGAACTTACTATGGCTAATGTATTTATTAAATCTAAAACTAATGAATCAAACTCGATTAGTCTCTCATCTGGGATATCAACAACAGAATCTAGTGATGACCTAATCACATTAGTTGAAGGTAAATCTTATATATTTAATCCTGATGGAAGTTTTAGTTCTACACAGTACCTCAATCAGGACATTTTACTATCGAACGAAGTTCCTAAAAATATAAACAATAATGTAGAGTCCAAGTCTATCTTGCAACTATTTCAACATGATGATATTTTGTCCTTCTCAGAAGTTCTAAAGAGATTCTCAATGATAATAGCAACATTGATACTAGGTTACCTTGCAATACCTCTTAGTCATATAAATGCTAGAGAAGATAAATATAGAAATATATTTATAGCCGCAGTATTCTACTTTAGCTATATAGTTTTAATTAATATTTCTGTACAGTCTTTTGATACAAAAGTATATATTTCATTAAGTCTAATTACTCTTCACATTATTTATTTATACATTACATATAAGCTTTTTAGTTATACGAATTATACTAGACAATAAGATGAATAAAATATTCATATATATGTTTAAAAAGTACCTATTAGGATTCTCTCTCACTATAAGTATACTTATAAGTATCAATCTACTAATAATCTTTTTATCTGAGCTAAAAAATTTAGGAGTAAATGAATATACGCTTTCGTTAATAGCTCAATATACTTTATTTTTAATTCCACAAAACTTCTTAGATATTTTCCCATATGCATTGCTAATTGGCAGTATGATTGCATTCGGATCTATGGCGTATCATTCAGAAATCATCGCAATCAATTCTAATGGTATTGGTGTTAGAAAAACTATTTTCATAATTATGTTTCAAACATTTTTATTAGCATCTGTATTTACATCTATAGGTAATTATGTATCACCTGATTTTTCTATTCATGCACAAGAGATTAAAAATAAAGCACTAAATAAAAATATTATAAATCAAGAGATATGGTTTAAAGGTAAAGATTATATTATTAATGCTAAAAGAATGATTACTGATAAGCATTTAGAAAAAATTGAAATAATAAATATTAATAATGGCAGCATTAATTCAATCTTAAACGCAGAGGTAGCTACTTATGATACTGATTGGATTTTGAATGGAATAAGAATTATCGATATTAGTAGTAATCAAATAATTAATAAACAAACATATAATATTTCTTCTGACAATTTCATACCATCTCAAATACTTAAAAGTAAATTCAATAAAAAACGTCATCAATCAATCGAATCCTTATATGAAAATATAATTTACTACAATGAGTCGGGTATATATTATGAAGAACATAAAGCCATGTTCTGGCAAAAAATATTATTACCTATTTCATGTTGTATAATTGTTTTTATTGGGATACCTTTCTTGTTTACAAAAATTAGATCTACCAACCAGAGTCAAAAAATTATTTTTGGTATAGTATTTGGCGTCACTTATTTTGTTATTTCAAGTATCATTATTAACATTAGCTTAATACTAAATATACCTGCATTAATATCTGTTTTGATTTCAATGGGTACATTTATTATTTTTGGATTTTTCTTATTTGATAAGCTAGTTAAAAGTCACATGTCTATTTAATCAATTCTTTCCAAATAAGTTTTCGATAACTTATCTTGTAGAGACTCTGACTTAAATATTAACATTAAATGGCCACCCGCTAGTGCAGTTATAATTCTTATAAGGGACTGAAGATATGATATATCTAAAGAGCACCTACTATATATTTTTACTTTCCATATTTTCATACCAAGAGTTTGATTATATTTTTTCCAAAACCATGCATAATAAAAAAAAACTATTAATATAAGATATAATTGATACAGGTAGCTATTTAAAACTGCATTGCCCTGTGTAAAAAGGATAATTGGTATCGTGAAAAAATATAACACTGCAAAGAGTAGAATTACATCATAAAAATTTATTAATAATCTTTTAAATAAGCCTACATTATTATTCATAATGTTCACTTGATAGGGCAAATGGGATTATTTTTACATTTTCACCTTCTTTTATTCTATCTATGTTTTCTGCAAGCTCAATATAACAATTTGCATCTTTTAAGGATGATAATATATTTGATCCTTGGGCACCTGAACTTTTAACGAAAAACTCACCATTATTAATTGTCAAGATACCCCTTTTGTATTCCTTCCTGCCTTTTCTTTTTTTAATCTCGGATTGTAGTTTTGCAGTTAGACTTAAAGATGAATTATTTTTTTGACCAGTCATCTTTCTTATTGCTGCACTCACAAATAAATTAAAAGTCACTACGACTGATACTGGGTTTCCAGGTAATCCAAAGAAAAAGCATTTTTTAATTTTACCAAATGCTAATGGTCTTCCTGGTTTGACAGCTATCTTCCAAAAATTTACTTTACCTAACTTTTCCAATGCATCTTTGATAAAATCAGCATCCCCAACTGATACTCCCCCTGTTGTAAGTAATAAATCGCATTCATTAGATGCTAGTGCTAATTTTTTTTCTACCGATTTTAGTTTATCCTTTACTACCCCAAAGTCCTTTATTTTAATTGGAAACTTTTGAAGTAATCCATGTAATAGATATCTGTTACTATCATATACTTGAGATTTTTTGATTTTAGCATCAATGCTTACAAGCTCATCACCTGTCGAAAAGAAACCTATTATAGGTTTAGAATAAACTGGTATTTTTGCTTTGCCTAAGGATGCTAAAATTCCCATATCTACATCATCAATTTGTCTGCCTTTAAATAAAACAGTCACATTTTTTTTGATGTCCTCACCAGGAAATCTTATATTTTGATCTTTGAATATATTTGCAGTAATAATTATCTTATCATCTATATTTTTAACGAGCTCTTTCATTACAACCGCATTACAACTTTTAGGAACCATACCGCCAGTCATTACTTTTACTGCTTCATTTATCTTTACATTTTTATTATATGGACGACCTGCGAAAGATTCTCCAACACATCTAAAAGTATATTTATTATTTGAGTTTGTAATATCCATACAAACCGCGTAACCATCCATAGCAGAATTTTTATAATTAGGTATATCTTGATTAGATTTAATGTCTTTTGCCAGAACTCTACCATAAGATTCTTTTAGGGGTACTAGCTCAGTATCTTTTTTGCTTACTATGGATTTTAATATTCTTGATAGTGCCTCCTCAACATTCAAGGCATTTGGATCAAATTCATTAAAACAATTATCTTTCATTTTTTTAAATTAAATAAATTATGTATACTGAGTATATCAAATATTATGCCGATATCAGATAATTCAATTGAATATCAACTTATAGATCAATATTGCAATGATGCATCGTTTAAAAGGGGCCTCTCTAGAAATACAATATTAGCTTATAAATCTGATCTTAAAATATTCCTTACATGGCTTGAGCACAATAAAAAAAAATTCTCTAATGTAGATAGAATTATCATTAATAACTATCTTGCTGATAGATTAGATAAAGGGACATCAGTAAGTACTATACAAAGAATAATTACTTGTATTAAATCATTCTATTTATTCTTATTTGAAAATAAAATTATAGATAATAATCCTGCGCAACTAATAGAAAATCCGAAAAAAAGAAGAAAGCTACCAACTATTATTTCAGAAAATGAAGTAGAAAAGCTTCTTGAATCACCTGATATAAAAACAGGCGTTGGACTTAGAGATAAATGCATTCTTGAGCTGTTATATTCTGCAGGATTAAGAATAAGTGAACTATTAAATGTTAGAGTCAATCAAATCTCTAAGGAAAAACCATTTTTGAAGATAAAGGGTAAAGGAAATAAAGAGAGACTCGTACCAATAGGTTCATCAGCGATGAGTCTATTGATATTATATATTGATACATATAGAGCTAATTTAAAGCCAACTAATCATATTGATATGTTATTTCTAAATGAAAATGGCTCTATTATTTCAAGACAAGCTTGTTGGGAGATGATTCAAAAGTACGCGACAGTTTCTCTTATTAACAAAAAAATATCCCCTCATAATTTGAGACATGCATTTGCAACACATCTGCTTAATAATGGAGCAGACTTAAGGACTGTACAGATGCTACTTGGCCATGCTAGTCTATCAACAACACAAATTTACACTCATATCGCTAAGGAGAGGTTGGTAAAATTTCATCAAAAATACCATCCTAGAGGATAACTATGAAAAATATTTTTTTATTTCTTACTCTTGCATTGCTTGTTTCATGCGCTAAAAGAGATGATGCTGATATTGATATAAGAAAAACAATTTCTAATGCATATCCAGATATTGCGGTAGATGAAATAAAAAAAATTGATGAAAACTTCCATGAGATTATCATAAATAATAAAATTTACTATGCTACGAATGATGGCAAATATCTAATCATAGGTAATGTAATTGATTTGAGTACAAAAGAAAGCATTACTGAAAATACCAAGATGAATCAAAGATTATCAATAATTGACTCGATTGATATGAAAAATCTTATGGTATTTAAGCCTAATAAAACTAATCATATTCTTACGATTTTTACGGATACATCATGCCCATATTGTCAAAAACTTCATAATGAAGTACCGAGTTTATTAGAAAATAATATTGAAGTTAGGTATGTTTTATTTTCACGAAATGGAAATGAAGTAGATGCATACCAGCAGCTTGTAGCAGCATGGTGTTCCGATAATAAGGTCGAGGCTTTAGAGGGTTTATTTGCTGGTGATATTTTAGAGGAGGGAGCTATGTGCGAGAACCCAATCTCCAAAAACTTTGAGTATGCTGGCTCATTATCTGTTGAAGGGACCCCAACTATCTTTCTTGAAGATGGAAGAATCATACCAGGCTATCAAAACTATAAAAATATCATAGCTTTTATAAATCAGAAATAACTTACAAAAATTTCTTTTCTATATTGTTTAAGAAATTATCTATCTTTTTAAATTGATCTTCCATACCAGAAAATCTTGAATCAGTTATCGCTTTATCTAATTCTCTGCGAGCTTTTGCAAGTGTAGTCCATGGTAATTTTTCCCCAATGTTCGATATTTTATCTTTTATATAATCTTGATGTTCTTTTCTAGTCTCTTCAGTAAGCAAATCATTTCTATCTGAATACATTTTTCTTTTATATAGTTCTACTAATCTTTTATCTTCAAGAGAATTTAATTCTTTATCTAAATCATGAGCATTATCTATTTTCGATAATTGTTGAATTATTTTCCAGTCACTAGGACCTGTGAAGCCCCGATATAACATTTCATCTACATGATCTGATGCAGACATGTAATCTCCGCTGTCAATTTGATAATCTGCAAGCTGATCTACAAGATATTGATTAACATTCATAATAAAATTACTTGAAGCTTTTACTAAGTTAGCTCTTTCTTCGAATAATCCTTTATTTTCAAGATATTCCTTTTTTTGAATATTATTCATATGTTTTTCTTCTAGAAAGATTGGATAATCATTACTTTTAATTTTTTTTAGGATTTTGTTTTTAAATAATCCTCCTATACTTCTTGTCCTTGAGTTTATTACATCATCTGTAACTTCTTCATTTAAATTATAAAATATAATTTCTTTTGCATTATCAGGGTTACTGGTAACCAAGGATACTGGTATATAAGTTCCTGTTGCATTTGTTGGAGGAATTATAAGAATATTATTGTTATTAATATATTCATTAACATTTTTATAACTTCTAAACTGAATCATATGTTCCCATAATTCTGGTTCATTTTTTTTAATAATATTTGCTAAGTCTATTGTGGCATCAACATCACTCATCGCATCATGAGCAAATTCATGTTTTATTTCATTATTTTCCGCGAGTTTTTCTAGCTTTAAGCTCCTTTTGCCAGTTTTTTCATCATTTGGAATATTCAGATATGGCTTATCTAGATTACAGACTGCTAGAATTATTTTAAACAGGTCTGCTCTAGAATTATTGTTCGTGTTCGTAAGATAGGGAGCATGGAGAGATTGATAAAAACTACATCTAAGAAACTTCTCGTCAAAATTAATATTATTATATCCAATAAAAATTGCAGGAGACCATGAGGCTAATTTTGTATGAACTCTATCCATAAATTCATAGAAGGATTGTTCACGACTTAATTGTTCTAAGTCAGTTTTTGTGATGAGCATTGCAACAGGTGATGGAATAACACCGTCTCTTAATCGACATTTTTCATTGAACTCATCGATAATATTAAAGTTCTCATCAACTAGTTTTGCTGCAAGCTGAATAGGCTGATCAAAGTACCAACTTAATCCAGAAGTTTCAAAATCATAAAAAACATAATTCATTTATATTGTATGTTGGATAGTGTAATCTTATTATACACAACAATGGTAAAAAAGACATACACCGCATCTGATATAGAAATTCTAAAAGGAATAGAGCCGGTTCAAAAAAGACCTGGTATGTATACTGACACATCTACACCTAATCATTTACTACAAGAGGTATTAGATAATTGTGTTGACGAATCTATTGCTGGATTCTGTAATAATATTGATATTACTTTAAACACTGATGGGTCATATACAGTTAAAGATGATGGACGGGGTATGCCAGTAGATATCCATCCAGAATACAAAAAATCTGGAGTTGAGGTTATTATGACCAATTTACATTCTGGCGCTAAATTTAGTAATAAAAACTACAAATACTCTGGGGGGCTTCACGGGGTAGGTGTATCCGTAGTGAGTGCATTATCTGAATCTCTTATTGTTGATATTGAACGCGCTGGTGATCAAAATCTTCATCAGATTTCATTTAAAAATGGAATAATCAGTAAAAAATTGTGTGCTATTGCTAAAACTACAAAAAATTCTCATGGTACCTGTATAACTTTTAAGCCAAATAAAAAATATTTTGATAGTGAAGACATTCAAATTACTAGATTACATAAGCTTGTAGAAGCAAAAACTATATTGAAGCCAGGCTTAAAGATAATAATTAATGATTTAAAGTACAAAACTGGTAATAAAGTATATTGTCATACTGGATCCTTAGATTTATATTTAAAAAATAATCTAAAATCTCAAACTCTACTTCCAATAGACCCAATTTTAATAGAACTTGATGATGATTTATTTGAAGTCTCTTCAACCGTTTGTTGGATAGAAGATATTGAGGAAATTATTCAAGATAGTTATGTAAACCTAATACCAACTTCTGATGGTGGTACCCATGTAAACTCTTTAAAGTCTGCAGTTGCTGATTCTTTACGAGATTTCATGATTACTCACAAAATTATGCCAAAGAACTTAAAAATTATCCCAGATGACATATGGAAAAATACATCTTATCTGATCTCAATTAAAATATCTGACCCTCAGTTTGTTGGTCAAACAAAAAATAAATTACAATCCACATCTATTGGATCGAAACTATCATCTCAATTAAAGGATAGATTAGAATTGTGGCTCAATAACCATTCTGATACCGCTGAAGAAATATCAAACCTTGCTATACAGAATGCTTATCAAAGGTTATCTAATAATAAAACTAAGAAGATAAAGTCTTCAACAAAAAGTATTATAATGCCAAGTCGTTTATCGGACTGTTCTAGTAAAGACAATAATGTGAATGAATTATTTCTCGTAGAAGGAGACTCTGCTGGAGGTTCTGCAAAACAAGCCAGAGATAGAACCTTTCAAGCTATATTGCCTTTGAGAGGAAAGATACTTAATACATGGGAAGTTAGTTCATCAAAGATACTTGAATCAAAAGAAGTTCAGGATATATCGACTGCAATAGGTGTAAAACCTGGTGAAAGTAACCTTTCGTCATTGAGATATGGAAAAATTTGTATATTGGCTGATGCAGATTCTGATGGTTTGCATATCGCAACATTACTTATTGCTTTGTTTGTTAAGCATTTTCCTGATCTTATCCTAAATGAACATATCTACGTTGCTCTCCCACCTCTCTACCGCTTAGATTATAAAAATAAAACCTACTATGCTATTTCTGACGATCATTTAAATAAAATACTTAGTCAATATAAAATTAAATCTACAGATAGTAATTTAAGTATAACTAGATTTAAAGGATTAGGTGAAATGAACCCATCTCAGCTTAGAGATACAACTCTGACTCCAGCATCAAGAAAACTTATCCTATTATCCCTTGATCATAAAAGTAAGGATATAAAGAAATTAAATATGATGCTATCGAAAAAAACAGCTCCCGACAGAAAAGTATGGTTAGAAAAAAAAGGTAATCTTGCTCAAACAAGCTAATGACAAAAAATAGAGATATATTTTCATCAAATATAGAAAAAGTATCAATAGGAGACTTTAGTGAAGATGCGTATTTAAATTATTCTATGTATGTAATTTTAGACCGTGCGCTTCCTAGTTTATTAGACGGCCTAAAACCTGTTCAGAGGAGAATAATTTATGCTATGAGTGAATTAGGGTTAAAACACTCTACCAAACATAAAAAATCCGCTAGAACAGTTGGAGATGTATTAGGAAAATTTCATCCTCACGGAGATACTGCATGTTATGAAGCAATGGTGATAATGGCACAATCATTTGCTTATAATATGCCGTTAATTGACGGACAAGGTAATTGGGGTACACAAGATGACCCTAAGTCTTTTGCAGCTATGAGATATACAGAATCAAAGCTCACACAATATTCAGAATTATTACTTCACGATTTGAAAAATGGTACATCAGATTGGATACCCAATTTTGATGGCACATTGAATGAACCTAAATTTTTACCATCTCAAATTCCTAATATTCTTATAAATGGAAGTTCAGGTATAGCAGTAGGAATGTCTACAGATATTCCACCGCATAATCTTGGCGAGATTATATTAGCGGTTCAATATATTATTAATAACCCTAAGTGTAGTATCAGGGAACTTATGGAATTCATCCCAGCACCAGACTACCCAACTGGTGCAGACTTATTGCAAGATGAATCCGATATAGATGCTATCTATAATGAGGGTACGGGTAACATTAAATTGAGAGCTGAATACAGCCATCATGGGAAGACTATAGAAATAACATCCTTACCTTATCAAGCCTCGACTACAAAAATTATTGAACAAATTCAGTCACAAATCATTGATAAAAAGATTAGTTTTATAAACTCAATCGAAGATCAATCTGACGAGAAAAATCCTGTAAAAATCATTATAAAAATTAAAGGAAATAGTCATAACTCAAATGATGTAATGAATCATTTATACTTCACGACTGATCTAGAGAGAAGTTATAGAGTAAATCTAAATATGATTTCAATGGATGGTAAACCGAAGGTTATGAATTTGAAAGAAATCTTAACTGAATGGGTCTCATTTAGAATCAATACATATAAAAGAAAACTTAATCATGAGAACAACAATATACTTGATAGACTTCACATTCTTGAAGGATTTTTAATTGTATATAAGCATCTAGATAAGATTATAGAAATACTGAGGAATGAAGATAATCCAAAACTAAAGATAATGAAAATAGGAAAGTTTTCTGAAAAACAATATGAATCTATTATTAATATGCGATTAAGAAATATAGCTAAACTTGAAGAAGATAAAATAAAAGATGAGTATAAAAAGCTTCAAAAACGAAATAAAGAGATAAACTCTATTCTTAAATCTAAAGCAAAACTCAATAAATTAATCATTCATGAACTTGATGTTCTTAGTGAAGAGTATGCACATGATAGAAGAACAAATATTTTGTCTAATACAGACTCATCTAAACAAATCATACAAGAAATAAAAATATCAAGTGAGCCTGTATCTCTAATTTTATCCAGTAATGGATGGGTCAAAACTAGCAAAGGTAGTTCTGTATCACTCGATAACTTAACATTTAAATCAGGTGATTCATATCTTGCTCATTTAGATATAGAAAATAATAAGCAAGTATCTTTTTTAGATCAAAAAGGATTTATATATTCAATGATGGTCAATGATATTCCTTCTGGAAGAGGTTATGGTGAATCTTTAAAAAAATATTTCAATATTGATGACGGAGTACATATCACTGGAATGTTGGATACCTCTAATGATTTACACACCCTGTTTACCTCTGAGTCAGGTTATGGGTTCTTATGTAAGAATGAGGAGCTTTTATCTTCAAACCGAAACGGTAAATCAATTGTAAAAAATAAACAATCAAATATTATTAAGCCACTTGAAGTTGATGCTAAAAATTTAGATTATTATTTACTTGTGACTAACAACCAATACCTTATCTTATCTAAGCTTGATGATATTCCAATCTTGACAAAAGGTAAGGGTGTGAAGTTAATTAACATCCCTAAATCCGAAGATAGCGAAAAGGTTATATTTTCTGGGGTAATTAGAGCAGGGCAAAGACTCGAAATATCTGCAGAAAATAAAAGAAGTAAATATATTGAATTTAAGGAACTTCAACCATATATTATGACTAGAACAAGGCGTGGAAAGAAAATTGAGCAAAAATTTATCCACAAGAATATGAAATTAAATTATAATATAGGATAACCATGAAAAGAATTTTTTATTTTATTGTAGTCAACATCGCAATACTATTTGTTTTAAGCATCTTTCTGTCACTTACAGGCTTTACCGGCATTCTTCAGTCGAATGGTGTGGATCTTGATTATGATTCACTTATGCTATTTTCACTGGTTTTTGGTATGGGCGGTTCATTCATATCCCTATACATGTCTAAGTGGATGGCCAAATCCATGGCAGGTGTCAAATTAATTACTAATCCATCAAATGAATTTGAAAGATGGTATTTAGATGTCGTAAAAAAACAATCAGCACAACTCGGATTAAAAATGCCAGAGGTTGGAATGTTCAATTCTCCCCAACCGAATGCTTTTGCTACTGGTTCATCCAAAAATAGTTCATTAGTTGCACTAAGCACAGGGCTTGTTAGCGCAATGAGTAGGGATGAAATCGAAGCTGTAATAGGTCATGAAATGAGCCATGTTGCAAATGGTGACATGATAACGCTCACACTCATACAAGGAATAGTTAATGCCTTTGTAATATTTTTCTCCCGAGTAATCGGTCATTTTGTAGATAGAGTTATCCTAAAAAATGAGAGAGGATATGGTATAGGTTATTTTTTCACTGTAATATTCGCACAAGTGGTACTAGGGATACTTGCATCAACTATAGTATGTTGGTTCTCAAGAATGAGAGAATTTAGAGCAGATATTGGCGGTGCTCAACTAACTTCTAAAACTAAAATGATTAATGCCCTTAAAGCACTTGAGCGCCAAGTAGCAGCACCATTACCAGATCAAATGTTAGCATTCGGTATATCTAATAAAGGACAATCTAGTACGTTGAAAAAATTATTTTCTACTCATCCACCTTTAAGAAAAAGAATAGAAGCTCTAGAAAATTCTGATATCGAATCTGTGCCGCAAGAACAACTTAATTAATGGTCGATCATTCACTTCTCAGAAATGGCAACAAAGTTCTTGTTGATAATCAACCCTATGTAATCATGGATACAGACTTTGTTAATCCAGGCAAAGGCCAAGCGTTTACTAAAATTAAGATAAAAAATCTTTTAAATAAGAAAACTATTGAAAAGACTGTTAAAATTGGCGAAGAACTCAATGAAGCAGATGTTCTTAACACCTCAATGCAATTTCTCTATCAAGAATCAAACACTTTATTTTTTATGAATCTTGAATCTTATGAACAGATTGAATTAAATGTATCTTCGATAGACTTCGATCCTAGATGGTTAAATGATGGTGATGAATGTAACGTCACAATCTGGAATGAAGCTATCATAGATGTTGAGCTTCCTAATTTTGTTGTATGTAAAGTTACATCGACAGAAAGTGTTGCAAAAGGAGATACTGTATCATCCACACTTAAAGATGCAGAATTAGATAATGGTATTACTGTAAAAGTTCCTGCATTCATCAAACAAGGTGAGGACATTAAACTTAATCCAAGTACTGGCGAATATTCATCAAGAGCAAAAAATGACTAAAGCGCAAGAACGCAGAAAAGCTGTTGAACAAGCTATACAAGAGCATAAAGCAAAAAAAAATAAATACATAATAGCTGCAGTATTTTGGTTTCTATCAAGTTTATATATATATTCAAATGATGCGGGCTTTTCTGATGTTTATTCTTTAAAGCCATTTGTTTACTTTATAGTAGGTCCAGTCTTTGCATCTATTGTATTCGGTAACATCATGTTCTTCATGCAAAAAATAATAGAAAAAGGCGTAATTGGTTTTTTCGGAAAGAATTCTCAAAACCTTGTTTTACCCGTGATCTCATTCGTATTCTTTTGTGCATTAGTCGGAATGTTTATTGTAATATTTAAATTTGCTGAACTACTACAAACCATTATCTAGATAAAATCAGATAAAACTAACCTGTTTTTATTTATCAATTAAATTAATAGATACAATAATATTAGAATCATGTATTATGATTTTTATGCCTATACTTATGAGAGACATATTATTACCAGTTCTTATATCAACTGTCTATTGGCTAGCTTTATATAATGGCGTCTTATTTCTTAACCTTTTTGTTTTTGTTGTATTATCTATTGTTTATGTTTATTACTGCAAATGGGTTAATGCGAATTATGAGCATATGTTTTCTCAAGAGTCTGTTGATGAAAAACTTAAAGACATGAATGGATTCTCAAGACGTATTATTACAGGAATATGGGTATCACACTTTGCATTCTTCTTCTTTGGGGGAATAAGCTTAGGTGTTTCAGTACCTTTTATCATCTACTTCAATTTGTAAATAATAGTTAATATTATCAATATCGTAATAGACCATGACTGATATATATGAACAAGCAAAAGACAAATTAAATAACTTTATAAAAAATGATATTCTTACTTACTCTAAGAATAGAAACTATGATTATGGACCTAAAAATAGATCCAATGTATCTCATCTATCAAAATACATAACCCATCGTGTCATCAATGAATATGATGTTATTAATTTAGCACTATCAGAGTACTCTTTGTCAAAAATAGAAAAATATGTTCAAGAAGTATTTTGGAGAGTTTATTGGAAAGGATGGTTAGAACATAGACCACAGGTATGGAATGATTATTATGAATATTCAGACAACAATCTAAATATTGAAGACTATAAAAAAGCTATCGAAGGAACAACAGGAATAGTATGCTTTGATGATTGGGTAGAGGAATTAGTAAATGAAAACTACTTACATAATCACACAAGGATGTGGTTTGCAAGCATATGGATATTTACGTTAAATCTACCATGGCAATTAGGCGCTAATTTTTTTATGAGACATTTACTGGATGGTGACAGCGCTTCGAATACTCTCAGCTGGAGATGGGTAGCGGGCCTTCAAACAATTGGGAAACATTATTTAGCAACCGCGTCTAATATCAGTAAATTTACTAATAATGTTCATAAACCGCAAAACTTAAATGAAGATGCATTGCCACTCAATGAAAACAAAACCTATGACTTGATAGATATAAACTATTCTACTTTAGAACAAAGCAGTGATACGCTTCTAATAGCTGATAATAATCTTTCTTTGAAAAATCATGAAGATATCTATTCAAAATACAAACATATCTATTTGTTGTACCTTTCTAATGAATGTAGAAACATCGAGCTCAGTGAAAATGTATTGAATTTTAAACATTCAATACTTCAAGATTTTTCTAATAAATATTCTAAATCACAAATAATAAATGGAAGTGATTTAAAAAAAGAGATGAATATAACTCAGAACATAGATGTTATTTATCCATGTATTGGAGAAAATCATTCATTTTTAGAAAATAACAAAAATAATTGCAAATTAAATTATATCTATGGACAAGAGGATTTGTTCTGTTGGAAATATGCAAAAAAAGGATTTTTCAATTTTAAAAAGAATATACCATTGATTATTGATAAAATTATCAAATCAAAAGATTTTTTTATCTAGGCAAGAGCATACACTCTAGAAGCCTTTTTGTTTTGCAAAGGCAGCATAGTTCTTTTTACCAATCGCTATTTTTAGACTCATCTTGTAACTGGCTTTTTGATCATCTATACAAATTACTTTGCTCCTAACTATATTTTGATCATCATAAATCCCAGTTAAGGTGTCAATATCTATGCTTAGTAGAATTTTATTTTGACTATCATCTAATCTTTTATAAATATTAATCTTTTGATCCAAATTATAGCTCCTAAACACATCAATCTCGCCATCATGGTAGTCTACTACCAAATCTTTGTAGCCTCTGTCTATCCACCATGAAACTATATGGACATGATCATCTAAGAATTTTAAGGAAAAATCTACAGTATTATTGGAAGTATCTGAAAAACTACATAGATACTCAGTAGTGGATAGGTTTCTTTTATCGATATTAGAGCAATTACTCAATAAGATTATAGAAAAGAAAATTAAAAAGATTTTCATTAGTTATTATTTCAACATCAAGGTAAGGATAATACCCGTAAACATTACTATAGATAAAGAAGCAAGAACGGGTAATTTTTTCATTATACCTTTTCTCCAGAAATCAGGCTCTTTTCGCCATGTATCTGTGTCTTTCCAAAATGCTGAATCTTTTTTATTTTCTGTCATAATTTCAGTTATTTATATTATCATATTATTTTTTTAAAACTTAAGCTCAGATAAATTTATTGCTAATATGTCATATGTCAAATAAATATGATGTCATCATTATTGGTGCTGGTGCTGCAGGGATGATGTGTGCCATTGAATCTGGTAAACGTGGAAAATCTGTCTTGCTGGTAGATCATGCTGCTAAAATTGCAGAGAAAATAAGAATATCAGGTGGCGGCAGATGTAATTTTACAAATATAAATACGAACCCTAAAAACTTTATTTCACAAAATCCTAATTTCTCAATTTCTGCACTAAATCAGTACACACCACATGATTTCATAGAACTCATTAAAAAACATAATATTGCTTATCATGAGAAAACCCTTGGACAGCTTTTTTGTGATCATAAATCTCAATTAATTATAGACATGCTATTGTCCGAGTGTAACCAAGCTAATGTTAAAATTAAAAAAAGTTTTGTTGTAGATAAAGTTGAAAAAGTAAATGATGACTATATTGTCATCAACAATAATGATAAGTATTTTTCTAAATCACTTGTTATTGCTACAGGAGGTCTTTCAATTCCAAAAATTGGAGCTACTGATTTTGGATATAAAATAGCCAGTCAATTCAATTTAAATATTGTTGAAACACAACCCGCATTAGTTCCATTAACTTTCACAGATGAAATATTATCGTTATGCAACGAATTAAGCGGATTATCACTTAATGCAAATATTTCTCAAGGGAATATATCTTTTGAAGAGGGAATGTTATTCACACATAGAGGGCTGAGTGGTCCCTCTATACTGCAGATATCGTCTTATTGGTCGCAAGGCGATAGTATAAACATTAATTTATGCCCACGTGATAATCTAGGTGAAATTCTTCAAGATAAAAAAAATACTAAACCAAAACAAAATATCATTAGTATTTTATGTGAGTTTCTTCCAAAAAGATTAGCGATGATTATTTGTGATAAAAATAAATTTAAAGGGAATATTTCTGAATTATCAAAACAATCATTAGATAAAATTAATAATATTATAAACAGCTGGCGTGTAACCCCAAAAGGATCAGAAGGTTATCGTACTGCTGAAGTTACAAGAGGTGGTGTTGATACTGATGAAATATCATCAAAAACTATGATGTGTAGGAATCACCCAGGACTATTTTTTATAGGTGAGGTTGTGGACGTTACAGGCCATCTTGGTGGATATAACTTCCAATGGGCATGGTCATCTGGATTTGTAGCAGGCCAATATACTTAGCCAAAAAGAGATAAATATTGCTTAGCTATCACCTTCTTTAACAAATATCCCATCTATCATCTTGCCTTTACGATCTTTTATGTCCGCGTAAGCAACTTTTAAGCAATCTTTCATTGTTAAGTTATTTCTTACCATAATATTAATCAAAACCACCATCATATCTCCAACATCATCACGAATATCTTTCCCTTTACATAAGCTATCTGATAATTCACCAGCCTCTTGAATCAATTTAAGATATTGATCTTTATCTGTACTGCCTTCTATTAGATTTCTATCCCTGTGCCATTGTCCAATTAATTCTTCATAATTTAATTCTGTCATTATCTCTCTCTGATTTATCTTTTAATATTTATAACTATTTAAATTAAAGTTTACAATAATAACTTGTATTCTGCTGCATGAAGTGTAAATTGAGCACAGTTATCAGCTACCAATTACGTAACTCAAGATAAGCCCGCAAATCAGACATAGGTAGCTTTCGGTGAATATCTTCAGAAAGACGATTATTAATCTAATAGCAAGGAAATAAATGAATAATTTTGAAAGTTTCGGGTTATCTAAGAAAATGAATAATGCATTGGTAGATATGAAATTTATAACACCAACGCCTATTCAACAAAAAGCTATTCCAATTGTGCTAAATGGATCGGATATATTAGGATCTGCCCAAACTGGTACAGGCAAGACTGCAGCTTTTTGTATACCGATTATCGAGATGCTATCAAAAGATGAAAAATCCATGGCTTTAATAATGATGCCAACGAGAGAGTTAGCTAGACAAGTAATAGATGTTATCAATCAACTTACTAATAATGGTGATAAAATTAAATCTGCTTGTTTGATAGGTGGCGAAGCAATGAGAATTCAAAAGAAGCAGCTTAGCAATCATCCAAGAATAATTGTCGGTACACCAGGTCGTATCAATGATCACTTAGAGAATAAAAAAATAAATTTAAAAAGTTGTATTTATTTAGTACTAGATGAAACTGATAGGATGTTAGATATGGGTTTTGGAAAGCAAATCGATCAAATTTTTAAGTATCTTCCAGAGCAAAAACAAACTTTGCTATTTTCTGCTACATTGCCTGATAAAATTATTCAGCTATCAAAAAAGTATCTATCAAGCCCTAGAAGAGTAGATATAAAGGCTGATAACGTACTACTGACAAACATTGAGCATGATATTTTAAATATTGATCATAATAAAAAATATAAAGAACTATTAGATCAGCTTGCTAAACGTGAAGGTTCAGTTTTAATTTTTGCTAAAACTAAATTTGGAACACAAAGAATGGCTAAAAAATTATGTGAAGACGGATTTAAGTCTGATGCATTAAATGGCAATCTTAATCAAAACAAAAGAGACAAAGTAATGTCTGATTTTAGACTTAAAAAATTCAAAGTATTAGTTGCAACTGATATTGCATCTAGAGGACTTGATGTTGATCATATTGAACATGTTATAAACTATGATTTACCACAGGTTGCTGAAGACTATATACATCGAATTGGACGAACAGGTAGAGCAGGGTCCAAAGGATCAACTATTTGCTTCGTTTCACCTGAGGAGCAAAGTATCTGGGATGAAATTTATTATTTACTCAATCCAAATACTGCAAAAAAACCAAAGAGAAATAATAATAGCCGAGCTGATAGAAAAAGAAATTCTGAGTTAAGCAGAAGAAAAAAACCAACAAGAAGTTTTTCTAAAAGTAGCGGCCCTAGAAGACGTGACGAATCCTCAGGAAAGAAGGACACTAGAAAAAAATCTGAAGAAAAAAAATCAACAAGAAGTAATTCTAAGAGACCATCAAAAAATTTTAAATCGTCTGATAAGAGCAGTAATAAATCAAAAAGATATGTAGGTAAAAAAACTAATCCTAAGAGACCAATTAGAAAACTATCATTAAATAAGATGAAATCTAGATCAAAATCTTCCCGGTCTAATAGTAAATAATAATTTGAAAATTTAAATTGGCGCTTTTTATATAATTAATGAAGAGTGATGAACCTTGATTTTTAGACCAGTCTCACTAGACTTTAATACAAAAGTAAACGCTACTCTCATAGATTCATCTGAATTGACTAATTTGAAATCAAGGATACCCATAATTGCAATAAGATCCTTCTCTATGACTGTATTTGTCTCATTAATATTTATACTTTCATATGCTTTTAAAGCAAAACCAGTATCTTCTGAATATTTGCCACCTATGAAATAAGAAAGGGCTTCATCAGTTGAATTCCTAAATATAGTCTTATTAGTTAATGTAGGTTTGAACAAAACTCGCTCTTCATCAAATAGATAATGTTTATTGATAAATTCAAGCGCTATAGCCTTATAATCATCATTTTTTTCATAAGCAGTTCGAATCATTGAAAGACCATCTGCCCATGATGTAACAAACTCTAATAAATCTTGTTTTGTTGGCATAATTATTAATCTCAATACTCTAAGTACTAGCTATTAAAACATTTTATTGATTCTTTGTATTGTCAAAACTTATTTTATTAAAATCATAGTAAATAAATAAATCACTCCAATAACGAAGGTAAATGAAACAGCACCCGCAAGTAAATAGCTAGTTCCTTTATTTAAATACTTATTATTTAATAAAGCAACAGCACTTATAAATATTAAAATTAAAATAAAAGCTAGAGCCATAAGTATTAAAAAGTATATTTAGTGTTTATTACAATCCAGTTAAGATCCCTTCCAACTGATTTCATTTTACTACGATAGTTAACATTTAGCTTGAGAGAATTAAAAAACGTCTTAGTAACACCAAATCTCAGATAATCATATGAAGCACCGGAGCCAATTGGTGTTCCCTCATTAATATCTTCGCCAAAACCTACTTCACCAAATAGTCTATATTTATCCAAAACGACGCTTTTTCCTACTTTGATATGATGTGATGTTTTATAGTAGCTAGAGTCACTGAACCATAATTCTTGTCTTGTTGCTATATAACTATCAGCACTTAGATTTGGTACTGAGACTACAAGCAAGAAAAAAATATATAATATATTACGCATTTATTTCTCCTTTAATATTTACTTAGTTGCCATAGGCTTGCACTGCCACTTGAATTAATTAAGAATATTTCACCTTTACTATTGATTTCTATATCTCTTATTCTTCCAATGTCATCTTCAAATACGATATGCTCTTTTTTCACATCATTATTTTCAAATTCCAACCTATAAAGAGTTCTAAATTTTAATGATGTTATTAATACATCTCCATTCCATTCAGAAAAATCATCTCCTTTGTATATAGCGATATTACTAACTGCAATGGAAGGCGTCCAAGTCCATATTGGTTTTGTGAATCCTGGTTCCCATGCATTTCCATTTCCTATCTTCGTACCAATATAATTTTTTCCTCCCCATCCAATAATTTTCCAACCATAATTTTCTCCAAATTTTACTTCACCAAAAAAATCACCCCCTTTTGCTCCATGGTTTGATATATATACTTTCTTATCAAATGGCGAAAGATACATTCCTTGAGGATTTCTCACACCAATTTGATAGACCTCTGGAAGCCACGTAGGTTTATCTACAAATTTTGGATTATCTTCAGGTATTGATCCATCTAAGTTAATTCTTATAATACTTCCTGGATGGTTAGTTATATCTTGCGCAATCATTCCTTTGCCTCGTTCACCCACTGATGCAAAAAGATGTTTATCTTTTATAACAATCCGAGAGCCAAAATGGTATCCGCTGCTAATAGGCGGTTCTGCTTGAAATATGTTTTGAAAGTCTATTTTCTTTTCGTTATATAACCCTCTAGCAATAGAAGTAGATGAATTTCCATTCTCTCTATCCTCAGAATAGCTTACATATACATAACCATCTCTATAGAGAATATCTAAGAGACCCCCTTGTCCATAGTAATAAAAATCAAGATTATGTTCGATGATATATTTATTACCATTATTCATATCAATGCGGACTATATCACCGGTTTTCTCTGTTACAAGTAGAGTCTCATCATCAACAAAAGACATTCCCCATGGCTCGCTAAGGTCACTAGTAATCTCTAAAACCTTGAACTTTTCGTTTGAGGAAACACCTGTACTAAAATATATGAGAGATAAGAAAACAAATATCGATCTAATCATAAATGTCATTATACAGCACGAATAATATTATTTCCTCCCCGCCCGAACAGTAACATATATCTTATATAGAGCTATATGAGTTTATGAATAATTATAAGCTATTTAATTATAAAGAATTATTGGTCTATGTACTTCATAGTGAAACTACCCAAGCATCGAGGTATTGGGGGTTAATTTGGGGGTTAAAATTTTAGAGCAGTAATGTCAGAAAGATTAACAGATACAAGAGTAAAGAATCTTAAGCCTAAAGCAGAGAGATATAAGATATGGGATAGTTCTAGCAGAGGATTATTTCTTCTTATTTTACCTAGCGGAACTAAATCATGGTGTTTAAAATATCGTATCAATCGAAAAGAAAAGAGATTAGTTATAGGCAAATATCCCAATGTATCTATTAAACATGCAAGAGAGATTTGTTTTAAGGAACAGAACAGGATTGCAGAGGGCATAGATGTTTCAAAAGAAAGGAAACTAGATAAACAAAGATTTAAAGATGAAGATTATAAATCATTCAAAGATATCTCATTGGCTTATGAGACGAGAAAAGCAAGAGAGAAAATTTGGAATGTAAAAAAAAGTAAGTTATCGAAATCACTATCAGTCGATGTTATAAATAAACATGCAAGTAATAAATAATTATTTCTTCTTTTTAGGTTCTGATGTATCTAAATGTTTTATAATTTTCATCATAGTTTCATTATTTTTTATCATAGCAGTATGAGATTTAACCAACCACTCTTCAGATTTGGCAATTGACTTTAACATTTTCATCATACCTTGGTTTTGAGCAGTGATTATAGGAGAAATTTTCCCCATAATATCTTTTGTTTGAGTATCTAGCCCTGTTTCCATGCTTTCTGTCAGAACCGCAGCATATACAGAAAGCTCTGCTAAAGGCGGTATTGTATTAGAATTTTTTTCAACAGCTTCTGCAAGTTTACTCATACCTTCAGCAAGATAGTTTATCTGTTTCTGCATATCCCTTTCGCGTTTAGCATAATCAAATTTTCTTGCTGCCTCTTTAGCAGCCCTAGATGAGGCATCTGAAGCACTAATGCATTTATTTTTTTTACTGATAGAAGCGCCAGTTCTAATTAACCATCTCAACATAATGTTTCCTCCTAATTAAATATTTATATATAAAATATTGTCCCACTGACATTGTGGACTTTAAAACTTATTAATAGATTAGATTATTATTTCACGAAAATTTCATTATAGATATATCTAAGAAATATTAGTTATAGGAATTTTTTAATAAAAAAGTGATATGCTGCTACAATTTCTGCATCATGTTCTCTTTCCATTCCCTTGATTGAATAATCTTTGACTTTACCTTTAGTGCTTCCTTGACCTAAGCTTGAGCTAGAACCTACCCTAACCACTCCATCTTTGACATTTCCAATAGGTTTTCCTTGTCCAAGACTTGAACTAGAACCTTCTCTTATAATTCCATCTTTGACATTACCAACAGGTTTCCCTTGTCCAGGGCTTGAACTAGAGCCTTCTTTTAAAATTCCATTCTTTATGTTACCCACAGGCTTGCCTTGACCTACCGACGTTGAGCCTTCTCTAATGATACCATTTTTAAAATTTGCCATATTTAGTTCCTCGATCTTAAAATTTTTCGTTACAACTTAATTGTAATCATTTAGTATTAAAAAACCATACAAAATTTGCATTAATATAAGCAGCCACTAATATAAGTAGTTTTTATATGAAACATAAAAGAGAATTAACTTGGCCCGAGCTTTCAGCTGAAATAAATAAGCTTGTATCCGAAGGCATTCCCTATGAAATTATCAAAAAAAAGCTAAATGTTGATATTTCTATTATATGGGAGGCTACAGGAGAAAAAGATTTAATTGATTTTTGTGACGAAGATGAATCAGTTACTTCAAATGAATAAATATAGTACTGTGCTTATTACTGTAGTTATAATCATTTAGAACACAATAATTAATAAACTGGAGAATAATTATAAATATAAACAAATTTAAAAAAATATTATTACCATATAGTGGAAGTGAAAAAACGAAATTTCTCCGAGATTTAAAATCATACGTATATGTTTATTGTGAGATTGATGAAGAAAGCCGGAGGCTACCAATATATGTGGGCAGAGGCAAGGGGGACAGACTTTTTGCTCATTTAAAGAATATTAACGAACCCCTAACTGATAAAAGCAGAAAAATAAATAATCTTTTAAAAGAGAATAGACTAGGGATTGATATATTGGCACACAGTCTTTCTGAGAAAGAATCTGCAAACATTGAGTCAGCATGTATCGATCTAATGGGACTAGAGAACCTTGAGAACCTTGTTAAAGGGAAAGGTAATAATGTGAGAAGAATACCCCTTAATGAATTAGCACACACACTGGTAGATAAAAAAATTAAAGTTAAATCACAGCACCGCGGCATCGCTATATTATTAAGTCAATATAAACCATATTTTGGCTACAAAGAATTATTCGAAATTACAAGAGGAGTTTGGAATAAGAAGATGAAGACCGCATGTGAAAAACGTGAAGCAAAACTTGCTTATGCAACTTTTAACGGAGTCGTAAAGGATGTTTATACAATTTATAGTTGGGTTCCTGCAGGCACTCAAGCATACTTTACTAGACCAGACATACAATCCTCAGAAAGAATAAAAAAATTCCGATGGGAATTTGTTGGAACTAGAGCGCCAGAAGAAATTCGTGATAAATACATTGGAAAAATAATCGAGAAAGAAAGGAGCTATGGAGACCCATATGTATTTGTAGGTTATTAATAAAAAATAAAAGATAATTATTATGGATATTGGGGTAGAATGAAATTGTTGCTGGTTATAAAAAGAGATATAAAAATCTATTTATAGTCACTTAATAAATATACTAAAAAATATAGATTAAACACTTAATTTTATTCGGGAGTATGATATGACAAGAAAAATAGGAGTCATTGATGAACCAATCAGTGAGTCTAGTAAAGATAACCTAGATCTTAGTATTCATGCTAACTCTCTAATAAAATACATAGAAGAGACTGACACCCCAATTACCATAGGTATTCAAGGAGAATGGGGTAGCGGTAAAACCTCCCTGATTAATTCAATAAAGCATGTTTTGAGCGAGAAAACTATCTACAGGCAAATTTGGATTAACTCATGGGAATATTCTTTGTTATCTACCCCTGAGGAATCTTTGATGAAAATTGTTTCTAAAATAATTTCAGAATTATTAGGAGATGATAAAGAAATAAGTATGAAAGACTCACTCGGCGGAGCAGCGAAAGCAGTTTTTCAAGGTGCATTAAGAATAGGTGCCGGAGCTGTAGGAGGTATGCAAGGAGCAGAAGTTGCAAAGGAGCTACTTGATACGAAGGCTAAAGGTATTTCAGATTTAAGGAAAGAACTCTCTAAATTGGTAAACGAAATTAAAAAAAGTCAAAATCAACCATTTGAAAAAATAATAATTTATGTTGATGACTTAGATAGAATTGAACCCAAAAATGCTGTCAGTATTTTGGAATTGTTAAAAAATATTTTTAATGTTGAACACTGTGTGTTCATACTTGCAATAGATTATCAAGTTGTCGTAAAGGGACTAGAACATAAATTTGGAAAACAAACTGCAGAAAACGAATGGGAGTTTCGAGCGTTTTTTGATAAAATCATACAACTTCCGTTTATGATGCCAATGGGCCAATATAATATTGGGAAATATGTTAATAAATTATTAATTGATATTGGTTTTGTAGAAGGTGAAGGTCTAGATACCTCAGCAATAAGAGAAATTATAGTGCGTACAGTTGGTGGAAATCCTCGTGCGATTAAAAGATTAGTTAATTCTGTCTCTCTAATACAAATATTTTCTGAAACAAAAGCTGAGGCTGATGAGGATGAACCTGATAGAGATGATATAGATAAAGAAGTAACGGAGGAACAAAAGAAATTTTTGTTATTTTCTTTATTATGTCTTCAAATTGCATATCCTCACATTTATACACTATTGACCGAAAAACCTAATTTTACCCAATGGGACGATTCTTTTGCTAACTCAGAGACAATGAAAAAAGAACAGAATAAGGATGAGTATCCTCAATTTGAAGAGGAATTTAATAATGCAAAAGAAACTGACGACTTTAATGAAGTATGGGAACATACTTTATATAGAATATGTTATGTGAGGCCTAGACTAAGAGCGAGAGTTATTGATATTTCAAGATTCTTTAGTTACATCAAAGATGAATTACTAAATGGCAATGAAGATTTAGTTGGAGCATTAGTAATTGATACTCTTGAAAATACATCCGTTACGAGTGTAACCAGCACAGATAAGCAACAAATAGTTATTCCTGAGAGAACAGGAGCTTATAAAAGGAGAATGCTAGATAGTTTTGATACATATATTGAGAAAGAAAAAATAGAAAATGGACACAGACCGGGTGTTGTTGAACTGATGGATTTGATAGAAAAAATTCATATAGATGTAAGTGTGTTACCAGATGTATTATGGAAGTATGCAGGAGGCGTTACTGGATATATAAATAAACATAAATTTATTACTCTCTATAATGGAGGCAAAAAAGATGGACTTCAGATGCGGCTGTTGCGGCATCTAGATGATGACTATAAAATACCCAAATTAGAACACTTTGAAACTTCATCCATAAGAGAATATCAAGTAGGTAAGCCCTCGACTGATTTTGAATCTTATAATTATAATATTAAATTACGTACGTTAGAAGGATATGAAAAAGACAAAGAAATTATATTGAGTTTAATTAAAAAATCTATAGATATGTGTGTAAACCACTATTCAGATAAACTTAGTATAAACTCTAAAAAGCCACAAGCTACCTGTAAAGGCATTAGTATCAAACAACGAGGGAAAGTTGAAGAGATGGCTCTTAAATATTTAAATAATGAATACACGTATGATGTTAAATAATGTTTAGAAATATGATAAAAAATGATTTCCAATAATAAAAAATTCTAGTGGTTTTGTAATCAGATCAGATGACCATGCCTTGAGGAAGTTTCCTATTCATAAAACGTTAATAATTTTTCATGAATTTTAACCATGGCTAATGTATCTAACTCACAGTATTTTGTGAGGTCTTTCCGTATTTTTTTGATTCTATTGTCGTCACTAATATTTGCTAAGCTGGCAAATGATTGCATAGCAGTAGAACCATCTTTTATATTTAGTTTTTCATAATTTTTTGCCATTTCCGGAACAAGTAATGGTAATAAAATCTTAATGCTATACTTCCCTTTCATTTGAGGATGGTAGTAATAATTTTTTCTAAATGGCTCCGCTAGATCAACCACATTTTTAATAATATTTTCTAAATGTTCTTTATATTTTGGAAATTGCCTAGCAAGTTCTTTTAAAATAGATTTCTCAAAACTTGCATTAAAAGCAAGTACTGTTACATCATGAGGAATATCAGAAATAAGTTTTGTAACGAGAGTTTCTCTTGGATCATAATCAGGTTGAGCTAAAAATTCCTTATGTTCAAGCTTGGATGAGTTTTGTCTGATGTGCAAGGAATACTGAAAAGGTATTTGCTGAAATGGTTTGATACCTATAAATTGTGGTAACGCTTGCTGGAATGTCTCAAAATCAAAATAATAATAAGGATAATTAAAAGACTGCAAAAATGCTTTAATCAAACCCTTATCTATAACGACTTTATTGGTTTTAGCTAGATCGACTTGTTTTTTTTGAGCGTGAGTAAGTTTCTCTGACTTAGGTATATCTTTTATATTTATAATACCTTTTTGATAAAACTCTAGTGCTTTAGATTTTTTTGTTAAAGGAAATATACTAAAAACAGAATATTCTGGAATATTTCTTTGTTGTGTCCAACAATAATCATAACCAAAGCATGTATTTGGATGCTTGCAGTGCCATCCAATATCAATCTTTGGTTCAGTTCCTTTTATTCTTAGTATCGATTGAAAATACTTTAATGTTTGTGGAATTTTATTTTGTAAAGCTTTAACTTCTTTCGTAACATCTTTATGAACATACAGCTTATTCAGATCTTCTTTTTCCTTTCGAATATATTCTCCATTTAATAATGTTATAGATGCCTTAGATATTTCGAGACCATAACCATTTAGTACATAATATTGAATTGAAATATCTTTGATATAATTATCAATATCCTTTAAATTCTTCTTTGAATTCCAGGTAGAGCTTTTAACCTCATAAATTTCAAAATTTCCATCATTATCTAAATTCAAAATATCAACCATTACAAGGACACCATCATATTCAAAGGTGGCTTCATAGATAGTTTTAGCTCCATCAGCAATATACTTTTTAGTTAGAGCTATTCGCTCACTATGAGGAATAGCTGCATTATATTTTATTTGTTTACCTCCAGGAAATAGTTTGCATGCTTCTTCGCCAACTTTGTCTCCAGTTGAAAAAATAGCCTCTAAGTTAGAGTCAGGTTTTTGTAGCTTTTCTTTTCCATACAATTTCAGCCATAAATATTTTTGACACTGAAGCCCGTTTAGGTATAACGATTTTGATAAAGATATTTTTTTATTATTTTCAGTCATTATTATATCTTAACCTATATGGTTCAATTTTTTATTCGAGAATCGAATAGTTTTAATTTGGTTAGGGGTTAAAATGGGGGTTAAAACTTTACTAACAGACAAGATTTGTTTTAAACATTAATGTTATTAACTATTGACACCTCCCCGCCCGCTGAGGGAAATAATGAACTATATTATTCATCACTGCTAAGCGTTTAATAAACATAGATTTAATAAATATTAGATTTTCATAGATTAAGCTATTTTTATTCTGATTGGAGGCTTCATTGGGGGCTTGGAAATTATAGAGCTTTTATTATGTCTCGTGGGTAGTTCTTTAGAGTGAGCTTGAACGGAAGCTTCCCATCTTTTCCAGTTACCGTATATCTCTCTGCACCTAATCTTGATAATTTAATCCACTCAGTATCATCATATTGTTCATCTAAAAGAAATTTTAAGTTTTTGTAATCTAAACAAGTAATACCATTTATGTTACACACAAAAACTATAAATATATTGTTATGAAGTTCACTCATAATTTTAATCTCTTCCTGGTGCTGTCTCTTAAATGTAAAATTCCAAGGGGAAGCTCCTTTAGCTGAATATTTTATATATATTCCTATTTTATTATTTATTGTAAAAGAGTTTTTAGACTGTGTAGGAAATGAGGTTATA
>JBJKYD010000008.1:0-49644 GCA_045561295.1 Gammaproteobacteria bacterium
TTATTTTTTCCCAAAAATATTTGGAGGAGGGAAATCATATTTAGAACTAACTGATAATGACTTGCTAAATACTGGTGTTAATATTATGGCTAAACCACCTGGTAAATTAGTCAAAAACTTAAACTTGCTCTCAGGTGGAGAAAAAGCTGGTACAGGAATTGCTTTTGTTTTCTCGATATTCAGAATAAATCCAGCACCGTTTTGTCTACTTGATGAAGTGGATGCACCACTAGATGAGGCAAATAATGAAAGATTTTGTAACGTAGTTAAAGAAATGTCTGAATCAGTACAATTTATTTTCATTACTCATAATAAATCAACCATGAAAATTGCTAATGTATTATCAGGTGTTACAATGAGAGAAGCCGGAGTATCTAAGTTGGTATCAGTCAATGTAGAAGACGCGTTACAAATGACATCAAAAAATTAAGCTATCGTTAATGATTATTTATGACTGATGAAAAAATTATAAAGATACGTTATCGAGAGTTAATCAGTATCATTGATAAGCATAATTTGTTATATCATACCTATGATTCTCCTCAAATATCAGATTCTGAGTACGACAGTTTATACAAAGAATTAAAGAAAATAGAAAGTCATTATCCTAAATTTATTACAACCAGTTCACCTAGTCAAAGGATAGGGGCTACTTTATTGGATCATTTTGAAAAAATTACACATGATATCCCTATGCTATCATTATCAAATGCAGCTAATGAATATGAATTTGAAGATTATTATAAAAAAATAGCTAGAACATTGTCTTCATCATGTGTCGAGTTATTTGCTGAGCCAAAATTTGATGGTTTAGCAGTCAGCATCACCTATGTTAATGGTAACTTTACTAGAGCTGTTACTAGAGGAGACGGTTATATTGGGGAAGATGTTACCCAAAATGTTAAAACAATCAAATCAATACCGTTATTTGTAAAGGATAAGAACTTACCTAGAAGATTTACTCTTAAAGGTGAAGTATTTATTGATAAATATGATTTTGAAAAAATTAATAAGATACTTAATAAAAAAGAAGAAAAAAAATATTCAAATCCACGTAATTTAGCTGCTGGTAGTATTAGACAGTTAGATCCTGTAATAGCATCAAAACGTAACTTAAAGTTATTTGTTCACGGAATATCAGATTACGATAAATTTACTCATACAACTAAACACGATGTTTTAATTAAGTACCTAAAAAATCTTGGTTTTCCAGTAAATAACTATTATAGAGTATTGGAAGATTTAGATTCATCACTTCATTACTTTAATGAAATGAAAAAAATAAGAGATTCTATTCCCTACGAGATTGACGGGTTAGTTTATCGAGTAAATGATTTAAATAAATATACATCTCTTGGCTTTACTTCAAAAGCTCCAAAATGGGCAATTGCATATAAGTTTAAAGCATTAGAAGCGCTAACAAGAATACGTGATGTAACATTTCAAGTTGGAAGAACAGGTACCATTACACCTGTAGCAGAACTTGAAAAAATAAATATAGGGGGCGTAAGTGTTTCTAGAGCAACACTTCATAATTTTTCAGAAATCAAATCTAAAGATATACATATAAATGATTATGTTTATGTTAAAAGAGCAGGGGATGTTATTCCAGATATAGATAGAGTTGAATTTAAAAAAAGAAAAAATGCAAAAAAAATTAATATACCTAAAAGATGCCCGAGTTGTAATAGTTTACTGTCACGAGTTGAAGGACAAGCTGCATACAAATGTCTTAACTCAAAAAGATGTATTCCTCAAATAGAACAAAAAATATTACATTTTATTTCCAGAAAAGCCATGAATATAGTTGGAATAGGAAATCAAATAATCAAAGAGCTTGTCTCAAAAAAAATTATATCTAAATCTTCAGATTTATATTGTCTTAATAAAGCTGACTTTCAAAAACTGAATAGAATAGGTGATAAATCTATAGATAATTATTTAGCATCTATAGAAAAATCTAAATCTACTTCATTTGATAAGTTTATTTATGCATTAGGAATTCATGAAGTCGGTGAAGCATCTTCTAAATCAATTTCATTTACATTTAAAACAATCAACGATTTCATTGAATGTAATGAAGATAGTCTCTTAGCTGTAAATGATATTGGCCCAATAGTTTCTGGTAATATTATTACTTTTCTAAAAGATTCGGATAACAAAAAAAATATAATTAATCTTCTAAAATCTGGGATTAATATCACTTATCCAACTGATGTTAATATTACAAAAACTGCTGTCATAACCGGAAAATTTTCAAATTTCTCAAGAGGAGAAATCATCGATAATATGACGAAACTTGGATATCGTGTTTCGAACACTGTATCAAAGGAGACAGAATTTTTGATCTGTGGTGAGAAACCAGGTAGTAAGCAGAAAAAAGCAATTGATTTAGGCATTAAAATTATTGATGAAAATGAACTTACTAAGCTTCTCTCAAAAGTTCATTAATACCAACTTTACTTAAAGTTTTTGCATCTACTCTTTTTACAATCACCGCGCAGTATAAGTTACATGTACCATCTTTTGATGGAAGTGAACCAGAAACTACAACAGACCCTTCTGGAACCTCGCCATATGAGACAGATTGAGTCTCTCTATCATAAATTTTTGTACTTTTCCCTATGAATACCCCCATAGAAATTACTGAATTCTTTCTTACTATGACACCTTCTACCACCTCTGACCTTGCTCCAATAAAACAATTATCTTCTATTATTGTAGGAGAGGCTTGAAGAGGTTCCAAAACACCGCCTATGCCTACACCACCCGATAAATGAACATTTGAGCCAATTTGAGCACATGATCCTACTGTAGCCCATGTATCTACCATAGTCCCTTCACCTACGTATGCGCCAATATTTACAAATGAAGGCATCAAGACAACATTTTTATCTATAAATGAGCCATGACGAGCAATTGCCTGTGGGACAATTCTAATATTTTTTTCTTTAAGATAATTTTCAGAAGTATGCAAAAACTTTGAATCTACCTTGTCGTAATACTTTGTGTAGTCTGTATCAATAACCTTATTTTGATTTAATCTAAATGAAAGTAGAATTGCTTTTTTAATCCATTCATTTACTTTCCATTCACCATCTATATTTTCTGAAACTCTAAGTGATCCTTCATCAAGAGAAGATATAGTTTCCTTTACAGCATTAGATACATTATCTTTATTATCATCAGCAATGCCACTTTCAAATGCTTTATTAATTATATCTATATTATTCATAATGTTTCTGGAACCTCATTTAGTATCTTATTCTGTTTTTTATCTTTATCTTCTAAAAATGAAATTATATCATAGTATTGCTTAACATTTTCTATATATTGAACCGCCTCCCAACCACGTGCATATCCATATTTCATATGTTTATAATACTTTTTTTTATTTAATTTTAGTAAGTATTCTTTAAGTGTATTCCAGTTTTCTAGTTTGACATTATGAGCACTAGCAAGTTCAATAATATCATTAATGTGACCAGGACCAAGGTTGTATGCACCAAGTGTCATATTCAGCTTAGTGTCATTATCATAATTAATATATTTTTGACCTAGGCTTTTAATATACCTAGATGCTCCGTCTATACTCTCATCTGGAATTAATCTATCTACGTTTAACATATTCGCTGTATTTTCCGTAAGCATCATAAGCCCCCTTACTCCGGTCGGAGATATCGCGTCATTGTTCCATTTTGATTCTTGATAAGAAATTGCAGCTAGTAGTTTCCAATCAATATTATTTATAAATGCAGCTTTTTTAAATTTATCCTCATAAATCGGAAGTTTAGTAATCATATCAGATATGAATATTCTAGAGCCTATGAATATATATGATGATATAGCATTCTTAGAATAATATTTATTGTTTAAATTTTTAATAAAAGAGGAGGTTTCTTCCAATTTTAAATATTTGAAAAGATTATTACGTAAAGAATTATCATCAAATGAGAAATTCCATAGTAGTTTTGTATTTCCAATCACTTTTTTTATGGATAAATTAGGATAATATTTTTTATAAAATAGATATGAACTTCTTGTTACAATTGTATGAGATATTAGATTATTACTAAGATTATAAATTAAATCATCTAAATGATTTTCTGTATATGTTATTTTATAATTATCTAGCGCATCAGTATCAATAAGGACTTTATTCATTATATCCACAATTTCAATAACATTATCCTTGATCTCTGAATCGTTAGCAACTAATAGAAGGTCTTCCTCATTTACAACGACACACGTTTTGCAGATATAAGATGAATAAAAAATATGTATATCATAATTCGTATTATTAATTATAAATTTTTTTTTATTTAAACTATCTAAGTAATTTATTAATAATTCATATTGAAATCCAGATTTGTCATCTTCTAATGATAAAATAATTTCAGGCAGATTTTGAAGATTTACAAAAATTTCATCTTTCTTTTTAAATTGCTGGAGTGATGTCTGAGTGCTGTTCACATAAACTAAATAGATACCTGCAATGATAAATACTGCAGCTATGAATCTAGCAAATAATTTTAACATTAATCTTGGGTATTTCTAGACCGGGTATTTTTTGTATAATTTCTTCTATTATTTTTATATTTATTAAATTTGAAATTTTTATTATAACGTCTATTTTTATTATAATATCTTCTTGGTTTTGTAGATGTCTTTTCTTCTTCTTTGCCAAAAATGATATTAAATATTCTCTTAAATATATTACCTTTAGAACCTGATTTATCTCTAGAAAAATTTTTTGGTTTTGGAGGTGCGCTTTTAGGAGCAACTGCGGCCATTAGTGCAATTTCTTGATCCTGAATAATCTTTCCGTCAGATGCATTGGTAGTTTTTCTATTGTTACGTTGATTTTTATTCTTATTCTTTAACTGCTCCTTAAACTCAGATTCACTTAAACCTTCATTATCTATTTCATAACTGGATGCATCAAGATCTGGATCTGGTACGATCTTAATATCGACCTTGTGCCTGGATTCAATATTTTGTATCGTCTCTTTTTTTTCATTTAGTAAGAATGTTGCTAGTCTTACTGGAAGATATACAGTCTGCTTTTCTTTTGCATTCATTGCTTCCTCTTCTATTATCCTTAGAAGGGATATCGCAAGAGATGATAGTGATTTAATTTGCCCAGTTCCATCACATGTAGGACAATTTTCATAGTTATTTTGAATTATGGATGATTTTAATTTTTGTCTTGAGAGTTCCATTAAACCAAACTTAGAAATTCTAGCAAATTGTATCTTTGCTTTATCTTTTTTTGCATACTCTGCAACTTTTCTCATAACATTTTTCTGAGAATTAATTGACATCATATCTATAAAGTCTATTACAACAAGTCCACCTATGTCTCTAAGTCTTAGTTGAGTTAGTATTTCTATAGCTGCTTCAATATTTGTGTTTAGCGCTGTATCTTCTATGTCACTTCCTTTGGTTGATCTTGCTGAGTTAACATCTATACTTACCAGTGCTTCTGTTGAATCAATTACTATGTTTCCACCAGAAGGTAGATTAATATTTCTTTTATAAACAGTTTGTACCTGTCTCTCGATTTTATGGTTGCTAAATATAGGTGTTAAGTCTGAGTGATGTTCTGTTTTTATATCATGATGCGGCATAAAGAGTTTTTTAGCGCCAATAAAATCATCATAAAACTTTTTATCATCAATAAAGACTTCATTTATAGTTTCGTCGCAATAATCTCTAATAAGCCTAGCCATCATACTACTTTCTTGATAAATGAGAAATGGAGCTGTTTGTTGTACAGATGTTTCTAGAACAGACTCATATATCTGAATTAAATATTCAATATCCCATTTAACTGATTCATTTGATGCTTGAAGACTGGATGTTCTCAATATTACACTCATTCCTTGAGGAATTTGAAGTGATTCCATGAGTTTTTTTGCCTTCACTCTATCATCACCCTCTATTCTTCGTGAAATTCCTCCGGTCGAAGGATTCTTTGGTAGCAATACCAAGTACTTACCAGCAAGGCTAAGAAATGTAGTTAATGCAGCGCCTTTATTACCTCGTTCTTCTTTATCGACTTGAATAATTAATTCTTTCCCAACTTCAAGACAATCACGCGATGATTTATTAGAGTGTGAGAATATCTCTGGTGAAATCTCTTTGAAAGGAAGAAAGCCATGTCTAGTTCTACCGAAATTGATGAAAGCAGCTTCTAAACTGGGCTCAACCCTGGATATTGTTCCTTTGTATATATTTGATTTGATGTTCCTTGAGGGAAAGTCTATATCTAAATCTATTAGCTTGTTGTCTTCTATGACAGCAAGTCTCACCTCTTCCTTCTGAGAGGCGTTGAGTAATATTTTTTTCATTATGAATCCTGTTAATCATTATATTTATGTATATATTTCTTTATTTATTGCGCATTTTTTAGCTATTTTTTGCTCGCGCTTCTATCTAATTTATATATGTTTTTTGTTATATAAAATGTCTATGTTAATACATTTGAACTTTATAAAACACTAATATAGCAATGATTGATGCTATCATCAATCTAAAATAGATAATCAGATGATGAAAAAATCTAATATTTTTGAAATAAATCAAGAACTAAGCGGACAAAGACTTGATAATTTCTTGATTAAAAGGCTAAAAGGCTTACCAAAAAGTCTTATTTATAAGCTCGTGAGAAGTGGGCAAGTCAGGGTCAATAAGAAGCGTAGTAAAGTATCCTATAGAATTTCAGATAATGACCTCATACGAATACCACCATATCTTCTTCAGGAGAATGTAATAGCAGATAAAATCTTATTAAATACCAACGAATATATACATTATGAAAATGAAAATTTCTTATTAATTGATAAACCATATGGCATATCAGTCCATTCAGGGACTAATCAAGAAGTTGATTTCTTATCTTCATTAAGAAAGGCTCAAAATAATATTAATTTATCATTGGTTCATCGTTTAGATAAAAATACCTCCGGCTGTCTCCTAGTATCAAAAAATTATCAGGTAGCATCCGACTTAGGTAAAAAACTAATGAATAAAAATGTTAAGAAAAAATATTATGCTTTATTAGTAGGAGTATTAGACAAGGAAATTATTGAAATAGAATCAAAGATAGAAAAAGATGTTAAGTATCAAAAAATGATAGTGAATGAAGATGATGGAAGAGAGGCATATACCAAGATAACTCTTCTACAAAAGTATAAATCTTTTTCATTTGTTGAGATCGAGATCGAAACAGGCAGAACCCATCAAATTAGAGTTCATACATCATCTATTGGACATCCTGTAGTGGGCGATAGCAAATATGATATATTAAATAGTAAAAAGATTAATAAAGAATTAAATTTAAAAAGGTTATTCTTGCATGCGTATTACTTGTCTTTCTACTATGATAAAAAATATGAATTTATATTAGATTTACCTGATGACTTAAAAGAAGTATTATCAGTATTAGAGAAAGATAATGAGTGAAAACGATAAAACATTAAATGATATAGTCTCTGCACTCTTAGCAGAAAGAAAGCGAGATTATCGGAATAAGCTTATTTTTAGATCATTATTTGTATTAGTTATTTTTTCTATTGTCTTTTTTGCTCCGATGGCAAAAGATATTAATTTTAATGATCCACATGTTGCTATGATTGAAATAAATGGACTAATTTCATCAGAGACTCAATCTAGTGCCGAGAAGATTATTCCTCTCTTGCAAAGAGCAAGTCAAAATATAAATGCATCAGCTATTATTATTAAAATCAATAGCGGAGGTGGAAGTGCAACTCAATCTAAGATTATTTATGACGAAATTGTTAAAATTAAAAACACATCGAATAAGAAGATCATATCTGTAATAGAGGATGTCGGTGCATCTGGCGGTTATTATATAGCTATGGCAGCTGATCATATTATTGCATCGGAAACGAGCATAGTGGGTTCCATTGGGGTAAGGTTAGATAGTTATGATATAAGACGTTTATTTAATAATCTGGGTATTAAGTCAAGAACAATTTATTCTGGAGAAAATAAATTAATATTAGACCCATTTCATGAATTAACATCAAAACAATATGATCATGTAAAAAGCTTAACAGATGAGATTCACACTCAGTTTATCAATGACCTAAAAAGTAGCAGAAAAGATAAAATCAATCCTGATGATAAACTTATTTATTCAGGCCTATTTTATACTGGCAATCAGGCCAAAGCACTTGGTTTGGTAGATGATATATCTTCTATTTATAAGTTGAATAATGAAGAATATGAGAATATGAAAATCCAAAAATATAATAGTGAAGATAATTTAATCAATCAGCTAATACAAACATCTTTTCATTATTTATTTCAAAGTAAAATAAACTATTAATGGCAAATATATATTTTCATCCTGATATTGATTATCAAGGGATAAAAGATATTGAAAATAAATATACTTCTATTGATAAAGATTATTTAATAAATGAAGCTTCAGATTATATCTGTAAAATCTTAAAGAAATTAGTAAAAAAAACAGACAGTATTCTTTTCATTTGTGGACCTGGTCATAATGGTCTCGATACTTTATTTACTGCACATAAACTCTTAGATCTAAAATATAATATCTCAATTTTTTTTGTACAAAAAAACACCCATCTAGAATATGTTAAAAAATATGACTTAAATAATTTTATTATTCAAGCCTATGATGCATGCGATAGTTATGCATATATCATAGATGGTATTTTTGGATACGGATTAAATAGAAACCTTGATAACAATTCAATAGATCTAATTAAATCAATTAATAAATCATCATCGAAAGTAATTTCTGTGGATATGCCAAGTGGACTTAACCATGCTACTGGACAATCTATGCCTGTAAGCCTTAGATGTGAGCTTTTAATTTCATTATTAACTTTGAAAAGAGGCCTTTTTACTAATCAAGGCAGGGACTCTTGGAAAGAAATCACTATTTGTAAGCTTATAAATGCAGAGATTACATCTAAGAATTATTTAGTAACTGCTAATAATAAATTTGGTAATGATTCATATATTAAATCTAAGGACTATTATTATGAAGAATCGCATTCAACACATAAGAAATCAAATGGAGTAAGTTGTATTGTTGCAGGAGAAAAACCGTATCATGGAGCGATGATACTTGCTGCCTCAGCAGCCATTCAAACTGGATCAAAGTATCTACAAATTTATACAGACTCTGAGTATGCCCATACTTTACCAATGATTATGCCTCAGATCATCGCAAAGCCATTTTCGATATCTGATTTTAAAGATAACATTGGAACAGTCAAACATGTATTAATTGGTCCAGGTACTAATGATGTTAAGCCATATGTCGAAGTTGCGCTGGAGAATATTAATTCATTTAGTTCATTGATAATTGATGCAGGAGCACTAAGTTATATAGATAAAAATAAGGCATACTCAGATAAATTAATTATCACACCTCATCCAGGAGAAGCAGCTAGAATATTGAATATCTCGGTATCAGAAGTTCAATCAGATAGATATAAAGCAGCTCGTAAGTTATATGATTTATTTAATTGCCTTATAATACTTAAAGGTTCAGGATCAATTATATTCGATGGGGATAGATTTTATACCTGCATGGACGGTAATTATAAAATGGGGACTGCAGGTATGGGCGATACGCTTTGTGGAATTTTATTAACGGAAACAGCATTATTTAAAAATAATCTTGATGCTTGTATAAAAAGTGTTGTTTTTCACTCTTATACATCTGATGTCCTCTATCAGGAATCAAAAAATAAGAATATTACACCATCAATGTTATCAAATAAATATAGCGAACTAACGTATGGAAAATAAAAATTACCTCATTAAAAATCTTAGTGATTATGAATCACTTTTTAGAAACATCAATCTTTATGACAATAATAGAATGGTAATATTTTTGAAAGGGGAGCTTGGTTCTGGAAAAACAACCTTTGTTCAAAATTATCTTAAATATAAATATGCTTTTACAAATACCTCTAGCCCAACATTTGGAATAGTAAATACATATCTAATTAATAAAATAATGATATATCATTATGATTTATACAGAATCACAAAACCAGCCGAGCTTAATGACATAGGGTTCTATGATAATTTAGATCAAGACGCTCTTCATTTTATCGAATGGCCTGAAATAATTCCTAAACAAATCTCTAAACCAAATATTATAATTAATTTTCAATTACTTTCTAAAGAACGAATAATATCTATCAATATTGTATGAATAATATTTTTATCCTTATTGGACCTACCGCTTCTGGGAAATCAAATTTAGCTATGAAGTTGATGAGTAAATTCCCTTTTGAAATAATTAATGCAGATTTGTATTCTACGTATAAAGGGTTAAATATAGGAACAGCAAAGCCCTTAAAAGAAGAATTAAACAAATACAAGCATCATTTAATTAACATTCTTGAACCTACAATGGATTATAATGTTTCTCAATATTGTAAAGATGCAAATAAATGTATTAATGAAATATTATCATCAAATAAAATTCCACTAATTACTGGCGGCTCCATGATGTATGTCTATCAATTGTTAAATGGACTTTCTCATGAGTATAATGTATCGGATACGGACTTAAAACTTATCAAATTCATACAAAACCAATATACTAATGAACAAATAGTTAAGGCTATCTCTGGTTTTAATCCTGCTTTGATTAATAAAATTAATATTAACGATTCATATCGTATAGAAAAACTTTTAGAGCGCTTGATATCAAATAAAAATAATAAACATAATTTTAAAGGTTTGTATAAAGAAAAAAATCTAAAAATTCATATTATTTTTATTACTATTGATGATAGAGAATTTTTGAGGGAAAGTATAAAGAAAAGAACTTCTGGTATGTTGAATGATGGACTGATTGAGGAAGTAAAAAATCTATTGAGCAAATTTAATTTAAATAATAAGACTCAATGTATGAAAGCAATAGGTTACAAGGAAACTCTACAGTTCCTCAATAAAGACATTTCTCTCGATGATGCTAAATTCGTCAATAACAGTAGCAACTCAGCAGCTCGCTAAACGGCAAGTAACTTGGATGAATAAATTCAAGATCGACTATCGATTTTCATATCCTGAGAATAATTACCACAGTCTTTTTGATTATATTAAAAAAATATTAAATTAAACTAATATAAAATTGATGAGCTGATATCTATGGTATATTATCTAACTGGAGATAATATATATGGCATGGAACGAACCTGGTAATAAAGACCCTTGGGGCAGAAACAAGAATAACTCTAGTTTAGATGGAGTTATTCAAAGATTTTAAAAAAACAATAGACGATCTACTGGGCGGTAAAGGAGGCTCCAGCTCCACCTTCCTCTCAAAAAAGCGCGGGATTTTTATCTGCAATCATTCTAGTAGTTTACCTTTTATCTGGAATCTACATCGTAAACGACGGAGAAAGAGGTGTCGTTCTTCAGTTTGGTGGCTTTAACGAGATAACCATGCCCGGGCCTCATTGGTATCCGAGATTTATACAAGCTGTTGAAATTGTGGATGTGAGTAATCTTAGATCTGTTCAACAAAAAGCTGTGATGCTCACAGAGGATGAGAATATTGTAAGTATAAGTTTTGCAATACAGTATGACATAAAAGATGCTAGTGACTTTATATTTAATCTACGCGAACCAGATGTAACTGTCTCACAAGCCGGGGAGAGCGCTATCAGAGAAGTTATGGGTCAAAATACAATGGATTATATTATCACTGAAGGTAGGACTGGTGTAGCTGCAGATACTAAAAAATTACTTCAGGGTGTTCTTGATAGCTATGGAGCTGGTGTAAATATTCAAACACTCAATATTTTAGAAGCACAGCCACCCGAGCAAGTTCAGGATGCGTTTTCTGATGCAATTAAAGCAAGAGAAGATGAGCAAAGATATATCAATGAAGCTGAGGCATATAGAAATGAAATTATTCCACTTGCAAGAGGTGAAGCAAAGCAAATGTTGGAGCAAGCCATAGCATATAGAGTTAAGTTAATCAATGCAGCAGAGGGTGAAGCATCTAGGTTCACTCAATTGTATAATGAATATAAAAAAGCCCCTGACGTTACTAAAGAAAGATTATATATTGAAGCGGTTCAATCAGTTTTATCTAATAGCAGTAAAGTTATGATTGATATTGAAGGCGGCAATAACTTGATGTATCTTCCGCTAGATCAACTTATTAACAACAACAAGCAGCCCAGAGTCAATAATGAAATACAAGAATCAGATAATGAAACCAGCATAATGGATCGTATAAATGCAAATAAAAATAATTTTAATCTAAGAAAAAGAGACTTATATAATGAATAGTAGAAACTTAGTTACGGGATTAATAGCTCTTGTGTTAATTGCAATATCTTCAACATTTATAGTTGATGAAAGGGAAGTTGTTATAAAATTCAGATTAGGTGAGATCGTAACGACCTATAATGAGCCCGGTTTGTATTTTATGATTCCTTTTTTGAATAATGTTAAAAAATATGATTCGAGGCTATTAACAATGGACTCTAAACCAGAACAGTTTCTTACAAGTGAGAAGAAAAACGTTATAGTTGATTCATTTGTTAAGTGGAGAATATCTGATCCTAGGAACTTCTACAGATCATCTAAGGGTGATGAGAGAATCGGGGTTAATCGTTTATCACAAATAGTTAATGATTTAACAAAAAGTGAGTTTAGTAAACGAACAGTTAATGATGTGGTATCTGGTGATAGAGTGGAGATAATGGCTAAAGTAACAAAAGAAGCAAACCAATTGTCTCAGACATTAGGAATTACTGTGGTTGACGTAAGGCTTAAAAAAGTGGATTTGCCAAGCGAGGTCAGTAACTCTGTATATGCTCGTATGGTGAAAGAAAGAGCTACAGTAGCTAAATCATTTAGATCTAAAGGTAAAGAAGAAGCAAAGGGGATTACTTCTCTCGCTGAGCGTGAGTCCGAAACAATCTTAGCTGAGGCCTATAGAGAGTCTCAAGAAATAAAAGGACAAGGTGATGCTCAGTCTACACAAATCTATGCTGATGCATTTTCTGCTAGTCCTGACTTTTACTCATTTTATAGAAGTTTAGAGGCATATAAATCAACATTTAATGATAAAGGCAATATGATACTTCTAAAACCAGATTCTGATTTCTTTAAGTATTTTAATGACACTGATGGTGTTACAAAATAACAACTTTAGAAACAGTAGCAATAGTTTTTGCATTTATTTTAATTATTGAAGGCATTATTCCACTTATATATCCAAATAAGTTCAAAAATTTTCTTTCCTCAATAATAGATATGGATGATAAATCATTGAGAATGATTGGTCTTGCATGTATTATCTTTGGGTTGATTATATATTATTTGGTGCTGTAGACATGAACTCACAAAAATTTCTTATACCTGATGGAATTGAATATTACACTGGCGAAGAAGCTCTTTTATTTCAAAATCTGAAAACTTCAGTATTGAAAATATTCAACAAGTATAAATATGAATTTGTCGTGACTCCGGTAATAGATTCTTTGAATAATCTTAATAATCTCAATGGTGATAATTTGAAAAACTATACAATATCACTTTCTGATAGAAAAGAATTAGGTATAAGGGCTGATATTACTCCTCAAATATCACGATTAGATTATCAGTCATATAAAAAAAATAAATCAAATAAGTTTTCTTATATGGGTGATATTTACAGAGAATCAGAATCATCATTTGATCGAAATAACCCTTTTCAAGTTGGTGCTGAATACTTTGGAAATATATCTGATGATATTGATATTAATTTATTGAAGATGTGTTATGAGATAATAAACTTATCGAAAACCAAAAGAATAATAATTGAATTAAACGACTCATTCTTTATTAACACGTATATAAAAAGTCTTAAGCTCAATGATAATGAAAAAAAGCAACTTATTGCTTTAATAAGCCTTAAGTCTATAGATGAAATAAATCAATACTACAAGACTAAAAAACTTTCCAGCAGAAAACTAAATGAATTGCATGATTTATTAAAGCTAGCTGGTACAGCAAATATCATAAAACAAATTAATGACTTTTCAAAAAAATATAATTATAAGTCTCAACTGAATATCAAGAGTTTAAAATCGATAACTAATAAGATTAAAAACCTCAAAAATATAGAAATAATTATAGACTTATGCTCTCTTAACTCAATGGATTATGAGACAAGCTTTAATTATACATTTTATGCAGAAAAGCTGCGTAAACCTATTGCTTTTGGAGGACGTTATGAATCATATCTACTTAAAGATGGAACTATCAGGAATGCGACTGGCTTTAGTGTAGATTTAAAAGATGTAGTAACAATATATGAAAAATAATATTTTCTTAATTGGAACTCATTGGGGCGATGAGGGAAAAGGTAAAGTTGTAGATGTATTATCAGAGAATGCAAAAGCTTGTGTTAGGTTTCAAGGTGGGCACAATGCTGGGCACACACTTGTCATAAATGATAAAAAATTTATTCTTCACTTGATACCCTCAGGAATCCTTCGTGATAATGTAAAGTCTGTTATAGGCAATGGAGTCGTAGTATCTCTTGATGCATTAATCACTGAAATTACTGAACTTGAAGATAATGGAATTACATTATCTAATAAGCTCTTTATTAGTGAAAACTGCCATCTTATATTGCCAACGCATATTGCACTCGATCAGGCTAGAGAAAGAAAGCTTGGAAAAAAATCAATAGGCACAACAGGGAGAGGGATTGGTCCAAGCTATGAAGATAAAATTTCTAGAAAAGGCATTAGATTGCTTGACCTAAAAAATGAAAGCATTTTTCTAAAAAAATTAGATAGTTTAATGGAGTATCATAATTTTATCTTAGAAAACTATTTTAAATCTAAATGCATAGATACTAATTCAGTGGCTAGAGAATTATTAGAAAAATATAATAAAATATCAAAATACATAATTAATACGGATGAGTATATTAATGATTTATGTAAAGAAGGCGGAGTTGTTTTTGAAGGGGCCCAAGGTACTATGCTTGACGTAGATCATGGGACCTTTCCTTATGTAACTTCATCTAATACAACACTGTCAGGAGTTGTATCAGGGACTGGTGCTAATATGTCTCTTATTAAGTACGGTCTAGGTATCACAAAAGCTTATTCAACACGAGTAGGTCATGGCCCTTTCCCATCAGAACTACATAATGATATCGGTCAGAAGATAGGCAAAATTGGCGGAGAAATAGGAGCTACTACAGGAAGAACAAGGAGATGTGGTTGGCTTGATTTGAAAGTTTTAAAAAAATCTATCCGTCTTAATAATTTATCAGGTATAGCATTGACGAAAATTGATGTATTAGATAATTTTGATGAAATTTCTATTTGTGTCGATTATGGATCCATAAATTATGAAACATTTGAGGTTGAAAATTTAAAATTAATAAAACTCAATGGGTGGAATGAATCCACAGTTGGTATTACAAAATATAATGATCTCCCAAAAAATGCTAAGGCATATATTGAAACTATAGAAAATTTAGCAGATACATCTGTTGATATCATATCGACAGGACCTGCAAGAAATGAAATTATTCAAAAAATAAATATCTTTGATGCCTGATATCATAACAAGATATATCTATGGTATTCATGCTATATCAAATATTATAAATTCAGATGAGAAAAGGATAAAGAGAATCTATTTTAAAAAAGGTGCAACAAGTAAAAATTTATTATTACTATATCAAAAAGCTATAAACTCTAGTTTATATACTGAAGAAGTGTCAGTTGATAAGTTAACATTGTTATGTGAGACAACAAAACATCAAGGAGTTGTGTGTGAATTAGAAGATGCAAATTTATCAGTATTTAATTTAGATAACTTTCTTAATATAAATAAGAAGCCATTTATTTTAATTTTAGATCAAATTAAAGACCCTGGGAATTTAGGAGCATGCATCAGAACAGCTAATGCAGTCGGCTGTAATTTAATAATTAAAAGAAAATCAAATTCAGCTCCTATATCACCTGCAGTCCATAAGGCATCATGTGGTGGTACATCAGGCTTGTATATTTATGAATCAAATGATTTAAATGGAATTGTCAAAAAATTAAAACAAAATAATATAAAAATACTTGGTACAGACCACAAAGCCCGCTCAGATTATCGTGAAATTCGAGTATTAGATTATGAGGGTGTATGCGTTATTATGGGCTCTGAAGATGTAGGGATTTCAAGATCTTTAAAGGCTTCATGTGATGATTTATTTTCAATACCTATAGCAGGCTCTGTAGACTGTCTCAATATTTCGGTTGCTTGTGGTATTGTATTATATGAAGTTGCAAAATATAGATAAATAATGCAGTCAATATTTGAAAAAACTAACTTAGTACTGTAGTATCTTCCTAGGTAAAATTATGAAAAATTATGAATTAGTATTAATGTTTTCGGTCGGTGAAGATACCCTCACAAATCAGACGATTGATAAGTATAAGTCGGTAATTACTGAAAATAACGGTTCAATTGACAGATATGAAGATTGGGGCTCTCTAAAGATGTCTTATGATATTAATAATGAGAATAAGGCTAGATACATATTAATCAATTTCAAAGCTGATAATAAGATAATAGACCAATTGAATGAGCTAATTAAATTCAATGATCATATTCTTAGACATCTGATAATTAATACAAAAGACGCTCATACGGAGCCGTCATTCATGAACAAAGAACAATTAAAATCAGCATAAAATATATGGATAAAAGTAAAAATATAATCGACTACAAAAACTTAGGCTACATAAAAAAGTATATATCTGAAGCGGGTAAACTTATTCCTTGTAGAGTTTCAGGTTTAAATGCTAGTGAGCAAAGAAAAATGAATAAAGCTGTCAAAATTGCAAGATTTTTAGCATTGATTCCATATTGCGATAATCATAAAAGACAATGAAGTTAGTTTTACTTAAAGATGTTAAGCATTTAGGTAAAGTTGGCGAAGAAATCAATGTTAAAGCTGGCTATGCCAGAAACTATTTATTACCTACTCAATCAGCACTAACACCTACTAGTGAAAATTTAGAAATCATTGATAAAATGAAGGATGATCTTATTAAAAAAGAACAGGAAGTTAAAGATATTGCTATGTCATTAAAAGAAAAGCTTAATGGTTATAATCAGTTGCACAAAGTTAAAATAAAAGAGGATAGCAATGAATTGTTTGGATCTATAACACTTCAAAATATTATAGATAAAATGAAAGAAGACGGTCATGTAATTGAAAAAAAACAAATAAATTTACCCTCTGGAGCAATAAAAGAACTTGGAACTTATCGTGCTAATATTTCACTTCATCCTGAAGTTGCATGTGATATTGAAATAATTGCTGAAAAATCTGAAGATACTGAAGAAACTGTCTAAGTCAAGATTCTAAATCTATTATTTATCAGCTAATATACTGGTAATGAGTTCACTTCCAAAAACACCGATATCAATTGAATCTGAGAAAGCACTATTAGGATCTTTAATTATTGATTCTGAATCTTGGGAGAAAATATCAAATATTATTACTCCTGCAGACTTTTATGATTCAAAAAATCGTGATGTCTTTTCTGAAATCTATGACCTTCAAATAAATGACCAACCTTTAGATATATTAATTCTTGAGGAAAGTCTTAAATCGAGAGATAAGTTATTAAAAATTGGTGGTATTGAGTATTTAAAAGAACTAGCTAAAACAGTTCCAACTTCTGCACATATCATCAAGTATGCTGAAATTGTAAGAGAAAAATCTGTGATGAGAAAACTTATCAGTGCCAGCACTAGAACAATTGAGAGTATTCATGAAGATAGCTCTGAAGACCTTAGAACAATTCTTGATAAAGCTGAGGCTGATATATTTTCAATTGCATCTGACACAAAAAAACATGAGGGTCTCATTAAAATCGGACCAATCGTAAACGATATGGTGGATTCTATCTATAATAAAAGAAATAATAATATAATTGATTATCTGTTAACTGGATATAAAAAACTTGATGAATTGATGGGAGGACTTCAAAATTCTGATCTTGTAGTAATAGCTGCACGACCATCTATGGGTAAAACTGCATTAGCTATGAATATAGCTCAGGATATTGTTTTTAATCAGAAGAAGAAAGTAGGATTCTTCAGTTTAGAGATGTCTTCTCAATCTATTGCACTTAGGATGTTATCATCTTTAAGCACAGTAGAGTTCTCCAAAATCAGAACTGGAGACTATGAATCATCAAATGATGATACAAGAGCAGTTACCCAAGCTATTGATATGATGCAAGATTGTTCCCTATATATCGATGATACTGGGAGTATCACACCAATGACCCTTAGATCAAGAGCTAGAAGAATGAAGAGGGAAACTGGTATTGACATGATTATCTTAGATTATCTGCAATTAATGACACTCCCAGAAAAAAGTGAAAACAGAGTAAATGAGATTGCTTCAATTACTAGACAATTAAAGAGTTTGGCGAAAGAACTAGATATACCAATAATTGCACTTTCCCAGCTTAACCGTAGTCTAGAACAAAGAAATGATAAAAGACCATTTTTATCAGATTTACGAGAGTCTGGTTCTATAGAGCAAGATGCTGATGTTGTAATGTTCATCTACAGAGATGATGTTTATAATCCAAACTCTGAAGATAAGAATATTGCTGAAATTAATATAGCAAAACATAGAAATGGACCTACTGGTACAGCGAAATTAACCTTTTTATCACATTGCACAAGATTTGAGGATTATCATCCACAAATATTTGAGAATACTGAGAATTTATAGAATATTATTCTTCTAATAACTTAAGTTTATCTGGTTTATTTTCCCATTCCTTTGCATCGTCTGGAGCTGCTTTAGCTTCTGTAATTAATGGCCAAGTTGCTGATAATCTTGTATTTATTTCCAAATACTTTTTATCCTCATCTTTCAAATCATCTTCAGATACTATCGCATTTATAGGACATTCTGGCTCACAAAGACTGCAATCAATACATTCTTCAGGATTTATTACTAGAAAATTTGGTCCTTCATGAAAACAGTCCACAGGGCAAACTTCTACGCAATCTGTGTATTTACATTTTATACAATTTTCTGTGATTACATACGTCATATACAATGCAAATATTAACATACAGATTATTAAAAGACATTTCTTTAAAAAAGATCTGCATTGAAAAATAATATGCCTGAAAAGAAGATAAATGTTAGTATTTAAATCAGCAATCTATCTGAAAATAAATACTAAATTCAATCTATTTAAATAAAGATTGAAGATTAGATGCTTTTTTATTAATATCTTGTCATTATTCCTCGGTAGCTCAGTTGGTAGAGCGAGTGACTGTTAATCACCAGGTCGGCGGTTCGAGTCCGTCCCGAGGAGAATGAATTCTTATTCAATTTCAACTTTTGAGGACTTGCAGGGCATTGTGTAGTATAGTGCTGAAAAATCTTTTCTTGAGAAACTAATATCCATGGAACAAATTAGAAATATAGCAATTATCGCTCACGTAGATCACGGTAAAACAACACTTATTGATTCTATAATGATGCAAGCAGGTATTTTTAGAGAAAATAAAGTGGTATCAGAGCGCGTTATGGATTCCGGAGATTTAGAAAAAGAGAGAGGTATTACTATCTTAGCAAAACCTACTTCTGTTTTATGGAAAAATACCCGCATCAATATTATCGATACTCCGGGCCATGCAGATTTTGGTGGAGAAGTTGAAAGAGTATTAAGTATGACAGATGGAGTAATACTGTTAGTCGATGCAGCTGAAGGCGCGATGCCACAAACTAAATTTGTATTATCAAAGGCGCTAGCTCAAGGGCTAAGACCTATAGTTGTAGTCAATAAAATTGACAAAACTGATAGTAGAGCAGATAAAGTAATAGATGATGTTTTCGACCTCTTCGTTTCATTAGACGCAACAGATAAGCAATTAGATTTTCCAATTTTATATGCATCTGGAAGAGACGGGTGGTGTACTTCTGATTTAGATAAAAAACAAGATAATCTCCATGAAATGCTTGATTTGATTTTAGATTATGTTGAAGAGCCAAAAGTCAGCCAAGACAAACCATTTGCAATGCTGTGTACATTACTTACATCTGATAAATATTTAGGAAGATGTTTAGTTGGTCGAGTAGAACAAGGTTCTGCAAAAGTTAATGATAATGTTAAAGCCATTAATCTTTCAGGACAAAGAGTTGAATCTGGCCGTTTAACAAAATTATTTAAATATGAGGGAACAGAGAGAATTCCTGTAGATACTGTATATGCAGGAGATATAATTTGTATTGCTGGGCTAGCTGAAACATCTGTATCGGACACGATATGTAATGATATGAATGATACGCCAATTAAATCCACACCTATTGATCCTCCAACAATGTCTATCACTATAACAGTTAATGATTCACCAATATCTGGCTTAGAAGGTAAAAAAGTTACATCAACTCTTATAAGAGAAAGACTTCTAGCTGAAGACGAGACTAATGTGGCTATTTCTTTTAATGAAAATGATCAAAGAGATTCATTCGAAATTGGTGGAAGAGGAGAGCTTCAACTCGGCGTCCTTGTTGAAACAATGAGAAGAGAAGGCTTTGAATTAACTGTATCAAGACCAAAAGTAGTTTACAAGGTTAATGAAAAAGATCAAAAACTAGAACCAATCGAGGAAGTCATAATAGATGTTGATGATGAATACTCAAGTACCGTTATCGATAGTATGAATAAGAGAAAAGCATCAATGATAGATATGACAAATATTTCTGGTAAAACTCGATTAATATTTAAATGCCCATCAAGATCACTAATAGGCTATCAAAGCCAGTTTTTGACAGAAACAAGAGGGACAGGAGTGATTAATAGATTGTTTGACTGTTATAATGAATACAAAGGTGATGTTGCATCTAGAAGAAACGGTGTACTTATTGCTAATTCAACAGGAACTTCAGTAGCATATGCGATATTCAATCTTCAGGATCGTGGAATTATGTTTATTGACCCACAAACAAAAGTTTATCAAGGTATGATTGTTGGTGAACATAATCGACCGAATGACCTTGAAATTAATATTTTAAAAGGTAAACAATTAACAAATGTTCGCGCATCAGGTACTGACGAAGCAGTGAAATTAGTACCACCAAGAAAAATGTCATTAGAACAAATGATGGCCTACATAGATGAGGATGAAGTATTAGAGGTAACTCCTATGAGCTTGAGGCTAAGAAAGAAATATTTAGATCCGCACGAAAGAAAAAGAGCTGCAAAATTATAGAGTCAAAGTGTTTTTAAGCCGTTCCATTGCATTTTTTAAAGAATCTATGTCGATAGCAATAGATATTCTTATATGACCTTCTATACCAAAGGCACTTCCTGGCACAACAGCAACTTTTGATTTTTCTAAAATATATAAAGCTAGTTCTTTATCATTTGAGACAATTTCACTTTTCTCAATAAAATTTTTAAAAGATGGAAAAACATAAAATGTCCCATCAGTAGGCTTGCATTCTACACCTTCAATTTGATTTAATTCTGATACAACAAAATCATGCCTTTCTTTGTATTGTTTATTCATATCGGGCAGCTCAAGACAAGCGTTACTTAAAGCCGCTTCCGCTGCAGCTTGAGATATCGAACTAGCACATGAAGTGCTTTGTGACTGAAGGGTTTTCATTTTTTTAATAATTTCTTTGTTGCCTGCAGCATATCCTATTCTCCACCCTGTCATAGAGTATGCCTTTGAAACCCCATTGAGAATAACCGTGCGTTCTTTTAGAAGAGGAGCAACGTTGAGTATATTATGAAATTTTTCGTCAGACCAATGTATATGCTCATAAATGTCATCAGATGAGATAAATATATTTTTATGATTTAAAAGCACTGACGCCAATTCATTTAATAACTTTGAATCATAATATTTACCGCTCGGATTATTTGGACTATTAATCATAAAAAGTTTGGTTTTTTCATTTATGAGACTTTTAAATTCATCAATATTAATATTAAAATTATTTTCATATTCTGTCTCTAACATAACAGGTACTCCACCAGAATATTTAACCATATCTGCATATGAGACCCAGTATGGCTGAGGTATAATAACTTCATCACCATTATCAATAATAACTTGAAGGAAGTTGAATATAGATTGTTTACAGCCTGCTGAAACAACCACTTCGTCTAAACCGTAATCTAAATTATTCTCCGATTTAAATTTTTTAATTATGGCCTTTTTGAGTGAAAGCGTTCCGTCAACAGCTGTATATTTGGTCATACCATTATCTATAGCAATTTTAGCTGAATCTTTAATATATTTTGGTGTATCAAAATCAGGTTCGCCAACAGTGAGTACAATTATATCTTCACCTTTCTGGCGGAGTTCATTTGCTTTAGATGTTAATGCCATTGTAGAAGATGGCTGAATTAAATTTATACGTTTTGAAAATTTCAATAGTGTTCCTATAAAAAGGTTATAATATCATGAATGTATTAATTAAGTAAGTGAGCGGAAAACATTATCATGAAAAGACTAACCTTAAAATCTAACATGAAACCAAATGGAGATCAGCCAAAGGCGATCAAAGCTCTAGTTGACGGCATATCAAAAAGCCTAAGTCATCAGACACTTCTTGGGGTAACAGGCTCAGGAAAGACATACACCATGGCCAATATTATCTCTCAAACTAACAAAACTACTCTTGTATTGGCTCCTAATAAAACACTTGCTGCACAACTCTATGCTGAAATGCGAGAATTCTTCCCAAATAATTCTGTTGAATACTTTGTCTCTTATTATGACTATTATCAGCCCGAGGCATATGTTCCAGTATCAGATACATTTATTGAAAAAGATGCATCTCTTAATGAACATATTGAACAAATGAGATTATCAGCAACAAAATCACTAACTGAAAGAAAAGATGCGATAGTAGTAGGAACTGTATCAGCTATCTATGGTCTGGGGGATCCAGAGACATATTTCAAAATGATACTTCACGTTGTAAAAGGTGATGTTATTCATCAAAGAGACATTCTTAGAAAGCTTACAGAGCTACAGTATGTAAGAAATGATATTGAACTTAGAAGGGGAACATATCAGGTAAAGGGTCAAGTCATAGATATATTTCCTGGTGATTCTGAAAAGCATGCTATCAGAGTTGATTTATTTGGGGATGAAATAGAAAATATATTTCTTTTTGATCCTTTAACTGGGGATGTGGTTAAACAACTTAATAGAGTCACAGTTTATCCGAAAACACACTATGTAACGCCTCAACACAAGATTGATGATGCAATGATAAAAATAAAAAAAGAACTCAAAGAGAGAATAAAATATTTTTCAGATAACTCTAAGCTTATAGAAGAACAAAGAATAAGAGAAAGAACCAATTATGATTTAGAAATGATGAAAGAGATGGGTTATTGTTCTGGCATTGAAAATTATTCTCGGTATTTATCAGGGAGAAATCCTGGTGACCCTCCACCTTGTCTTTTAGATTATATGCCAGATGACGGTTTAGTAATTATCGATGAGAGTCACGTTGGAGTCCCCCAGCTTGGAGGTATGTATCGAGGAGATCAATCAAGAAAACAAACTCTTGTAGATTATGGATTTCGTCTTCCATCAGCTATGGACAATCGTCCGTTAAAATTTGATGAATTTGAGGAATATAATTTCCAGACCATCTATGTTTCAGCAACACCAGGACCATATGAACTTGATAAATCAACAGCTATCATTGAACAAGTGATACGACCTACTGGCTTAATAGATCCTATTATTGAAGTTAGACCTTCATCTAGTCAAGTGGAAGATGTTTTATCTGAAATCCATAAAGTTACAAAGAATGGAAACAGAGTACTTATAACAACATTAACAAAAAAAATGTCTGAAAACTTATCCGAATACCTGCAAGAACATAATATAAAAGTGAAATATCTTCACTCAGATATTGACACTGTAGAAAGAGTTGAGATTATCAGAGATTTAAGAAAAGGGGAGTTTGATGTTTTAGTTGGCATTAATCTTTTACGTGAAGGTTTAGATATTCCTGAGGTTGAGCTGGTATCGATTTTTGATGCCGACAAAGAAGGTTTTTTAAGATCAGATAGATCTTTAATTCAAACTATAGGAAGGGCTGCTAGAAATATAAACGGAAGATGTATTTTGTATGGCGACAATATAACAGGATCTATGAAAAGAGCGATGGATGAAACCTCAAGAAGAAGAGACATACAGATGCAGTACAACGAAGACAATAATATTCAACCTGTCAGCATTAAAAAAGATATACGTCAAGCTCTGGACGAAGACTCATATATTGAAAACGATGCACTTGATAAGTTACAGCTAGTCAGCAGTAGTAAGAAAAAATTTACTAAAGTAAATAGTGATAATGTCACATCAATAATTTCTCAACTTGAAAAAGAGATGTATAATCATGCAAAGAACTTGGAGTTTGAGCAAGCAGCTAAAATTAGGGACCAAATTAATGAATTACAAGAAAAATATCTAATGTTTCCAAAAGCAAAATCTTAATGGTTTTCTTGTCTACACATCAATGACATGTTAATTTACCAATTCTTACAGGCGCGTAGCTCAGCTTGGTTAGAGCGCCACCTTGACATGGTGGAGGTCGTTGGTTCGAGTCCAATCGTGCCTAATTTAGTAAAGAAATAATGAAAGTTATAATTAATAATAAAAAAATAGAAGTAGATGATAATGCAATTCTTGAAGATGTAATAAAAAAATATTTTAAAGAGAAAAATATAGTTGCAGCACATGTAGATGATGCACCAAGAGATCTATCTGATTTAGTTACAAATAATTCGATTATAGAGCCTATCACTACTGACGATAAGGATGGTCTAGATATACTTAGACATACATGTGCCCATATATTCGGTCACGCAATAAAACAAATCTATCCTGAAGTAAAAATGGTCATTGGTCCTGTAATAGAAAACGGGTTTTATTATGACATTTTATCAAAAAATCCAATCACGGAAAAAGATCTACAAATAATTGAAAATCGAATGAGAAAGCTTGCAAAAAAGAACTATTCAATCAAACGAGAAGTTGTATCGAAAGATAAAGCTATTAGTATATTTAAAGATAGAAAAGAACCCTATAAGATTGAATTACTTAAAGAAATTAATGAGGAAGAAATCATTGCTGTATACCATCATGAGGAATACGTCGATATGTGTAGAGGTCCTCATTTAACTAATACAAAACATATCAAAGCCTTTAAACTTATGAAAACATCGGGTTCTTATTGGAAGGGTAATTCTGAAAATCAAGCACTTACTAGGATATATGGAACAGCATGGCCAGATACAGACTCACAAGATGCATACCTTAAATCTCTAGATGAGGCAGAAAAGAGAGATCATAGGCTTTTAGGTAAAAAACTTGATCTGTTTCACTTTCAAGAGGAGTCACCAGGTATGGTATTTTGGCATGATAAGGGATGGACAGTATTTAACCTTATCAAAGACTTCATCACGCACCATTTAAGAAAAAACAGCTATAAGATCATAAATACACCACAAATACTTGATAAATCTTTATGGAAAAAATCTGGGCATTTAGATAAATTTGGTGATTTAATATTCGATGTTGGCTCAGAAAAGAAGGAATTTGCCATCAAACCTATGAGTTGTCCTGGACACATCCAGGTATTTAATCAAGGATTAAAGAGTTATAAGGACTTGCCACTAAAATATGCAGAATTTGGTGTAGTTCACAGGAATGAACCATCAGGTACTCTTCATGGCTTGTTACGCATAAGGGCTTTCACTCAAGATGATGCGCATATTTTTTGCACATCTGATCAAATTGAACATGAAATATCATTATTAATCAATGATATAAAGAGTATTTATGAAAGATTTGGATTCAATGATTTGAAAATTGAGCTATCTACTCGACCAGAAAAAAGAGTTGGGTCAGAAGAAATATGGGATAAAGCTGAAAGTAGCCTCAAAAAAGCTTTGGAGTCAAACAAGATTGATTTTACTGTGAACCCTGGTGATGGGGCATTTTACGGACCTAAGATTGACTTCTCACTTAGAGACTCTCTAGGAAGGGTGTGGCAACTAGGCACTATACAGCTTGATTTTTCTATGCCCGGGCGTTTAGATGCATCATATATAGATTCCGATGGAAATAAAGAGGTTCCTGTCATGATACATCGAGCAATTCTTGGATCATTAGAGAGATTTGTTGGTATATTGATTGAACATTATTCAGGGAATCTACCTTTATGGTTGTCACCCGTTCAAGTCATATTGCTCAATATTACAGATACTCAGAGAGAATACACATCGTCTCTCAATGAACAATTACAAGGATTAGGTCTTAGGTCAGAATGTGACTTAAGTAATGAAAAGATAGGTTATAAGATTAGAAATCATGCAATGACTAGGGTACCATACATGATTATTATCGGTGATAAGGAGCTTCAGAGTAAAACAGTAAGCGTCAGAGACAGAGCTGGCAATGATTTAGGCACCATGAGCACCGAAAAATTTAGTGAATTGATTAAGAAGGAGATAGATTAATTTTAAAGGAGAAATACCATATCGAATATTAAAAGGATGCGAATTAATGATCGTATCAATGCAACAGAAGTACGCTTAATATCTTCCTCAGGCGATCAAGTAGGTGTTGTTACAAAAGCAAAAGCACTTGAGATAGCCAAAAGCGAGGAATTAGATCTTGTAGAAATAGTTGCTAACCAAACACCTCCAGTCTGTAGAGTTATGGATTTTGGCAAATATAAGTTTGAACAATCTAAAAAAGCACATGCAGCAAAGAAAAAACAGAAACAAATACAAGTAAAAGAGATTAAGTTCAGGCCCGGGACTGAAGAAGCAGATTATCAGGTTAAACTAAAAAATCTAATCAAATTCTTACAAGGTGGAGATAAAGCTAAAATCACTATGAGATTTAGAGGAAGGGAAGCAGCGCATCAAGTAATTGGTCGTGAATTTCTTGAAAGAGTAGAAAAGGACCTATTTGAATATGGGTTAATAGAACAAAAGCCAGCATTTGAAGGTAGACAAATAGTAATGGTTATAGCGCCCAAGAAATAAATAGGCTATACTACCCGAAATATTTAGTAAGAGAGATTATGCCAAAAATGAAATCACATAGCGGAGCTGCAAAAAGGTTTAAAAAAACACCGACCGGTAGCGTAAAAAGAGGTCAATCTCACCGCAGTCACATTCTTACAAAGAAAAGCACTAAAAGAAAAAGACATCTAAGAGATGATCTGGTAATTAGTCCTGCAGATAAAGCTGCAATAAACCGCATGTTGCCTTACTAAGGAGATCAAGAGATGGCAAGAGTTAAAAGAGGGGTAATTGCAGGAGCGAGACATAAAAAGATACTTAAACTCGCTAAAGGGTATAAAGGCGCAAGAAGCCGTGTATATAGAGTTGCAAAACAAGCTGTTATCAAAGCCGGGCAATATGCTTACCGTGATAGAAGACAGAAGAAAAGACAGTTTAGATCTCTTTGGATTACTAAAATAAATGCTGCAGCTAGACTTAATAACTTATCTTATAGTCAATTTATGAATTATCTTCATAAGTCTGAACTTGAAATTGACAGAAAAATGTTAGCTGACATAGCAGCAAATAATCCAGAAAAATTTACTAATATCGTTAAGACAGTAATTCCAAATTAAGACTTCTTTTTGTTATGGATATAAACCATACTGACTTAGAAAAATTACTAAAAGAAGATCTCGATTCGTGTAACAAAGAGCATGATTTACTTCAAATTAAATCTAAATATCTTGGGAAAAAAGGACACCTTACTTCATTATTTACATCACTAAAAAATATTAACCCAGATAAGCGTAAAACTTTTGGCGCTGAACTTAATAATATTAAAAATACTCTCTCTTCCATGATAGAGATTAAACTTATTAGTTTAAGATCTTCGAATGAAGTTCCAGAAAAAATAGATTTAGATGTACCAGCTAGACATCACAACAATGGATCCCATCACCCGATTTCATTGATTATAAAAAAGATAGAAAATATTTTTTTAGAGTATGGATTTGATATTCATGATGGACCTGAAATTGAAACTGAACATTACAATTTTGAATCACTAAATATAGCAAAAAATCATCCTGCACGTGATATGCACGATACATTTTATTTTGACAGTCAATTGCTTTTAAGAACGCATACATCTTCTGTTCAAATCCATGCAATGGAAACATCTAATGCCCCATTCAGGGTGTTGGCTCCAGGAAGAGTTTATCGTTGTGACTCTGACCCTACACACTCACCAATGTTTCATCAAATAGAGGGACTATGTGTAGATACAGATATAACTTTCAGTAATCTTAAATGGATTCTGAATAATTTCATAAAAGAGTTTTTCAATAGCAAAAGTATTAAAACTAGATTTAGACCATCATATTTTCCATTCACAGAACCATCAGCGGAGATGGATATTATGTTTAATGGTAAGTGGTTAGAGGTTTTAGGGTGCGGCATGGTTCATCCAAATGTACTAAAGAATGTAAATATTAATCCAAAAAAATACTCAGGATTTGCATTTGGATTAGGTATCGAGAGATTTGCAATGCTAGCTTATCAAATAAAAGACTTAAGGATCTTTTTTGAAAACGATATCAATTTCTTGGAACAATTTAAAAATATTAGATAATTATGAAGATAAGTAAAAATTGGCTTGCTGAATACATCTCTCCACTCAAGAGTAATATCGCTCTTGAAAGCGACCTAACAAAGCTTGGCCTTGAAGTTGATACTATAGTAAAAAATAAAAATGATTATATTATTGATATCGAATTTACTCCAAATCGAGGTGATTGTTTATCTGTCTATGGCACAGCAAGAGATCTTGCGGCATATAATAAAAAAAATATAAAAAAACCAATCAACTCTCCATTCACATACGTAAAAGAAAATAAAAAAATAAAGAATATTGATTCATCTATTTCTCCAGAATATAGATATATGGAGCTTAAGAATATAGATGTTAAAGCCAAGACCCCCAAATTTATTATTGAAAGACTTGATAAATCTGATATCGCATCCATAAATATTATTGTGGATATTTCTAATTATGTAATGCTAGAGATTGGTCAGCCTACACATGCATTCGACTTAGACAAAATACATGGAAAACTCAGTATAGAAAAGCTTCAGAAAAAAAACAATTTCATAGGCATAGACAATAAAGAATATATAGTCGCAAAAGGAACCGAAGTCATAGTAGATGAGAAAAATATAATTCATGCGTTACCAGGTGTAATTGGAAGCAATATTTCTAAAGTTGATATTGAGACAAAAAATATCCTTTTTGAGGGTGCATTTTTTTTACCAGATGTAGTCAGAGCATTATCAAGAAAATATAGAATACAAACTGATTCTTCTTACAGATTTGAAAGAGGTGTCGATTATAACTTGGCCGATTTCGCTCTTTCGAGAGTGCATTACTTATTATCTCAAGTTACTGATTTAGATAAATGTAAAATTATTAAGATAAGCCATAAACATAAACTAACAAAAATGAAATCATTTGACTTTGATGCTAAGCTTTTTAAAAGAATATTGGGAATAGACATTGGTATCAAAAAGATTAAATCTATACTCATTGATTTAGGTATATCTTTCAAAGCTAAAAAAGTTATCATCCCGAGTTATAGATTTGATATAACAAATAATTATGATTTAGTAGAAGAAGTCAGTAGAATCTATGGCTTTGACAATATACCCGAAGTTCCGTTAGATGCTCATTACAGTAAGCCATGCAACAAGTTAAACATAAATGAAAAACTCGTGACGCTTGGGTATAAAGAAGTTATCAATTTTACCTTCATATCTCGTAATTACATGAAAAATACTAGAGAGTTAAAACTTGAAAATCCAATATCAATGGAGAAATCTGTTATGAGAGAATCTTTGATACCTGGATTACTGTCAAATATTGCGTATAACGCGAATAGAAAACACAAAAGCATTAACATCTTTGAAAGAGGAAAGACATACCATAGGGATAAATCTAAAATAATAGAATCAAACAAAATATCAGCAGTAATATATGGCAACAAAGCATCGACAGACTTGGTATCTAATAATTATAAATATGGAATTGGTGATTTAAAATCAGATATATTATCCATCCTCCCGAATGTTACTTTTATGGCAACTGATAAATCAACATATTTTGATAATAACAACTCGCTAACTTTGCTTTTATGCAACAAAATTATTGGACAATGCGGGCTTGTTTCTCATCACATAATTAAGGATTTTGACATCAGAGGTAATATTTTCGGATTTGAGATATTGGAAGATGATCTGAATCATGAAAGCAATGTAATATTCGCTGAAATTTCTCAGTTCCCAGCCGTATACAAAGATATTACATTAATGACAAATAGTGACAATAATATCTTAAAGATTATTGATGAAATTAGAAAAGATAGCTATAAATATATGAAAAATATAAGAATAAAAGATATATTTATTAATAAAGATAACTTACAATCAAATAATAGAAGCGTTACTTTAGAGATATGTCTTCAATCTAATAGCAAAACTCTGAGTGATAAAGATATCAGTGATGATATCAATAAGGTAGTAGAAGATTTGAAAAATATACATAAATTACGCCTAAAAGAAGCCTAAATATGACTATAACAAAAGATTCTCTAGTAGAAATGGTTCACAATGAAGTAGGGCTGAATAAAAGAGAAGCAAAAGAGTTGATCGAGTGCTTTTTTGAGCAGATTAAAGCATCTCTCGAAAATGGAAATGATATAAAATTATCTGGTTTTGGCAACTTTATGCTCAGAAATAAGTCCCCTAGACCGGGTAGAAATCCAAAAACTGGCGAGGAGGTAACAATTTCAGAAAGAAGGGTGGTTACATTTAAATCAGGATTAAAGCTAAAGTCTAAGTTAGAGGCCTATGATGGAAACGAATAACTCTATTGAGATACCTAATAAAAGATACTTCACAATAGGAGAAGTTTCAAAAATAACACACATAAAAACTCATATTTTAAGATATTGGGAAAAAGAGTTTGAAGTTTTGGAGCCAATAAAAAGAAAGGGCAATAGGAGGTACTACACTCAAAATGACATACTAACGATACTTAAAATAAATGACCTTATTTCATCCCACGGTTTTACAATTGAGGGTGCAAAACAAAAATTACATTCAACATCAAATTCCTCTAACGAAGAGAACCCTACTTTATTATTATTAAAAAAAGATATTCAAAAAATAATAGATGTCCTTGATAAATAAGGGTATTATATATTCACCTTCCTTCGAGTACAGTAAACAGGAAGTCGTCAAACAAAATGACTTCAGATATTACAAATTCAGTGATCTTTTGGTTCCGAGCGTTACATCCATACTAAGAATATCAAGGCCTAAACAAACATTTAATCATTCATCAAAACAAGCTGATTCATTTGAAATTGGAAATCTTATGCATGAATACCTTGATTGTTATGTTACGGGTAAGAAAATAGAGAATCCAGACTTAGAAAACTCGAAAATCGCACTAAAACTTAGTGAAGTAATAATAAATAATATTTTCCCAAAAATTGATACCTTTATCTCAACTGAAGCAACAGTCCATAATAATCATGAATATGCAGGAACACTTGATTTACTGGCTTTGGTGGATGGTAAACTTACTATTATCGATTACAAGTCATCGTATAGACCAAAAAGTAGCCCTCAAATTGATGAACATTTTCAACAACTAGCTGCATATGCTTTAGCTCATGATAATATGCATAATACAAAGATAGAACAAGCAATGATATTTGTAGTATATAAAGAATCTTATAAATATGAGATACTTACGTCAGAATTATCATTACTAAATAAATATAAGTTAATGTGGAATGAAACACTCGACTATTATAAGGAGATATCTTGATGACTAAACTAAGAGAGCAGGCAATTGAAACTCTAGAGCATATCAAAGAAAATAAAGTCAAATTTTCTGAGTTAAGGGGGTTGGTTTGACTATAACTCTCTTGATAAAAAAATCAGCAACATAAATAATGACCTTAATGACCCACATGTATGGGAAGATAGAAACTTAACGACCGAGCTCAACAAAAAGCTAAAGCTTCACACAAACTTAAAAAATAGCATTGATTCTATTAGCTCAGATTTAGAATTGGTCTCATATACCCTTGAGTCAATTATTACAGATGCAGATAATATCGAAGATGACAATTTAATTAATGAGATGATAGAGCTGCAAAAAAAAGCCTCAAAAGAACTTGATACACTCTCATTTAGACAATTATTCAAAGGGGAAAATGATTACGCAGATGCTTACATTGACATTCAATCAGGCTCTGGTGGAACAGAAGCTCAAGATTGGGTCGCAATGATAATGAGGATGTATCTAAAATGGACAGAGAAACATTCATTTGATACAGAAATAACAGAATCGAGCGAAGGGGATGTGGCTGGATTTAAAAATGTCACCATTAAAGTCAATGGCGATCATGCATACGGATGGTTAAGAACAGAAACAGGCGTTCATAGATTAGTCAGGAAATCTCCATTTGATTCTGGCAATAGAAGACACACATCCTTTGCATCTGTTTTTATATATCCACAAGTTGATGATTCTTTTGAAATAGATATTAATCCATCTGATCTTCGAATAGATGTTTTTAGAGCAAGTGGAGCCGGTGGCCAGCATGTGAATACAACTGAGTCCGCTGTGAGAATAACACATCTTCCTACTAAGCTAGTTGTTCAATGTCAAAATGGTAGATCTCAACATAAAAATAAAGAATCAGCAATGAAACAGTTACGTGCTAAACTGTATGCATACGAATTAAATAAAAAAAATGAAATAAAGAATCAAATTGAGTCTGAGAAGTCTGATATAAGCTGGGGAAATCAGATTAGGTCATACGTACTAGATGATTCAAGAATAAAAGATCTAAGAACTAATTATGAAACTGGAAATACACAATCTGTTTTGGACGGTAATTTAGATGATTTTATTCAGGAAAGTTTAAAAAGAGGTTTTTAAATGTCAGAAGATAATAAATTAATTATTGAACGAAAAAAGAAATTAGAAGAGCTTTCATCTCTAACAAAATTATATCCAAACTCTTTCAAACGTAATACTAATAGCCATGATCTAAGACAAAAATTTGATAAAAAAACCAAAGAGGAGTTAGAATCAGAAGAAGGAATATTTTCTGTAAGCGGAAGATTATTAACTGTAAGAAAGATGGGTAATTCAACTTTTGCTAATCTCCATGATGACTCCGGTAAGATACAACTATTTTTATCAAAAAATGGAACTGGCAAGGACATGTATAAGCTTCTTGATCACACTGATTTAGGAGATATTGTTGGAGCGAAAGGAAGAATATTCAAAACAAAAACTGGTGAGTTATCGATTAACGTCACAGAATATAACGTTCTATCAAAATCATTAAGACCTCTCCCAGAGAAATACCATGGACTCTCTGACATTGAGATAAAATATCGGCAAAGATATTTGGACTTAATGATTTCTGAGGACTCGAGAAAAGTATTCAAAGATCGTATTAATATTGTTTCGAAGATAAGAAAATTCTTTGAAGAGGAAGCCTACTTAGAAGTTGAAACACCTATGATGCATCCTATAGCAGGAGGTGCAGCAGCTAAACCTTTCGTGACTCATCACAACAGTTTAGATATGGATTTATATTTAAGAATTGCTCCTGAATTATACTTAAAAAGACTAATTATAGGGGGATTTGAAAAAGTTTTTGAAATCAATAGAAGCTTTAGAAACGAAGGACTTTCTGTAAAACATAATCCAGAATTTACTATGATTGAATTCTACGCAGCCTATGAAGATTACGATTATCTTATGAATTTTATAGAACGACTAATTCGATCTCTGATTAACTCTGTTGGTTTAAGTGAATCATTTAAATATCAAGATTTTGAGATAGATACAAAAAAATCATTTGAAAGACTGAATTTTCATCAATCTATAATCAAGTATTGTGATGGCATAGCTATTGAGAATATAAATGATTATTCTGCTCTTGAGAGCTTTTGTAAATTAAATGACATTGATATAACAATCAAAGGATCTATACATAAAACGCAGTTAGATATTTTTGATAAAATAGTTGAAAGTAAGCTTATCAACCCAACTTTCATAACAGAATATCCAACAGCAGTTTCACCTCTATCACGAAGATCAGATGATAATCCGGAAGTTGTTGAAAGATTTGAGTTATTTATTGCAGGAAGAGAAATTGCTAATGGTTTCTCTGAACTTAATGATCCACAAGACCAAGCGCAAAGATTTAGCGAACAGTTAGAAACAGATGATGAAAAAATGAATTATGATTCTGATTTCATTACTGCTATGGAGTATGGTATGCCACCAACAGCTGGAGCAGGAATCGGGATAGATAGACTTGTGATGTTACTGACTAACTCAGCATCTATAAGAGACGTATTATTTTTTCCGTTAATGAAGCCTAAGACTTAAGAAATCAAACTCTGTAATTGAGAAAAGAAATTATTATTAATTTTGTCAAAGCTATATTCTTTTGCTTGAGAAATAATTTCAATTTCACTGTTATTAAACTTAATTCTTATGACACTCTTCTCAAGAGGGTAAATCTCAATATTATTAGCCATGAACTTGATACTCAGCATTGTTGATATCTAAGTATTGTTCAATTAATGAAATTGAATCATGAACATTATTCATCACATAGTTTAGAAGCGTAACCGATGTATTTTCTTGGAGTGAGTTTTGCAAGATTATTTTTCTCACTTTCTGGAATATTTAAGCTATTAATAATCTTCAATATTATTTCCTGATTAACTTTTTCTCCTCTTGTATACTTTTTTAAGTACTCATAAGAATCAGGTATGTGATGTTTTCTAGCTACCATCTGTATTGGTTCTGCTAAAATCTCCCAACTATTATCAATATCTTTATTAATATTATGTTTGTTAATATCAAGTTTATTTAATCCTATTAATATATTTTTATATGCAATTATAGAATATGCGAACGTTAGTCCAAGATTTCTCAAGACTGTAGAATCAGAGAGATCCCTTTGTAGTCGTGAGATTGTAAGTTTGTTTGCAAAAAAATGACTCAAAGCGTTACTCATCCCAAGATTGCCCTCAGCGTTTTCGAAATTGATTGGATTGATTTTATGCGGCATCGTCGAAGAACCAATTTCTCCAGAAATATTTTTCTGAGTGAAATACCCTTTAGAAATATATGACCAGATATCTTGTGTAAAACCTATTAGAATAGAATTTATATGATTAATCCTATTGCACAATTCAGCAATATAATCATGGGGCTCTATTTGAGTTGTATGAGAATTTAACTCAATTTTAAGACTTGAGAGATATCTTTTGATATTTTTTGGCCAATCTATATTTGGATAAGCAATACTATGTGCAGAATAATTACCAGTTGCACCATTAAACTTACCTTTTATCTTGATTTCTTTAAGACCATCTATTTGAATCAATAATCTTTTTTGAAAATTAATAAATTCTTTTCCCATGGTTGAGGGTGAAGCTGGCTGACCATGCGTATGTGATAATATAGGAACATTCTTATATCTCTTACTCATTGCTTTAAGTTTTTTTTGTAATAAATCGGTTTGATGCAATAGAACTTCTCTTGCATCTTTAAGCATCAAAGCATAAGCAATATTATTTATGTCTTCAGATGTACAACATATGTGGATATGTTCTTTATGCTTATATATATTTTTATTTGATTTGATTTTTTCTTTAATAAAGTATTCAACAGCCTTAACATCATGTTTAGTTGTTTCTTCAATCCTTTTTACTCTTTTAGAATCTTGGTTACTGAAATTTAAATAGAGCCCTCTAAGTGTTTTAATTTGATTATCGGAGTACTTGGGAAGAGATTTAATGCCAGCAAGATTCGATAAAAAGATAAGCCATTCAATTTCAACTTTCACACGAGTTTTTATTAGATTATGTTCAGAAAAAATCTTGTTAATATCATCACATAAGGTTTCATATCTTCCGTCTGTAGGAGAGGCAATATTGAGATTATATTTTTTCATATTAAACAGCTTTTTAAAATGGTATTATAACACATAATTAACATTAATAATATTTAGCGTGTTAAATGAAAAAAAATAATAATAGGATTGAATCTGACTCATTAGGAAAAGTTAAAGTTCCGAAAAATGCCCTGTATGGCGCTCAAACACAACGAGCGATAGATAACTTTAAAATTAGCGGCATTACTTTTGATCCTGCTTTTATCCAAGCTTTAGCTAGTCTAAAAAATGCATGCGCAAATGCTAATCTAAAGTGTAAAACATTAACTAATTCAAAAGCATCATGTATTTCAACAATTAGTAAGAAAATATCTAATAATCCTCTAGACTATATTGATCATTTTCCAGTTGATATTTTTCAAACTGGTTCAGGAACTAGTACGAATATGAATATGAATGAGGTCATCTCTGAGGTTGCTAAAAGGGTTCATAAAAAATCAATACATCCTAATGATGATGTTAACATGTCTCAAAGCTCAAATGATGTAATACCAACTACTATTAATATATCAAGTTTGACAATGAGCAAAACGCTTTCAACTTCATTAAACTTTTTATCTGAATCAATAAACAAGAAAGCTAAATCTTTATCACATATTATTAAATCTGGAAGAACTCATTTAATGGATGCTGTTCCAATATCTTTTGAACAAGAGCTTAATGTTTGGGAAGAGCAGGTTAGAGCATCTCAAGCTCAAGTGGACCTTTCTTGTGAAGAAATATCTTATTTACCTATAGGGGGAACTGCTATTGGAACTGGAATCAATGCTCCTAAGATGTTCGCAAAAAATGTTTGTAATGAATTAAACAAAATTTATAAAGAACTCAAAATTAAATTTAAACCTCTACTTGTAAAAGGTGAAATGATGAGCTCACAAAACCATATTCTAACTTTAAGCTCTTCTTTGACAAGATATGCTTCTTGCCTAACTAAAATAGCGAATGATATTCGCTGGATGAATAGTGGACCTATTTCAGGACTATCTGAAATATCTTTGAAACCACTCCAGCCTGGAAGCAGTATCATGCCAGGAAAGATTAATCCTGTAATATCTGAATCAATCCTGATGGCTGCTGCTCATGTTAATGGAAACCACGTTACTATAATGCAGGCAAGTACCAGTGGAAGTTTTCAACTGAATACTATGTTACCTTTGATAGCACATAATATCATCGAGTCACTATATCTAATGATTAATTGTACATTTAGTATGATTGAACTAATTGATAGTTTTAGTGTCAACGAGGATAAAGTTAAAGACAATCTATTTAGAAATCCTATTATTGCCACAAAACTTAATCAGGTCATTGGATATGATTTAGCCTCTAAAATAGTCAAAGAGGCTTATAAAACAAATAGTTCTATTTTTGATATTGCAGAAAAAATGACGTCTCTTACTAAGTCAGAATTGATTAAAATACTAGATCCAAAAAAACTTATATAAATGAGTAAATCGAGCATAGATAATATTTTTATCTACTGGATTTATTTTATTTCTCTTATTTTTTTAGCATCTTATGCTTTAGAGTCTCTAGGATTTATATCTAGTATATTTCAGGAAGATATTAGCTATTTAACATCCCTGATTACTTTTATTCTTATCTTTTACTTATTTCAATGTGGTTATTATCTATATAAGCTCAGAGATGCAGTATTTTTCATTGAAACAAAAACTCATTATGATGATAGCAACCCTTTTATAATAATCTTAAGCGAATTTCAAATTGCAAATAATATTTTAAAAGATAAGCCTAAAGCATCACTACATGAAGAGTTTAAACTCAAACTTTATGAATTTGTTGATAATGGTTTTTTTATTTCTGACCTATTATTAAAATTAGGAATTATTGGGACAGTAATAGGCTTTATAATCATGTTAAGTTCCCTATCGGCTATAGATGAAATGAATATATCTAAAATGAACAATTTATTGCTCAGTATGAGCGCAGGAATGAAAGTTGCTTTATACACAACTCTAACTGGACTAATTGGATCTATACTTTTATCAATTCAGTATAATTTTTTTGAAACTAAAATTAATATGTTTATTAATCTAGTCATTAATATAGATAATTATGAGAAGAAGAAATAGAATTAGAACAGAGCCTTTTACGGATTTATTATTTAATACACTTCTAGGTTTCACATTTCTATTCTTTATAACGGTTCTTTTTATTAATCCTATTTCTAAAATAGGCAATGTTAATATGAAGGCAGAATATATTGTAACTGTTGATTGGAAAGACAGCTTACCAGATGACGTTGATATATGGGTACAAGATCCAAACGGAGAGACAGTTTCTTATCTAAAAAAAGATGCAGGCTGGCTACATCTTGATCGAGATGATCAAGGTATAGTAAATGATGTAGTAACAATTGATGGTGAAGATATTATATATCCTATTAATAGAGAGGTTGTAACTCTAAGGGGCATTATTCCGGGCGAATATATTTTAAATTTATATTTATATGAGCATAAAAGCGATCATCCAATCGATGTAAAAGTGATAATTGAAAAAGTAAACCCAACTTTGAAGTTAGTCTATGCAAATAATATTACATTAGAAAAAAAAGATTCTGAAGTCACAGTAACAAGATTCTTTTTAGATGCGCAAGGAGAGTATTCATCTGGCGATAACCAAAAGAAAATATTAACTCCGTACAACTTAAAAGGATTTTAAAAATGATATTATATCTTTATTTAATAGTTCTCCTAATAATATATATCATTCTTATTAGCCATTTTATTAAAGGTAAGAAATATAAACATAAGATATTAATAGTTTTAAGTATTTCAATATTATTTTCTTTCTTTTATGAAAGTATAAGAGAAAATGAGGGTTATGCTGTTACAGAAAATCTACCCAAAAGTTTTTATGTACTAAATAGCTATGTATATGGAGACAACATCTTAATTTTAATCAAAGAAAACAACAATCGACCAAGGTTATACAAACTAAAAAAAACACTTAAACTAAATAAATTTCTAAAAAAATATAAAGGATTAAAAAATAATGGCCAAGATGTAATGGTAAAAAAGAATAATTCAAAGAGTGAAGACTCATTGGGCATGTATATTGAAAGTGTACAAAAGAAGTTGCCCCTCAAGTAAGACATAGAATTACAGGATTTTATTTGTTAGAATACTGCAGATTCTATATTAGAGGGAAAAGGAATTATGTCAGAAAAATCAGAAATAACTATAAATAATAACAACTTCGATGTTTTTAATATAAATAAATACCAAATAAATCACTTACCTTATTCTCTAAGGGTTTTAATGGAAAACTATTTAAGAAATGAATCTGATAATAATAAGTTTGACTCTATTATAGAAAAATTTACAAAATGGAATGGGAGCGCTGACGCTAATACCGAACTAACTTTTTATCCTAGTAGAGTTATTATGCAAGATTTTACCGGTGTACCTGCAGTAGTTGACTTAGCGTCAATGAGAGATGCAATGACATCCTTAGATGAGAGTAAAGCTGATGCAGTCAACCCACAGTGCCAAACTGACTTAGTAATAGATCATTCTGTCATGGTTGATCACTTTGGCACCTCTGAATCTAAAGATCTTAATACCAAGCTTGAATATGAGAGAAATACGGAAAGATATAAACTCTTAAAATGGGGTCAGCAAGCATTTAAAAATTTAAGAATAGTTCCACCTAACAACGGAATTATCCATCAGATCAACATTGAATATATTGCCAGGGTAATATATGAAAAAGAGGGACAGCTTTACCCTGACACAGTGGTTGGGACTGATTCACACACGACAATGGTAAATGGTCTCGGTGTTCTTGGATGGGGAGTTGGAGGGATTGAAGCTGAAGCTGCTATGTTAGGACAACCTATTCCTATGCTACTTCCAGAAGTAATTGGTTTTGAATTGACCGGTAAACTTGGTCAAACAACGACGGCAACAGATCTTGTGCTCACAATTGTCCAGATGCTTAGAGAAAAAAATGTTGTTGGTAAATTTGTTGAATTTTATGGCTCAGGACTAGATAACTTGAGTATAGCTGATAGATGTACAATCTCAAACATGGCTCCTGAGTATGGTGCTACTTGTGGATTTTTCCCAGTAGATGCTTTGACAATCGATTATTTGAAAATGACTGGTAAAGATGAAGATCATCTTGCAGTAGTAGAACAGTATAGTAAGACGTGCGGATTTTTTAGAGATGATAGTCAAGATATTAAATATACAAGCTCATTATCTTTAGATATGGGAGATGTTGAAGCTTGTCTCTCAGGTCCTAAACGACCACAAGATAGAGTTCTTCTCTCTGATGTTAAAGATGTATCTGAAAGAGAGATAAAGAAATTAAAAAAATCGCCCAGTTCAGATGGCGTGATTAATGATGGCGACATTCTTATTGCTGCTATAACAAGTTGTACTAATACATCAAATCCAAGTGTAATTTTGGGAGCAGGCTTGCTAGCAAAAAGGGCAGTAGAGAAAGGACTGGCAACGAAAGAATGGGTCAAGACATCACTCGCTCCAGGCTCTAGAGTTGTAGAAAACTATTTGAAAAAAGCAAATCTTTTGGATTCGCTTAATAAGTTAGGTTTTAATATTGTTGGTTATGGGTGTACGACATGCATAGGGAATTCTGGACCACTCGATAATGAATATGTAAAAGAAATTAATGATAGAGATCTTGTTGTGAGCTCAATACTATCTGGAAACAGAAACTTTGAGGGAAGAATTCATCCAGAAATTAAGATGAATTTCCTTGCAAGCCCAATGCTAGTTGTAGCTTATTCACTTGTAGGAAAAATTAATGTAAATATAAATACAATCTCTCTAGGAAAAGACTCAAATGGTAACGATGTTTATTTAAAAGATATTTGGCCAAGTAATGACGAAATTAATAAAGTTATGACTAAAACTATTGATGGAGAAATGTTTAACCAGTCATACAAAAACCTTTTTGAAGGTGATAGTAATTGGATGTCTATTCCAACTTCTGACTCTGATAGATTCGATTGGGATGAAGAATCTACATACATTCAACCATCTCCATTTTTTGGTAAAGAAAAAGATGATCAAGAAAAATTACCTGCAATTGAAAATGCTTATCCACTTGTTATTTTGGGAGATAGTGTCACTACAGATCATATTTCACCTGCAGGATCTTTTAAGGATACAACTCCAGCCGGTAAACATTTGATTGATAATTCTGTGAATATTAAAGATTTTAATTCGTATGGATCCAGAAGAGGTAATTTCAAGATTATGCAAAGGGGCACTTTTGCGAATATCCGTTTATCAAATAAACTTGTTCCAGAGAAAACTGGTGGGTTCACAAAACTTTTGCCTCAAGGTAAAGAGATGTCAATTTATGATGCAGCTCAAGAATATAAGAAAAGCGGCACTAACCTTATAATATTTGCTGGTAAAGATTATGGATGTGGATCATCGCGAGATTGGGCAGCAAAAGGCACTAAGTTGCTTGGTGTGAAGGCAGTCATTGCTGAGAGTTTTGAGCGAATTCATAGGTCAAATTTGGTAGGGATGGGAATTATGCCTCTTCAATTTAATAATGATGACAGCTTTGAAGCGCTTGGATTGAGTATGAATTCTTCTTTTGATATAGCAGAGATTAAGAAGGATGCAGATACCGTTACAATCACAGAAAAAGAAACGGGTAAATCTTTTGAGGCTAAAGTTAGAATTGATACAGAAAAAGAATGGGAATATTTCGTTAGTGACGGAATACTAAACTACGTCCTTAAAAAACTTGCCAACTAAACAGTAAGAGCTATTTCTGCTATCTTCTTTTTGAAGAGGAAGATTCTAAATTTAGTACCACCTGATTGTTGCCATAAAATGTATGATCTAATTGCAGACAAAAGTAAGGCTCTAATCATCGAAGCATTTTTATTATCTGTGAGATATTTATTGTCACCATTTACTATAATTCTAGGATTGATTTTACTGATTGTTCTTAAATAAAGATTTGATAAAAATTCGGCGTGTTCATGCAAATTATCTTCTGTCACATTTTCTGCATGATTAGACAATTCATCTCGTAAATTAGAAATAATTTCATTTTTTTTATTCATATTTCTTACTAATATATTTATTGCTTCGAAATATCTTGTTACTTCTGCATCTCTTGAAAATGCATCTCCTACTAATTGTTTCCTCAAGAAATCTAAACCAGTATTGAGACGTTTTAGATTAATATAAATATCTTCAATTTCATCAGATGTAGTTTGATATACGCTGTATATAAGAGGTTCAATAATTTTATTATTAATTTTTCCTTCCCAGGCTATCTTTTTAATTTCAGCACTTGCTTGATAGATTGCTCCGAGCGATATTACTTCGTTTCTTAGTTCTGGTTTAAACATTTTGAAATAACTGTTCCTCCACCTATACATTGTGTACCAATATATAATACTGCAGCTTGACCCTGAGCAATACCTCTTTCATTTTCTTTCAATGTTAAAATGTATTTATTATTTTTAATATTCAAAATACAGTCTCTAAGTTCACCACCATGACGGAATCTAGCTTTAACTTTTTCTCTATCTGATATTTCATTTATGGCATTAAATTGATCCAACTCAATTTCTCCTGTGTAATAAAGATGTGTCTGATCTTGGCTGACTATCAGTGAATTTTTATTTATATTTTTATCAATGACGTACCATGGAGAATCTAAACTATCTTTTATCCCGCCAATATCAATACCTTTCCTCTGTCCTATAGTATATTTGCTTAAACCTTTATGAATACCTATTATCCTGTCGTTATCATAATTAATTATTGGCCCTTTGATCGGCTCTACGTAACTGTCTATAAATGTCGAAAACTTTCTTTTTCCAATAAAACATATCCCCATACTTTCTTTTTTTCTCTCTAGTCCTAATCCCAAGTCTACTGCAATTTTTTTCACATCATCTTTTTTTAGTTCCTCAAGAGGAAATATTGTATTCTTTAAAATCTTCTTATCCATTGTATATAAAAAATAAGTTTGATCTTTAACTTTATCTTTAGGTGAGTGTAGTTCAGCATATTTATTATTAATTTTTTTTGCATAATGCCCTGTAGCAATTAAATCAAAACCTTGGGACAGTGCATATTTATAAAATTGATTAAATTTAATTTCTTTATTGCAAAAAACATCTGGATTAGGGGTGAAGCCTTTTTTTAAATCATTGATAAAAATTTCAAATACATTAGTCCAATATTTATCTGAGAAATTAATTAGATTTAGCTTTATATTAAGAAGCTTACATACTCTTTTTGCATCCTCGTAGTCTTCTTTTGAATTACATTCATCCTGATCATCCTCTTCCCAATTTTTCATAAATATACCCTCTACGTCATATTTATCCTGAGAAAGCAGGTATGCAGCTACAGATGAATCAACTCCACCTGACATGCCTATAGCAACTCTTTGCTTTGATTTAGTCATATATTCTCTTTTTAGTGCACATTATAATTGAATATCCAAATCATGATAATAATTAGGCTATTTGATTTGTCAAATAATCTTACAAGTAGTATCATCTAGCCAATTATTTTTATGACTAATGAGGTAACAATGAACAAAATGAGATCTGCAGCAGATATTCAAAAAGAGTGGGACAGTAATCCTAGATGGAAAAATGTAAAACGTGACTACACAGCGGAGGAAGTCGCTAAATTAAGTGGAAGTGTAAATATTGAGTACAGTCTTGCTAAACAAGGAGCTGAAAAGCTTTGGAACGAAATAAATAACAGTGATTTTGTAAATGCACTAGGCGCACTGACAGGAAACCAAGCTATGCAACAAGCTAAAGCTGGTCTAAGAGCAGTATACTTATCTGGTTGGCAAGTTGCTGGTGATGCAAATACTGGCATGCAAATGTATCCAGATCAATCATTATACCCTGTGGACAGCGTCCCATCAGTCGTAAAACGTATTAATAACTCACTAAGAAGAGCAGATCAACTTAACATTGCCGAAGGTAATGATCCAGTAGACTACATGCTACCTATTGTAGCTGATGCGGAAGCAGGATTTGGGGGAGTACTAAATGCTCATGAACTTATGAAGGCTATGATTGAAGCAGGTGCTGCCGGTGTACATTTTGAAGATCAATTAGCATCTGCAAAAAAATGCGGCCATATGGGCGGGAAAGTACTTGTACCTACTCAAGAAGCCGTTCAAAAGCTTGCTGCAGCTAGGTTGGCAGCGGATATATACGGAACACCTACTGTCCTATTAGCACGTACAGATGCTGAAGCGGCCAACTTGCTTACAAGCGATGTAGATGAGAGAGATAGAGAATTTACTACTGGCGAGAGGACAGCAGAGGGGTTTTATCGAGTAAAAAATGGTATTGATCAAGCAATATCTAGAGGTTTAGCATACGCACCATATGCTGATTTAGTCTGGTGCGAGACAGGAGTTCCTGATCTTGATTTTGCTAAAAAATTTGCTGACGCATTGAAAAAAGAGCATCCAGAACAATTACTAGCATACAACTGCTCACCTTCTTTTAATTGGAAGAAAAACCTTGATGATGCACAAATTGCTAAATTCCAAAAAGAATTAGGCGCAATGGGATATAAATTCCAGTTCATCACGTTAGCTGGTTTCCATGCATTAAACTACAGTATGTTTGAGCTTTCTAAAGGTTACAATGCAGAGCAAATGACAGCATATGTCAGACTGCAAGAAGCTGAGTTTGCTGCTGAAAAAGATGGCTATACAGCTACTAAACATCAAAGAGAGGTTGGAACTGGTTACTTTGACTCAGTTACACAAGTAATTACAGGCGGATCATCATCAGTAACTGCTTTAACTGGCTCAACAGAAGAAGAGCAATTTGATAAGTAAAGGAGTCTATTGATTGAAGCTTAACATTCCATCGGACGGAACCAAGATTGGGCATGACGGCGAGAAGCTTGTTGTGCCTAATAATCCTATAATCCCATACATCATAGGAGATGGAATCGGGATAGACGTAACTCCAGTCATGAAGCGCGTATTGGACTATGCAGTCAATAAAGCATATGGTAATTCAAGGGAAATCAAATGGTTAGAATTATATGCTGGTTCTAATTCTGAAGACTTATACGGATCCATATTGCCAGAAGAGACAATAGAGGCCATGAAAGATTATAGAATTTCAATCAAGGGTCCGCTCACTACACCTATTGGGAAAGGCCATAAATCTATAAATGTTAGGATCAGACAGAAATTAGATTTATTTGCATGCGTTAGGCCTATTAAATATTTCCCTGGAACTAGCACACCTATGGCTGAATCAGGCCTTACAGATATGGTGGTGTTTAGGGAAAATACAGAGGATTTATATTCTGGTATAGAATGGGAGCCAAATTCGCCTGGGGCTAAAAGAATTATAGATTTCATAAATAAAGAACTAGGTTGTTCACCATTTAGATTTGAAAATAACTGTGGAATTGGCATCAAACCGGTATCTGAAGAGGGTACAAAAAGACTTATAAGGATGGCAATAGATTATTCATTGGCAATGAATAAGTCTAGTATCACCATTGTACATAAAGGAAACATCATGAAATATACAGAAGGTGCTTTTCGTGATTGGGCATATGATGTTGTTACAAATGAATATAACGGGATAATTCAGAAAGATAATACGTATATTATCGAGAATTCTAAATTTAACTCAGAAATAATAGTCAAAGACTGTATTGCTGATAATTTTCTCCAACAAATTATTCTAGCTCCAGAGCAGCATGACGTAATTGCAACATTGAATCTTAATGGAGATTACATTTCTGATGCACTAGCTGCACAGGTTGGAGGTATTGGGATGGCTCCTGGAGGTAATATAGGAGATGGATGTGCTGTTTTTGAGGCAACTCATGGTTCTGCAGAGCCATTTGCTGGCAAAAATAGAGTAAATCCTGGTTCTATTATTCTATCAGGTGAAATGATGTTGAGGTATCTTGGATGGACTGAAGCTGCAGACCTCGTTATTAAAGGTGTCAAAGGCGCTATTCAGAAGAAACAGCTAACTTATGATCTAGCACGAGCTCGTGCAGGTAAGAGGTTAATTAGGGTTAAAACATCTGAAAAACATAAAACTATTGATGTTAAGGAAGAAATAGCAAAATTAGTTCCTGGTGCAACGTTAGTGTCAACAAGCGGCTTCGGCGACGCAGTTATCAACAATCTTTAATACTCTATTTATCTCTAAAAATAATTCGACCTTTGGATAAATCATAAGGGGTAAGTGCTACCATAACGCTATCTCCTCTGAGTATGCGTATATAGTGTTTTCTAATTTTTCCAGATATATGAGCTGTAACTATATGCCCATTTTCAAGTTCTACTCGAAACATTGTATTAGGGAGTGTCTCTACGACTTTGCCGGGCATTTCAATCTGTTCTTTTTTTGTCATATGTAATATATTGGTGAATATTGTAGCAAAATATTAAAATTTATAACACAAATGTTTAGAGCCGAAGAGAAAAAGAAAAAAAAAGAGTTTAAGGAAATTAAATTCAATCACTTGATGTCTATTTATGAATTGAATTACCATAATTTTAAACAATTCTTAAATTTTAAAGCCAGAGAATCTTCAGAAAATTTAAATACAAAAAAAAACTTAATTATTGAAGATGTTTTTAAAGATAAATTCACGCGCATTTTCAGAATGTATCATAGATTTAGCTATGATGAACAACTTCAGGCTAACAGAACCTTTTCAATTAAATCACATTTGATTTTTTATATGTATGATGATGCCCAACTTCTTGAAGTAAAATCATTAAATGATAATAAAAAATTTGAAAGCACAATGTCTCATAAAATTAAATTGAACCTCAATTTATTTTATTGGATAAAAAATTATATTAATCAATAACTTAACAATATATTTCAATATTTTAATAATTTAACTGTTTTAAATTTATTGTAATAATACAGTTGACTAGGTTGAAATAACGATATTAAACCTTACAATATTAGTCAGGAATTAAGGAAAAATCATTTTAACGGAGGTTATAAAATGAAACTATCAGCAAAAGGAAGATATGCTATTAAGGCGTTAGTAAATATTGCAACAAATGATTCAAATTCGCCTAAAACACTATTAGAGATATCTAAGTATCAGGGGATATCTTTATCATATTTAGAACAGTTGTTTTCTTTACTAAGGAAACACGATCTAGTCAGTGGCGTTCGCGGACCAGGTGGAGGTTATAGACTTAAAGATAATCCTGATAACATCACAATTGCAAAAATCATAAAGGCTATTAATCCAGAGGGAGTAAGTCAGGTCGATAATGATAAAACAGATGATGCAGTATGGGATAAATTTAGTAAAAAACTTACTAACTACCTTGATACTGTTACGCTTGGCAGTTTGATTGATGAGACTAAAACTACTAGAAATGATATTGATTTAGAGGAGTTAACAAACTATTATCAGCAAGATCAAGATTTAACTGATTAATTTAATCTTAGAATAGGGAGATAAGATGGCATACAGTGATAAAGTTTTAGATCATTATGAGAATCCTAGAAATGTAGGTACTTTTGATGGTGAAAATAATGTAGGAACTGGCATGGTTGGTGCTCCGGCATGTGGTGATGTTATGAAACTACAAATAAAAGTCAGTGATGATGGCATTATTGAAGATGCTAAATTTAAGACTTATGGTTGTGGTTCTGCTATAGCATCAAGCTCGTTACTAACAGAGTGGGTAAAGGGTAAATCATTAACTGAAGCTTCACTAATCAAGAATACTGACATTGCTGAAGAACTTGCTCTGCCACCTGTAAAGATACACTGTTCTGTTTTGGCTGAAGATGCCATAAGTGCAGCTATCGAGGACTACAAGAGTAAGAAAAAATAACATTGCGATTGTATATATATTTTAATATTATATAACTAAGCAAAATAGGAGTAAATATTATGGCAACTACACCAAAAACAATGTGTACAAACATTGGCGGTATGGAGAGAATGATTAGGGTAGTAGCTGGTATAGCTATACTTTATATGGGACCTGGCCTTGGACTAGGCATGTGGTCTCTAATAGGTATTATACCTATACTTACTGGCTCAACTGGATGGTGTCCTTTGTATATACCATTTGGAATAAGCACATACAAAAGCCAATAGTAAATATCTTTAGCAGGCGTGCTTTTAAAGTACGCCTGTTATGAGTTCAATAAAAAATTCAATACCTACTTATTGGTCTTCAGGCATAGAGCACTTGTCAAGAGTTGATCCAATATTATCCAATATTATAAAAAAACATAAAAAAAAAGACTCATATCTGAAATGTACAAACACTATATTTAAAACTTTTTTTAGCATAATATTAGGTCAACAAATTTCAATAGAGGCTGCAAATTCAATAGAAAGAAGAATCAAGTCTCAAATCAAAAGGATAACACCTAATAATGTGCTCAATACAAGCGATAATAATTTCCGTTCAATGGGGCTATCATTTAGAAAGACTCAATATATAAAAGGAGTAGCTAGTCTAATCGTAAGAAACAGAAACTTTTTTTCTAGTTTATCAAAGATGAATGATGATGATGCCATAGCAGCATTGTCAACTCTATATGGCATCGGACCTTGGTCCGCAGAAATGTTTTTAATATTTCAATATAACCGGCAGAATATTTTGCCGCTTGGAGATATAGGCTTAATAAATAGTTTTTGTAATAACTATAAAATCAATAAAAAAAATTTTTTAAAAATAATACCTCGCTATAAAAAAATTTGGGAACCATACTGTACTGTAGCTACTTGGTATTTATGGAGAGATATAGATGAAGATATTGTACAATACTGAAAACATAACTACTAAATAAAATGAAAATTTTGATAATAGGAGGCGCAGGATTTATAGGTTCCCACCTCTGTGAAGCATATATTCAAAAACATGATGTTACCTCCATTGATAACTATATTTCTGGTAAAAAAGACAATCATATAAAAGGTGTGGAGTATCTTCAGATGGATGCAAAAGACATATTATCCTTAAATGATGACTTTGACCTTATATTTCACCTAGGCGAATATTCAAGAGTAGAAAAGTCTCTTGAAAGAATTGATTTTGTTCTTCAAAATAATAGCCTGCCTATTCTTAATATACTAAAATTTGCGAAACGCTCTAAAGCTAAACTTATCTATGCAGGCAGTAGCACTAAATTTGCGGATAATGGCAAAAATAAATTTAAGAGCCCATACTCTTTTTCTAAATGGCAGAATTCTGAATTGGTAAAGTTTTATTGTGAACTCTGTGATATCTCATATGCCATTACTTATTTTTATAATGTCTATGGAGGAAGAGAAAATTCAGATGGTGAGTATGCAACTGTAGTTGCAAAGTTTCTTAATAGATACCGCATGAATAAAAAGTTACATGTAACAAAACCTGGTACACAAACTAGAAACTTTACATACATAGATGACACTATAAATGCATTAAAAATCATTGCAGAAAACGGCGCCGGAGACGAATATGGTATTGCT
>JBJKYD010000009.1:0-228114 GCA_045561295.1 Gammaproteobacteria bacterium
ATAGAGAATATGTTGATGATATTGCAAAGGGCATCGTTATAAAAGCCAAAAGAATGTCAAAAAATGGAGATGACGTAGACTCCATAATTGACTATGTATCAGAGTCTCTTAAAAATAAGCTAGCCCATGAAACCACAGTAAAGTTAAGAGAGCTTTATCCACATTTAGATGAAGATAGGGTTCAAAGACTTAATAATCTTTTCAAAGAAAACTAATGAATCAAGAATTAAGAGCCAAACTTGAGAACCATGTCTCAAGTTATAAAGATATTACTAATCAATTAAGTACTCAAGAAGTCTATTCTGATAGAACTCTTATGAAAACACTTAACCAAAAACTCACAAAACTAGAACCTGGCGTTAAGTTATTTCAAAAGTATCTTAATATTGAGAAATCAATTATAGATACTAAAGAACTTCTCGAAGATGAAGATAAAGAAATGAGAGCAATAGCTCAAGAAGAATTAAAAAATCATGAACAATTATTAAAAGAAATTGAAAATAAAATAATTGAAGTAACAGTTGAAAAGGATCCAAATGATTCACGAGATATCTATATGGAAATTAGAGCAGGTACTGGTGGAGAAGAAGCAGCTATATTTGCTGGTGATTTATACAAAATGTACTCAAAATACTCAGAAAAGAATAAATGGGATATTGAAATTATCAATAGCAATATCAGTGATCATGGAGGATTTAAAGAAATAATTTTCAAAATTATTGGTTCTAATGTTTATAGCAATCTTAAATTTGAATCAGGAACTCATAGAGTACAAAGGGTACCAAATACAGAGACCCAAGGTAGGGTCCATACTTCAGCATCTACCGTAGCTGTCTTGCCTATAGTTGAACAAGTAGATGATATAGACATAAATCCTGCGGATTTGAGAATTGATACATACAGGGCATCCGGCGCAGGTGGACAACATGTAAATAAAACAGATTCAGCTGTCAGGGTTACTCATATACCTACAGGCATCGTCTCAGAATGCCAAGATGATCGATCTCAACATAAAAATAAAGCAAAGGCGATGGAGTATCTACATTCCAGACTATTATCTGCAGAACAAGAAAAACAAAAAAAAGATACTGATGAAAGCAGAAAAAAGCAAGTAGGATCTGGTGACAGGTCAGAAAGAATAAGAACGTATAATTTCCCACAAGGTAGAGTCACAGATCACCGAATTAATCTTACTCTATATAAGCTTGAACAACTCATTGAAGGTGATATTGAGCCACTAATTGAAGCACTTACAGAAGAATCTAGAAAGTAATGAATGTTCTACAAGCCCTCAAAAAATCTACAAACTTTGTTGAGCGGTTTACCAATCAATCACTGTCAGAATCTAAAATTGAAGCAGAGCATATATTTATGTTTGTTTTAAAAGTAAGCAGACCAAAACTTTATGAACAGTTTAATAGCACCCTTACAGATTGTAATAACAAAAAAATTGATCATATATTAGAGTTAAGAAAGAATAAGCCTTTGTCGTATATATTAAAAAAACATGTATTTTATAAAGATGAATTTTATATTAATGATAATGTCTTAATTCCTAGGCCTGAAACAGAATCAATTATTGACGAAGTATTAAGACAAGGTGATCTATTATTTAAAACAAAGAAGGAGTGTATTTTTCTAGATGCTGGGACAGGTTCAGGATGTGTTGGAATCACAATTGCAAATGAAAGGCCAGAATGGAAAGTATTATTATTAGAACTTTATTCTGAAGCAATTGAAGTTGCACGAATAAATCTTAAGTTATGTAAAAGAAATAACATAGATTTAATCTGTTCAGATTGGCTAAAACCCATAGCTAAGAATTCGTTTGATTTTATATTCAGTAACCCTCCATACATAAGAATCAATGACGAATATATTGATGACTCCGTAAGATATAATGAACCCTCTACATCCCTATTCTCCAAGAAAAATGGTCTCGAAGATATTAATAAAATTATTAAATATTCTCGAGAGGCGCTATCAACAAATGGAATTTTGTTTTTGGAAAATGGTGTCGGACAGTCAAAAGATATATCAGATTATTTGGAATTAAATGATTTTACAGACATAAGGGTGCACATAGATTATAATGGGCACGATAGATTCACATCATCTCGGAAAAATAATGGATAAAAATACAATAAAAAAACTTACCTACTTATCAAAACTCAGTATTCCAGAAAGTGATATAGATGAACTTTCTAAAAATCTAGACAATATATTGAAACTGATTGGTGAGATAGATGCTGCGCCCACAGATGGCATGTTACCTATGGCCCACCCTCTAGACTTTACTCAGCCTCTTAGAGACGATGTATGTAAAAAAAATATCAACAGAGATGCAAATCAGCATGACTCTTCAAAAACAAAAGATGGTTATTATACCGTGCCAAAAATATTAGACTGATATGACCTATAAATCTGTAACTGAAATTCTTGAAGCAATTAAAAAGAAAGATATTAGTGCGACTGAGATAACAAAAGAATATTTGAAACGTATCAAAGCGTCTGATGACCTAAATTGCTTCATAACACTTACCGAAGATTCTGCTTTAAATAGAGCTAAAGAAATTGATAAGGATATTTCTAAAAATAATCTTAAGCCTCTTTCGGGATTACCAATAGCCCAAAAGGATATATTTTGTACAAAAGGAGTAAAGACATCATGTGGATCTAAAATGTTAGATAATTTTATCAGTCCATATGATGCAACAGTTGTTGATAAATTAAATGAAGCAGGGACTATAATGCTTGGCAAAACAAATATGGACGAATTTGCTATGGGGTCCTCTAATGAAACAAGCTTTTATGGCGCAGTTAAAAACCCATGGGATTATGAATATGTTCCAGGGGGATCTTCTGGAGGATCAGCCTCAGCAGTTGCAGCAAGGATTTCTCCTTGTTCGACAGGGACAGATACAGGCGGGTCAATTAGACAGCCAGCGTCACTGTGTGGTATTTGCGGATTGAAGCCAACATATGGAAGAGTCTCAAGATTTGGAATGATTGCATTTGCCTCGAGCCTAGATCAAGCGGGTCTATTTACCACAGATGCACTAGATGCTGCGGTTTTATTAAAAGAAATATCAGGTCATGATCCAAAGGACTCCACAAGCTCAACCGTTGAAGTTCCAAACTATCATGACTACTGTATTAATTCTGATAAAAAAAACTTTACAGTTGGTATTCCAGAAGAATTTGTTAATGACTTGAATGATGATGTAAAAAATTCATTTTATGAATCAGTCAAAATTCTAGAAAATATTGGATGCAAAATTAAAACAATTAATTTAAAACATACGGGCTTAGGTGTATCAGCATATCAAGTGGTAGCTCCTGCAGAGTGTTCTTCTAATCTCTCTAGATTTGATGGTGTAAGATATGGGCATAGATCTAAAAAATCAGAATCACTGGAAAGTTTATATCGAGAATCAAGGTCTGAAGGCTTTGGTAAAGAAGTTAAAAGAAGAATTTTAGTTGGGACTTATGCTTTATCAGCAGGCTATTATGATGCATATTACCTTAAAGCACAAAAAGTTAGGAATTTAATTGCTCAAGACTTTAGTCAAGCATTTGAAAAAGTAGACTTAATTCTAGGGCCAACAACACCAGATAAAGCATTTAAGATAGGTGAAAAAATGAATGATCCGATTGCAATGTACTTATCTGATGTTTATACAGTTAGCACTAATTTAGCAGGCCTTCCAGCAATGTCCATACCAATGGGTTTTAAGGAGGGTATGCCCCTAGGTTTACAAATAATAGGTAATCATTTCGATGAGAAAGATATTCTTAAACTATCCTATTTATATCAAAAAGAAACGGATTGGCATGTACAGGAACCGGGGGCTTAGTATGTGGGAAACAGTGATAGGACTAGAAATTCATGTACAACTTGCAACCGATAGTAAGTTATTTTCCTCATCGTCAACTAATTTTGGTTCTGAGCAAAATACACAAGCATCCATTATTGATTTAGCCATGCCAGGGGTACTTCCAGTTTTAAATAAAAAGGCTGTGAATATGGCAATAATGTTTGGGTTAGCTGTAGATGCAAAAATTGCTGATAAATCAATATTTGCTCGTAAAAACTATTTTTATCCTGACTTACCTAAAGGCTACCAAATTTCTCAGTATGAGCTTCCTGTCGTGTATGACGGGAAATTAGAAATAAACGTAGATGGAAAAAGCAAGACCGTAGGAATTACAAGAGCTCATCTAGAAGAGGATGCAGGAAAATCAATTCATGACCTATTTGATGGAGAGAGTGCTATTGATTTAAATAGAGCTGGAACTCCTCTTATAGAAATTGTCTCGGAACCTGATATGAGATCAGCAAAAGAAGCAGTAACGTACTTAAAAAAGATACACTCAATTGTTAAGTCTCTCGGGATAAGTGATGGTAATATGGAGGAAGGCTCATTTAGATGTGATGCTAATATATCTCTGAGAAAACCAGGAGAAAATTTTGGTATTAGGGCTGAAATAAAAAATATTAATTCTTTCAGATTTGTTGAGAATGCAATAAATTACGAGGTAGTTAGACAACAAGATATTCTTGAGGCAGGCGGAGAAGTAAATCAAGAAACTCGTTTGTATGATCCAAAAAAAGATGAAACTCGCCCAATGAGATCAAAAGAAGAGGCAAATGATTACCGATATTTTCCTGATCCTGATTTATTACCAGTAGAAATTACCGAAAAACAAATATCCGATATTAAAAAAAGTCTTCCAGAGTTGCCCGATGCTAAGAAAGAAAGATTCATCGTGGAATATGGTCTAAAGAATGATGATGCAGAAATATTATCCTCATCATTAGACTTATCTGAATATTTTGAGAAAGCTAGTAGTAACGTTTCATCAAAATTCCAACTACTTGCAAACTTCATTCTGAGTGAAGTAGTAGGTTTATCTAATAAACATAGCCTTGATATATCTAAAGCTCCAGTTAGTTCTGAGGAGATAGCTAAATTGGTTACATACGTAAGTGATGAAAAAATATCTATAAAACAAGCTAAAGAGGTATTAAATGAATCTTGGCAAAATAAAACTGATGTGGATGAGATAATAAAATCTAAGAATATAGAACAAATATCCAATATTGATTTATTATCAGATGAGGCAAAGAAAATACTGGAAAAGCACCCTAAAGAAGTTCAAGATTATAAAAATGGTAAAGATAAACTCATGGGATTTTTTGTCGGACAAGTCATGAAAGAAACACAAGGAAAAGCTAATCCAAAAGCTTTAAATCAAATATTAAATAAGTTATTAAAAGGTGAATAAATGATTAATTTTATAAAACAAATCGCTGGAATGTTTTCAACTGATATATCTATTGATCTTGGAACTGCAAATACTCTTATATATATGAAAGGCAAAGGGGTTGTTCTAGATGAACCATCTGTAGTTGTTGTTAGAGATGATAAGGGATCTAATAAAAAAGTTGAGGCAGTCGGTATAGAAGCAAAAAATATGTTAGGCAGAACTCCAGTTGGGTTAACCGCAATTCGTCCACTCAAAGATGGCGTTATATCAGACTTTACAATTTGTGAAAAAATGCTTCAACACTTTATAAAAAAAGTACATAAAAGTGCGTGGTTCAGACCAAGCCCTAGAGTTCTAATATGTGTGCCTTGTGGTGCTACACAAGTAGAAAGGAGGGCAATAAGAGAATCTGCAACAGGAGCTGGGGCTAGAGTCGTTCATCTTATTGATGAGCCGATGGCAGCAGCCGTTGGTGCTGGAATGCCATTAGATGAACCAAGAGGTTATATGGTGTGTGATATAGGTGGGGGTACATCAGAAGTAGCTACCATTTCACTTAATGGCATTGTCTATGCATCATCTACAAGAATAGGTGGTGATACATTCTCAGAATCTATAATAAGTTATGTAAGAAGAAATTATGGTTGTGTAGTTGGTGAGCCGACTGCTGAAAAGATAAAGCATGAAATCGGATCAGCTTACCCCACAAGTGATCTCTTAGAGATAGAAGTGAAAGGAACAAACCTGGCTGCTGGTGTACCTCAATCATTTACAATTAATAGCAATGAGACACTGGAAGCTTTGCAAGAATCCCTTCAGGGTATCGTTTCTGCAGTAAAAACAGCACTCGAAAACACTCCACCTGAACTAGGTGCAGATATACATGAACGAGGAATGGTTCTTACTGGAGGCGGCGCATTATTAAAAGACCTTGACCTTCTCATTAAAGAAGAGACAGGAATGAATGTTATAGTTGCAGAAGATCCTTTAAGCTGTGTTGCTAGAGGCGGTGGTAAAGTACTTGAGATAATAGACGAAAAAGGGGTTGAATTCCTCTCAACTGACTAGATTGTGTCTTCATCTATTTTTAAAAAAAGTGTAACTAATTTTTATCTACTTTTATTTCTAATTAGTCTATCTATACTAAGTATTATAGTTGACTTAAAATATCCTTCTACAAATTTTACTCGAACTGTGGTAAATGACTTCATCGTAAGCCCTATTCAATACATTGTGAAAACACCATCTAGTTTTTTTTATAGCCTATTAGAAGAAACAAAAACAATTGCCCAATTGGAGTCAGAAATAGAAAGGCTTGAAAGAGATAATAAAATGATGAAGATGAATCTTCAAAAAATAGATATTTTAGAAGATGAAGTTTCACGTTTGAGGTCTATTAAAAGAATAATGTCAAAGAAATTTGAAAATATTCAGATAGCTAGAGTTATACAAGGAGATGTGATACCAAATAAAGAATCTATTAAGATCAACATTGGATCTAATGATAAAGTAATAAAGGGACAAACTGTGATGGGTGCAAACGGTCTCATAGGGCAAATAGTAGAAGTTGCTCTGTACTCTAGTAAAGTGCTTTTAATAACTGATGTTAACAGTAATGTTCCAGCAATAATAACCAGAACGGGTAAACAAGTAATAATTAAAGGTCGCTCACAGGATGATTTGTTAGAAATCTCTTTTACCGATGACACAGACATTAAATCTGGTGACTTGATAGTGACATCTGGTCAAGCAGGAAGATTTATTGCATCTTTAAATATTGGCAGGATAGTTAAAATTGAGATGAATGAAGGAGAGAGGTTTGCAGAAGTCGTGGTAGAGCCTTCTGAATATATAAAAAATATTAATGAGGTCATAGTTACACCAGATGAATATAAGGATAAATAAATGTTAATAATCTTACTAACATTACTTATAGGTCTCATGCTTACTCTAATGATGTTGCCATTAGGATATATAGCGCCTGAATGGATATTACTAATAAATATCTACTGGGCCATAGCTTTGCCATCAAATACTAAGATGTTATTGGCATTCGTATCTGGATTCTTTGTAGATATAGTTTTAGGCCAACCGTTGGGTATTTCATCTCTAAGTTATGTAATTTTTATATATATAATTCTTTCTTTATACAACTCCCTTAGGTATATGACAGTGCCTCAACAAATGATTGTACTTTTCCTTTTATTAATAGTGAAACAGCATTTCTATATTTGGACATTCTATATGTTTGGTCTGAATATAGATTATCTAACGCTCATCATAAGTACATTGACCACTGCAGTTCTTTGGCCGTTCATTTATTTCTCATTAAGGTTCGCTAGAAGAAAATGGGTTGTCAATGAAGGATAATGAAAGGCGAAATTTTAGATATAAATAAAATTCTTAATAATTTGTCGGAAAATATTTTCATTAAAGAATCTAAAAAAGGTCTTATGCTCATAGATCGTACAAGTAAGATGACTTTTTCTCTTGAACTGGATGATTATGACAGCATAATTCGACAGAATAAAAAACATGTTCTTAGTAAAATACTAAAAAAAAATCAATTAATGATTCTTGATTGCACTGGAGGATTTGCGAGAGATTCCGCTATTATTTCTTCACTTGGAAACAATGTTACTATGATTGAAGAGAACCCAATTGTGATGAGAATTCTAAAAGATGCTATGAGTAGAATACAAAATAAAAAAGTTACTCATATATTCAAAAATATTACTACTAAATTAGGAAGCTGCCTAGAATACATAAAAAATACAAAAAAAATATATGATTATATATATTTCGATTTCATGTTTAATAATTGTAGTACTGCTTTACCTTCAAAAAGAGAGCAATTTCTTAGAAAGATAGTGATAAATGATATTAATATTAATAAAGCTATAGTTGAAGAAGTTTTACAAAGAGTTGGTTGTAAAGTTATAATCAAAGAACATATTAAATCCAATAATTATCAACATTTAGATATTATTAACACATATAGAGAGAAGGTTGTAAAATATCATCTACTTCAGGGAAAAAATGGATATTACAAATTACATTAATCAAAAAAATAAATGCTGTGTTTTTAACCTAACAAAAAACAAAGCTATATTAAATGAACTGAATTTGGCAGATTATCCTAATTCAGATAAGTACAAAAAATCTTCTGAAAATTTCTTTTCAGAAAAAGATTTGATTATATTTATAATCGATTCTCACAAAATCATAAATAAAACTATATTTAAAATAGCTAATAAGTTGAATAATGTCCTCGTTTATATTATTGACGATACATATACGCAGGATAATGAAACACAATGTAAAAATATTTTTTTTAGTTATGGCTATAAATACCAGGGAAAATGCAATGATGATAAAGTATTAGTTTTCATTTATGATATAGCAGAGTACAAAGATAACCCTGATTGGTTGAACAACAAAAATTGGGCAAATCCAGAGCTCTGGGAGAAATAATAATGAAAGATGTGATTACTAAAGCACTATCAGAGGGAATAGAATACGATAATTTAACAGTAGAAGGGTCAGAATCTAAATACGAAGTAAAGATAGTAAGTGATGTATTTGATAAAAAGTCTACTATTCAAAGACACAAAATAATCTACGCATTATTAGATAGTTACATCAAGACAGGCGAAATTCATGCCCTGACTATTAAAGCCATGACTCTAAGTGAATCAGAAAAATAGCATTTGGAAAAGTAAAAAAATTATTCATGTAGACATGGATAGTTTTTTTGCATCATTAGAAATAAGAGACAAACCTGAGTTAAAAAATAAACCAGTAGCTGTTGGCGGCAAGGCCCATGAGCGAGGGGTACTTACAACATGTAACTATATTGCTAGAGAATATGGTTTACATTCAGCTATGCCTACTAAAAAAGCATTGTCATTATGTAAAAGCTTAATTGTTCTACCTGTTGATATAGATAAATATAAGAGAGAATCAAAGGAGATATTTAAAGTTTTTAAATGCTATTCAAAAAAAATAGAACCTATATCAATAGATGAGGCTTATATAGATGTGACCGATTCAGATTATTGTGAATCTGATCCAGAGAAAATGGCCTATCAGATACGATCATGTATATGGAAAGATTTTAAAATAACTGCTTCAGCAGGAATATCATGTAATAAGCTCCTAGCAAAGATTTGCTCAGATTGGAAAAAGCCTAATAATCAATATTCTTTGAGTGATGATCAAGTTTCTGATTTTATAAAAGACATCAGACTTGATATGATTCCAGGTATTGGTAAAGTCAATTTTAAAAAATGTATCGATTTAAATATGAAATACTGTAAAGATATGTATATATACAGTATCGACGAACTTGAAGAAATATTTGGTTCCTACGGAGCTAATTTATACAATTTAATCAGAGGAATAGATCAAAGAGACGTAAATATAAACAGGATTAGAAAAAGCATAAGTGTTGAAGATACATTTTTAGAAGATATAAAGAATGTTGAATCATGTATTTCTAAAATAGATTTCCTTTATAAGAAACTTATACAAAGATGTAGAATTAATGAGATATCTCAAAATTCGGCAAAGGAGATATTTATAAAAGTTAAATTCAATGACTTTAAAGTAATTTCAAGACAGTCCAAATGCAATACTCTAAATCTAAAGAGTTATATTCAGCTATTAAATAATAATATTAATAGCCCGATTAAACCGATTAGACTGCTTGGGCTGGGGTTCACCCTTAAAGATGATAAATCTCATTCTATTCAGTATGATATTTTTGATAGATAATATAGTGTTAATCTTATAGACTGTAAAGATAGTAAATAAAGGGGCTTAAGTAATGAAATTTGAAACAATAGCAATTCATGGTGGATATTCACCAGAACCAACAACAAAGTCTGTAGCAGTACCAATTTACCAAACAACTTCATACTCGTTTGATGATACACAACACGGTGCTGATTTATTTGACTTAAAAGTTGCAGGTAATATATATACAAGAATTATGAACCCAACTTCTGATGTCCTTGAAAAAAGGGTAGCAGCAATGGAGGGTGGTATAGGCGCATTAGCATTAGCCTCAGGCTCAGCTGCTACAACTTATGCAATTATGACGATTTGTGAAGCTGGTGATAATATAATTAGCACAAGTACATTATATGGTGGAACATATACTCTATTTGCTCATCAATTACCTAGATTTGGAGTTGATGTAAAATTTGGGGATCATGATGACATTTCTAGCCTCGAGAAATTAATTGATAAGAACACCAAAGCTATATTTTGTGAATCTATTGGTAACCCAGCAGCAAATGTTGTTGATATACCAGAGATAGCTCGTGTAGCACATAAACATAATATCCCTCTCATTGTAGATAACACAGTACCGTCTCCGTATTTATTCAGACCAATTGAACATGGTGCAGATATAGTTGTTCATTCTCTAACTAAATATATGGGCGGACACGGAACAACGATCGGCGGAATAATAGTGGATTCTGGAAAATTTCCATGGGCAAAACATAAAACAAAATTTAAAAGATTAAATACTCCAGACATGTCTTACCATGGAGTAGTCTTTACTGAAGCCATGGGTGAAGCGGCATTTATTGGAGCAGCTAGAGTAGTTCCACTCAGGAATATGGGTGCGGCAATATCTCCTTTTAACAGTTTTATGATATTACAAGGTATTGAATCTCTACATGTTAGGATGGATAGACATTGTGAAAATGCGATAGAGGTAGCTAAATTCTTAGAAAATCATAAATGTGTAACATGGGTAAATTATCCTGGTCTTGAGTCTCACAAAGAATATAAACTAACTCAAAAGCTTATGAATGGTAAAGCTTCGAGTGTACTAAGTTTTGGGATAAAAGGTGGCATGAAAAAAGGTGGCGTCTTTATTGATAACCTTAATCTAATTACAAGGCTCGTTAACATTGGTGATGCTAAATCTCTTGCTTGTCACCCTGCTAGTACGACACATAGACAACTCTCTAAAAAAGAATTAAAGGCAGCTGGGGTTCCAGAAGATTTAGTTAGGCTATCTATCGGACTTGAAAATATTGATGACATTATTGAAGACTTAGATAAAGCTCTTAAAGCTTCGCAAAAATAATTATTTTTTAATATATATTTTGCTGCCAGTCTCAGCAAATTGCTTAGATTTTTCTTTCATCCCCTCTTCTACTGCGATTTTTATATCCTTTATGTTACGCGTTGCTGCGTAGTCTCGAATGTCTTGCGTAATTTTCATAGAACAAAAATTTGGGCCACACATTGAACAGAAATGGGCAGATTTTGCACTTTCTTGTGGTAAAGTTTCATCATGAAATTCTTTAGATTTATATGGATCTAATGATAAGTTAAATTGATCTAACCATCGAAACTCAAATCTTGCTTTTGATAGTTCATTATCTCTTTGGACAGCAAAGTCGTGTCCTTTCGATATGTCAGATGCATGTGCTGCAATCTTGTATGCAACTAGTCCGTCTTTGACATCATCTTTATTTGGAAGTCCTAAATGTTCTTTAGGTGTTACATAGCACAATAAAGAAGTTCCATATGATCCTATATTTGCAGCTCCTATAGCTGAAGTAATGTGATCATATCCTGGAGCTATGTCAGTAACTAATGGACCTAGAGTATAAAAGGGAGCTTCATTACAATATTCTTCTTCTAAAGTAACATTTTCTTTGATTTTATTTAATGGTACATGGCCAGGCCCTTCAATCATTACCTGAACGTCTTTTTGTTGAGCTCTAGCTGTAAGTTCCCCAAGTGTCTTCAATTCTAAAAATTGAGCTTCATCATTTGCATCAGCAATGGAGCCTGGCCTTAAACCATCTCCCAATGAGAAAGACACGTCATATTTTTTCATAATATCGCAAAGATCGTCAAAGTTATCATAAAGGAAGTTTTCTTTGTGATGAGCTAAACACCATTTAGCTATGATGGAGCCGCCTCTTGAAACAATACCGGTAAGTCTATTTGTAGTGGTAGGAATAAAACTGAGTCTTAGGCCAGCATGAATGGTGAAGTAGTCAACACCTTGTTCAGCTTGAGAGATAATAACGTCTCTAAATATTTCATAATTAAGTTCCTCAGCTTTACCATTTACTTTTTCTAATGCTTCATAAATTGGGACCGTACCAATTGGAACAGGTGAATTTCTTATAATAGCTTCACGGGTTTCAAAAATATTTTTACCTGTTGATAGATCCATAACTGTGTCAGCTCCCCATCTTACCGACCAAAGAAGCTTATCTAGTTCTTCCTCAATATCCGATTTTACTGGAGAATTACCAATATTTGAGTTTACTTTAGTGAGAAATTTTTTACCAATTACCATAGGCTCCAACTCAGGATGCTTTATATTAGCAGGAATGATTGCTCTTCCCGATGCAATTTCGCTTCTAACTAATTCAGCAGTAACTTTGTTTTCTGAATTGGTAAAACTATTCTCTCTAGCTGCAGCAAACTCCATTTCCTTAGTAATAATTCCATTTTTTGCGTATGCAAGTTGGGTAACATTATCTTTAAATCTTTCATCTGACTGATAAGAGTGTGCTCTTTCTGCGATCCACTCATATCTATGTTTAGGCAAACCAACATGCAAATCTATTTCAAAGCTAGGCTCAGTATAAGGACCGGTTGTATCATAAACATGAAATTCTTTATCTTCTCCTGAAGTATCAGAAATAGTTATTGCCCTATAAGGCACTCTAAGGCCTTCTGTATCCTTATATACTTTTCTGGAATTTGGGAAATTCGTTTTATATTCTTCAAGATTAATCTTTTTATCAGTCATAGGTCTTTCCAACTACACTATAATAGTAACACAAAGATATATATAATCATGAAATGAATAATATAGATAAGCTAACTCCAATATATAGATGTCATGACATACTAGATGAAAAAATTCTAAGCGTTATTAAGAAGGTCAGAAGAGATTTATTTCTACCTGAAAAATATAAATGTTTTTCTTATACGGATTTATCTATACCTTTGGAATCAGGAGAGTTTATGCTTACCCCCTCTTGTGAGGGAAAAATTATGCAAGCTATGGATTTCAATATAAATGATAATGTTTTAATTGTTGGGACTGGTAGTGGGTATCTAACAGAATGTATTTCTCATTTAACAGATATAGTTTCATCATATGAGATTGATGAAAAGCTTTTTAGCTATGGAAAAAATAATTTAGATCTATATGGCCAACATCGTCATAAGATTGTTTTAAATCATCAAAATATTTTGAATTGCTTAGATCAATTAAGTAGATATACAAAAGTAATATTTACTTGCTCCATAGACTCATACGAACAATTTATTGACTACTTAGGGAAAGATACCAAGAGCTTTTTCTTTATAAATCAATATAAATCTCCCTATAAGACGGGTATTATGATTGCTAAGGCAAGAAATGGTTACAGAGTGTATAAAAATATAGTAACATCTCAAACAAATCAAATAAGGGACTAACATGCAAGAAAAGAGCGCCAAAGAAGTGAATGAAATGATAAAAGCTAACCCTATTGTAAAAATTGTCGATGTAAGAGAGCAGTGGGAATATGATAGAGGTCATATTGAAAATAGCACACATATTCCTATGGGACAAATACCAAGCTCCATCGAACTATTTAGTGATACAAATGAATACGTTATTGTTTGTCATCACGGTATCAGAAGTAGAACAGTTGCTCTTTATCTTGAACAAAAAGGGGTGAAAGCAAATTTATATAATTTATCAGGCGGAATGGAACAGTGGTCTGATGATGTTGACTCGAGTATTGAAAAATATAAATGAATAAATTACTTATATTCTTATTATTTTTTTCTGTCACAATTAATGTTGGAGCTACAGATATAATTAATTTATACGATAGAGCGCTCAAACATAATATTGATTTATCTCAGAAAAAAACAGACTTAGATATTGCAAATGAGGTTGTAAAGCAAACACAATCTTCTATGTTGCCAGAAATAAATTTTTCTGCCCGTGCTAGTGAGACTACTATTGAAAGATATGATTCAGGTGGTACATATGACCCATCTAATTATGACCGAGATACATATAATTTATCTATTAAACAACCACTTTTTCACCTTTATGTTTTTGATGAAATAAAAAAATCAAAAGGCGTACTTAAAGAAAATGAAATTCGTGAAAAAGATTCACAAACGATTATTATTTTGGAAACAGTTAGGCATTACTTCAACCTCATTAGACAGAAAAACTTATTTGAACTTAATCAAATAAAAAAAGAATTTAATTTTTCAAAGTATAGTGCCTCTAAAAAACTTTATGATAGCGGTAATATAACAATTGAAGAATATGAAAAACATAAGAATAATTATGATGCATCATTAATTGAAGTAAATATTAGCAAAGATGCTCTTTCAGAAATTAAAAATGAAGTGTACATATTTTCAGGTAAAGAGCTAAATGATATCAATGATATTAAGCTTGTAGAATTCAATCACCACTTATACAAAATTCAAGATTTAATACAATCAGCTAATATCAACAATAATTCTATTAAATTAGCAAAACAAAATATACAGATAAGTAGGAATGATATTGCATCTCAGAAATCCAAGCATTACCCAACATTAGATCTTATAGCTGAATATGATTATATTGATATCACGCAAGGTGGCTCACAATTTGGAGCTACAACCCGAGAAGACTCATCTATATCGCTAGTACTGAATTTTCCAATATATAATGGAGGGTATCAATCCTCAAAGACAAAAGAGGCAAGGTTAAAATATAAAAAAGCACAGCTAGAGTATACGAACTCTAAGAGATCACTTAGAAAAGAGCTTATTGATACTTTGAATGCTTATAACACTAATAAAAAGAGATATGATTTATCAATGCAATTAACTAATAGTGATTTAAGAGTTTATAAAAGTGCGACACTTGGTAATGAGAAAGGAATTTATACAGACACCCAATTATTAGAGGCAAGAATAAAATATCAAGAATCTTTATTTAATAGCAAAAACATAATGATGGACTACATCTATAGTGAAATGACACTTGATTATTTAAGAAATGTATTGAATTACTCTGACTTGAGAAAGATTAATACTTATCTTGTTTGGTAATGTTTTTTTATAATCTTTTTTTATATCTCTTATCCCCTTTTATTCTGATTAGATTAATTATTTATATGATTAGAAATTCTATAAGTTTAGAGTATCTATTTACTAAATTATTCGGTACAAAAAGTATTAAACATAAACAGTTATGGATTCATGCAGCTTCTGTTGGTGAGATGAAAATTGCGATAGAATTATCTAGAGAGCTAACTAAGATTGGTCAGACAGATATTTTAATAACGTCTAATACTCCCACATCAAAAACTCTCTTTGAGGATTCTAAAATAGGCAATATTACACATTGCTTCTTACCTATGGATTTTTATTTTGTAATAAAGAGTTTTGTAAAAATGATTTCAGCTAAATTACTTATTGTGGTTGAAACTGAGATTTGGCCAAATCTATATAACTCATGTAAAAAAAATAATACGAAAATACTAATTATTAATGCTAGGTTTAATGCTCCAAAAGGAATTTTACGCATCCTATCTAATAAAATTTATGAACAGACATTAAATGCAGTTGACCATGTTTATTGCAAATCAAAAAAAGATGAAGACGGGTACTTAAAATATATAAGTCCAAATAAAGTTAGCAATCTAGGAAACATTAAATATTCATTAATTAAAGAAAACGATAATGTTGAAAGAATAATAGAGAAAAAATATATCTTACTCGCCTCCTCTCACCATAGGGAAGAAATTATCATTATTAAAGAATGGCTTAAGCTTAAGTCAAATAAATTTCTATTGGTAATAGCCCCTAGACATCCTGAAAGGCTCGGAGACATTCTTTCAGATATTCCTTTATCAGGCATTAATATCTCCATTAGAAGTAAAAAGGAAAAAATAAGAAATTCATCTCAGATATATATTGCTGATACCATTGGCGAGTTGGACTCTTTAATTAAATTCTCAGAATTCACAATCTTTGGCGGATCTTTTGTAGATCAAGGTGGGCACTCATTTATGGAAGCAGCTATTCACTCAAAAGCAATTATCGTAGGCCCTTATATGTATAATTTTGTAGAAGAGACAGAGGAATTTTTAAAAAATAATGCCTTAATTATGTGCCAAAAACCAGAAATGTTAAAAAATATATTTGAAAAATTATTGAGGTCAAAATCTAAAAGGGAAATATTTGAAAAGAATGCAAAAAATCTTGTCATAGCTAAGAAGTCTATTATGGATAGCTATATTAAATATATTAAAAAACATATAAACGGTTAAACTTAACTAGTAAACTCATCCCAATCAAACTTATCATCTAAATTGAATTTATTTAAAGATTTTTTAAACTTAGATAGAACTTCTAATGTACTTTTTTTATCTCCTTTTTTAGATGGATTAATAATAAGTTTATCAAAGTCAATAAAAGATATCTTTTGTGTTTCAATATTAAAAATAATATTCCTTAGATTCATGTCAATATTAAATATCCCATTATCAAATAGTGTTTTAAAGCAGAAAGCTAAATCATTATAAAACTCAGATTTAATATTATTTGTTGATATATATTTATCTAATGTTATTCCTTCAATTTTACTCAGAATGATATCTCCGGTATAAAATATTCCTCTTCTTTGCACGTATGAAAAAACTGGTGAGCAAAACTCAAAAGTCTTCATTATTCTCTCATTGTTTAAATTATTCAATATATGATTGAAATCAATATAATTTTTTAGCTCTCTTATAGGTCTTGATATATTTAGTCCTAGATATAAATAAGAGTCATCAAATATAGACATGGCGCCTTTTCTCAAAAAATGTTTTTTTATAAGTCCATTATTTAAATCAAGAAAGTTACTTGTGTTATTTAATCTAAATTCATCCGTTGTAAAACAGGATAGTATCCTATCTTGAAGTATAGGTTGGATAGATGAATCGTAACAGATATACTGATTGTTATATTTGTGGGATACTATTGAACTATATTTTGTTTTTATCATATGAACAAAGAAAATAATACATCAATATCTATCTGTATTCTAAGATTATCTGCAATAGGTGACATAACTCATATAATTCCTATAGTTTCAACTTTACAAAAATACTATAAAAAATGCGATATCACGTGGGTTATAGGTAAGACAGAATATCAATTGGTAAAAAAATTAGACAATGTAAATTATATAGTAATTGATAAAAATAAAACTCTAGATTCAATTATAGGTATGCATAAATACTTGAAAGAAGAAAAATTTGATGTTGTTTTTCATATGCAAAAATCATTAAGATCCAAAATCCTAGGAAGGGTAATTATTGGCAAAATAAATGTCACTTTCAATGATATTAATACAAATAATAATCATGTGTTGGATAATTTTTTTGCATTCTTAGAGAAGATTAATATTAAAAAAAAGGAATTAAACTGGCAAATAAATAAAATTCTAACAAATGATAGTGATTTTATTGATAAAAATAATCTGAATGACTTGAAACCTTTTGTTACAATAAATCCTTTTACCAGCGAGCGTATAAATAATTATCGAGAATGGGATTATGATAACTATGGTACAATTGCAGAGTATTTATTCAACGAATATTCTATAAAAACTGTCTTTATAGGTAAAACAACTGAAGAAAGAAAGAATAGCTTCCAAAAATATATAAAAGTTAGTTCAAAAACATTGAATCTAATTAATAAAACATCCTTAGGTGAAATGCTCAGTGTTCTAAATATGTCAAAATTTTATATAGGGCCAGATTCAGGAACATTACATATGGCAAATATGCTAGCCCTTCCTATCATCGGCTTATATGCTACATCGAATCCTAAAAGAACCGGTCCTTACTCAAATCTAGAATATACAGTTGATAAGTATGAAAAAGCTATTCTTAAGTTTTCTAAAAAATCGTTAGAGAAAACGAAATGGGGAGAACGAGTAAGGGATAAAGGGGCAATGAAATTGATATTATTAGATGATGTAAAACTTATGATAAAAAAAATACTATCTAGTTAACCTTTTGTATATTATTTATAATATTTGATGTTGATTTGCCATCAATGATGTCGACCAGTTCTATTTTTTTATTATTATCATGCATATGTTTTGAACCAGCTATCTCTTTACCTTCATAATCTTTACCCTTAACAAGTATATCTGGAGTAATATCAATAATTAGTTTTTCAGGAGTATCTTCATCAAAAATAATTATATAATCTACACAGGAAAATGCAGCGAGAATATAAGCTCGATCATCTTGGTTACATATTGGCCTATCAGATGACTTAAAATTTTTAATCGAGGAATCTGAATTTAAGCCGACAATTAATATATCTCCTTTGGCTTTTGCCTGTTCTAGAATAAATACATGTCCCGGATGAATAATATCAAAACAGCCATTCGTAAAGACAATTATTTCTTTTCTACCACGAGCGCTCATAACTAAGGAGTTTAATTCTACTTTATCAGTTATGATTTTAGGATTTTTTAATAGCATTATTAATGTCGCTTTTACTTACACTTACAGTTCCGAGTTGTTGTATAGATAAACCAGCTGCTATATTTGCGAGTTCACAAGATTTTTTTAATGTTTTATTCGAAGCTAAAGAAGCGGCGAGAACTGATATTACTGTATCCCCAGCTCCTGTAACATCATATACATCTTTCCGTGACGTAGGAAAAGTTAAAACAGAATCTTTGGTAAACAACACCATTCCGTTCTTACCTAGAGTTAAGAGTAATGTATCTAATTGTAGATCTTTTTTTAGTTTTTTCCCTTTTGCAATCATGTCTTTTTTGTTTTTAATTTTACCCATAATCATAGAAAATTCTAATTCATTAGGTTTTACCATGTAAGCATTTTCGTACATTGAATAGTCTGTACCTTTAGGATCAATAATTACCTTGATGTTGTTTTTGTTTGCAAAGCCGATAATGTCAGCTGCAATAAGTTTTACTGATCCTTTATCGTAATCTGATAAAATTATTAAGTCAGAATTTTTAGCATACTTAATTACTCTTTTGAGGAGTTCCCCTTGCATATCAGATTTATTTCTATCTTCATGATCCAGTCTCATTAGTTGTTGGTCATTCCCAATAATTCTAGATTTTAATGTTGTCCTTATTGATAAATCTTTCACAGGATCAAAATTAATATCTGTATGCCTTAAGACCTTTATCAATTCTCTTAGCTCATTATCATCACCTGTTATGCCCAATAACGTAACATTCGATCCTAATGCTGACAAATTTTGTGCTACGTTGGATGCTCCTCCAGGTTTATAAATTATTTTTTTAATATCAACGATAGGAACAGGAGCTTCTGGAGATACTCTGCTAACAGTACCATGACTATACTTATCAAGCATAATATCACCTACAACTAATATGTTCTTTTTCCTAAACATTTAGACTTGAGTTAACCAACTACTATATTCATCTACCTTACCTCTTATAAGATCGAAATATATCTTTTGAATTTTTTTTGTAATTTCTCCTGGCTTGCCGTCATTAATTTTTACATTATCAACTTGAATAATTGGAGTTACTTCAGCAGCAGTGCCAGTAAAAAATGCTTCGTCAGATGATTTCACATCATCGACTGAGATATTTGTTTCTTCTACCCTATAGTTCAAGTCTCTGGCTATCTTCATAACAGTTTGTCTTGTTATACCATTTAATACTGTAGCATCCTTAGGAGTATGAATAGTATTATTTATAATCGTAAAGAAATTTTCTCCTGATCCCTCATTTACATTATCATCTATATCAAGAATTAAAGCTTCATCATAACCTGAGTTAAGAGCATCTTTAAGTGCCAACATTGAATATAAGTAATTACCAGAAGCTTTTGCTTTATGTAACATACTCTTTTCAGATCGCTTTGGAAAATCAGTTACTTTAACTTTAATGCCATTCAATATTTTATCATCGCCCAGATATGAGCCCCAATCCCAAGCTGCAATGATTGTATGTACTTTTAAATTATCGGCACGTAAACCCATTCCCTCTGATCCATAGAAACACATTGGCCTTATATATGCATTTTTTAAATTATTAATTTTTACGACTTGGGACTGAGCATCATTTAATTCTTTTGCATCATACGGGATTTGCATACCTATAAGCTTGGCTGATTCAAATAATCTATTTGTATGGTCTTCTAATCTAAAAATTGCTGGGCCATCTGATGTCTCATATGCTCTAACACCTTCAAAGACTCCCGTTCCATAATGAAGCGTATGCGTTAGTACATGAATCTTTGCGTCTGACCATTCAACGAGCTTGCCATCCATCCATATTTTCCCTTTCAGGTCAGACATTATCATTTTTTATACCTTTTAGAATTTAAAGAAAACTATAACATGTATTAAACTGTTGGGAAATTGATGACTAATGTTAATTTTATGTTAATAGTTCAAATTTCCTTGAAATTCAACATATTCTAGATAATAATGATAATCATTCTTATTTAAAATGCATAGACAAATTATATACATATTAGCGATAATACCTTCACTCATAATTACAGGATGTTCAAGCGCTCCAATAGATGAAGAAGTAAATCTATATACCGCACGAAAAGAGCATTTAATAAGACCTTTGGTTGATATTTTTGAAAAAGATACAGGTATCAAAGTAAATATTGTCTCAGCTAAAACAAAAGTTTTAATTAAAAAAATTATTGATGAAGGAGAGACAAGCCCAGCAGATTTATTGATTACAGTTGATGCTGGTAATTTACATAAAGCGAAATTGAAAAATATTTCCCAGAAAATTGAATCAGAAAAACTTAATAGTCTTGTTCCAAATTATTTAAGAGATAATGAAGGGCATTGGTATGGACTTTCTATTCGATCAAGAGTGATAATGTATAATCCTGAAAAGATAAATCCTAAAGATATAATGGATTACGAAAATTTAATGAACCCTGCTCTCAAAGGTCGCGTTTGCATTAGATCATCTAGCAATATCTATAATCAGTCCCTGCTTGCATCACTTATTCATCATAATGGTCAGAAAGCAGCATTAGAATGGGCAAAAGGTGTCGTTGATAATTTCTCAAGACCGCCTAAAGGAAATGATAGAGGACAAATGACTGCTGTTGTTCTTGGTAAATGTGACGTTACTTTGGCTAATACTTATTATTTAGGAAAATGGATTTCATCGAAAAAAGATACTGAAAGGGATTATGCTAAGAAAATAAAAGTTTTATTTCCTAATCAAGATAACAGAGGAGCGCATATAAATATCAGCGGTGGGTTTGTTACTAAAAATGCTAAAAATAAAGATAATGCTATTAAACTGATTGAGTTTTTAGCAGGTGATGAAGCTCAAGAAGTTTATGCGAAACAGAATCATGAATACCCTATTAGACAAAATATCAATATATCTGACACTGTGAAGTCATGGGGATATCCATTTAAAATGGACTCGATGAATCTTACTAACCTTGGTGAGCTAAACGATAATGCTGGAAAGGTATTTGATATAGCTAAATGGAAATAAGAATCTTTGTCTAATAAAATCGATTCTTTTAATAACACTTTGGCATTCATATTTGTCCTTATATTTCTATTGCCTATATTGTTTATATTTTTAAATTTATTTACTGCAACTACCGATGTTTGGATACATATCAAAACATATCTTCTAGAAGAATATGTAATCAATTCATTAATTATTGTCTTCTTTGTGGCTTTATTTACAATACTTATTGGCACTTCATTAGCATGGCTTGTGAGTATGTATGACTTCCCAGGTGTCAACTTATTCAAATGGTTACTTATTATACCAATGGCAATCCCAACATACATAAATGCCTTTATTTATTCGGGCCTTAATGAAACATCGGGCATATTTTTCAATTTTTTTGAGTACTATTTTGGGTTAGGACCATTTATATACAACTTTTATAATATTCAAAATATATATGGCGTTATTTTTGTAATGTCGATTAGTCTCTATCCATATGTATACTTATTGTGTCTTCCTGCGTTTGCAAATCACTCCTATAGTGTTTTTGAAGTAGGTAAGTCTTTAGGATTAAATCAATATCAAAGAATGACTAAAATAGGTATTCCCATTGTTAGGCCTGCAGTAATAGCAGGAGTAAGTTTTGTTATTATGGAGACGCTAGCAGAATATGCGACTATGGAATATTTTGGAGTCCCTACTTTTGCAACAGGTATATTTAGAGCATGGTTTGTTTTAGGTGATGATGTTAGCTCTCTTCGTTTATCATCTATTTTACTAACATTAGTTTTTTTCTTAATATATTTTGAAGAGATTTCTCGTGGGAAAAGAAACTTCGATAATCCAACAAACAAGGTGTATAAAAGAAAAAAAGAAATTCCAGATAATAAAGCTTTACCAACCTTTTTATGCTCTTTAGTGCTTTTTTTTGGTTTTATCTTACCTTTGATACAAATCTTTTATTGGATATCCTATTCTTTTGAAGAAATAAATATTATCTTTCTAGCTGAACTTATAGCATCCAGTACAGGTATTGCATTATTGAGCGCTATAACAATTATTATATTTACCCTAAACATTAGTTTTATATCGCGTATAACAAAGAATATATTTACAAAAATGTCCATAAAAATATTTTCACTTGGTTATGCTATCCCTGGTGTTGTATTAGCGGTAGGTGTAATTGCGCCGATAACATACATGGAAAAATCATTTGCCAAATTGTTTGATTATCCACCCGAGGCTATTCTGACGGGTACTTTCGTATTACTTATTACCGCCTATCTTGTTCGTTTCTCAACTATTGCTATTAAAACTATTGATTCTGGTTTCAATAAAATATCAAGAAACTATGACTTAGTATCTGAAAGTTTAGGTTATTCAAAGATTCAAACACTCTTAAAAGTACATGCGCCAATTCTACTGCCCACCGTTTACTCTGCTTTGATATTGTTATTTGTCGATATTGTAAAAGAACTTCCAATGACGTTAATATTAAGGCCTTTTAACTTCACTACTCTTCCCGTTTATCTTTATGAATTGGCAGAAGCAGAAAATTTATCTTCAATAGGTTTGCCAGGACTTATTTTAATAATAATTTGCCTAATACCAGTTATAATACTTTCAAAAGGTATTATGAATAATGTCAAACACTAAATTAGATCTTGAATCTGTAAAAATTATCCTCGACTCTAAAGTAGTTCTAGATAACGTGAATTTAAAAATAGATACAGGTGAGATAGTTTCACTGATGGGCTCCAGCGCTTCAGGAAAAACATCCCTTATCCGCTCTATAGCTGGGTTTCATAATATTACATCGGGTGTTATTAAAATAGATAATGAGGTTATTGATGATTCTAATAAATATATAGATGTGGCAAAGAGAAATGTTGGTGTGATCTTCCAGGACCTAGCATTATTTCCCCATCTCACTGTCAGAGAAAATATATATTTTGGATTAAATGCTCTAGATAATGTTCAAAAACGAAAAAGAGCAGAGAAACTAGAGAATCTTTTGAGTATCGAAAATATTGTCAATAAATACCCTAATCAAATTTCTGGAGGACAACAGCAAAGAGTTGCTATTGCCAGAGCAATTGCACCAAAGCCTAACTTGCTATTACTTGATGAACCTTTCAGCGCTCTTGACTATGAACTTAAAGATAGCCTCATGAGTGATATTAAAAAACTTATAAAATCAGAGAATATAACAGCAATACTAATTACTCATAGTGCAGAAGAGGCTTTTAAAATGTCAGATAAAATAGCATTTATAAGCGACAGTACTATTACTCAGTATTCAGATCCATATGATATTTACCACAGACCATCATCGAGAGAAATTGCAAATTTCTTTGGATTATCATCATATATAAAAGCGAAGATTGTGGATTCTAGTCATGTTGAGTGTAAATTGGGTAAATTTGTAAGCAACATAGGCCAAAATAAAGTAGGTGATGAAGTAGATTTACTTATTCGACCAGATGATATTATTCATGATGATGATTCACTCTTTTCTGCGAAGGTCATAGGAAAAAAATTTCGAGGAGCAGATTTCCTTTATGAATTAGAGCTTAAGGATAAACAAAAAATATTTTGTTATGCTCCTAGTCATCATAATCATGAGATCAATGAAGTAATTGGTATAACACTCGACCTGGATCATCTTATTTTTTTCGATAATTAACCAAGATTTCTTAGTTCCCTTCTTAATATCTTACCAACATTGGTTTTAGGAAGGTCATCTATGAAAATAATTTTTTTGGGGACTTTATATTCAGTTAAGCCTTCTTTACAAAACATAATCACATCAGTTTCTGAAAGATTTTTATTTTTTTTAACAATAAATGCTTTGATATGTTCCCCTCTATTTTTATCAGGCACACCAATAACGCCAGCTTCAAGAATATCATGGTGAGTTGATAGGAAATCCTCTAACTCATTTGGAAAAACATTATATCCTGATGAAATTATCATATCCTTTTTTCTATCAACGATAGTAAGGTATCCATCTTTGCTAATTGTTGCAATATCTCCTGTTTTAAAAAAACCATCATCTGTAAATGGGTTCTCCTGATCTTCTTTATACTTCCAATAACCTGACATAACCTGAGGTCCCTTGACGCATAATTCGCCAGGCTGCTCACCATCTACATTCTTTCCACTTTCATCAATAATTTTTATGTTCGTTGACTGTACAGGGAGTCCTATGCTTCCATTAAAAGGGTTATCAATTTTATTGATAGAAACAACAGGTGATGTTTCTGTTAATCCATACCCTTGAGTAATATTAGTCCCGGTAACTTTTTTCCAATTTTTTGCAGTCTCACTCATAACAGCCATACCTCCACCTACAGAAAATTTAAATTCTGAGAAGTCTAACTCTTTAAATTTTTTACTTGTTAAGAGAAGATTGAATAAAGTATTTACAGCAGTCATGACTGTAAATTTTTTCTTTTCAAGAACCTTAAGGAATGATTTTAGATCTCTTGGGTTAGCTATTAAAACATTCTCAGCACCAATTTTTAAAAAGGTTAGGCAATTTACAGTGAAAGAAAATATATGAAAAAGAGGTAAGGCTGTAATTATTATTTCTGTGCCAGATTTTATATGTGGTTCTATCCAATTTGATACCTGTTGAACATTAGATAAAAGATTTTTATGTGTAAGTACAGCTGCTTTAGATTTACCTGTGGTTCCACCTGTATATTGAAGAAGGGCTATATCATCTTGTTCTACATGAACATCTTCAAACCCAAAATTATTAGATATTATATCTTTAAAATAAATATTCTTATTATTTTTCTCAATATTAACTGTTTGCTTTTTATAAAACATTACCATGGGAACAAAAAACTTCATTAATGGATTCAATAAATCATTTATCTTACAAATAATGATTTTTTTAAGCTTAGAGGTTTTAATACATGGTTGGAGCTCATTATAAAATTTATCTAATACAAATATATATTCTGCCTCTGAATCCTCTAAGAGATGTTGTATCTCTCTAGATTTATACATAGGATTTACATTTATTACAGTAGCTCCGCAGTAGTATGAACCAAATAGTGATATTGGATATGTAAGCAGGTTTGGAAGCATTATTGCTATTTTTGTATTTTTTCTAACACCAAGATACTGTAAATAAGCTGCGAGCCTCTTAGCTAATAGGCTGGTCATTTTGTAATTTAATGAACTATTTAAACTGTAATATGCGATTTTGGATTCATATTTTCTAGCTGATGATTCAAGTAGATCAATTATAGTATCGTTATCTATACTGCCTAGGTTTTCACTTAAGCCTTTTGGATATTCGTTGTCCCAATTATTGCTCATTACATATTTATTGTAACATCGAATATATTTCTAAATTATTAAATATAAAAAACAAGGCCTCTAAAAAGAGGCCTTGAATTATTTTTGGTAAGTGGAAGGGATTACATACCCATGCCGCCCATGCCACCCATTCCGCCCATTCCGCCCATGCCGCCCATATCAGGCATAGCTGGAGCTCCATGGTCATGCTCATCATCTTTTGCAAGCTCTGTTACCATTGCTTCAGTGGTAATCATGAGGCCTGCTATAGATGCAGCATTTTGCAAAGCAGTTCTAGTTACTTTTGTTGGATCAAGAATACCCATTTCTAACATGTCGCCAAATTCACCAGTTGACGCGTTGTATCCAAAAGAATCTTTTCCTTCTTCAACTTTTGCTAGAATTACAGAACCTTCTTGTCCAGCATTTGTCACTATTTGTCTTAATGGTTCTTGCATAGCTTGTGTAGCAATTGCAATACCTTGTGTTTGATCAGAATTATCGCCCTCAAGTTTTTCAAGTGCTTTTCTAGCTCTAATCATTGCAACACCACCACCTGCAACAACTCCTTCTTCAACAGCAGCTCTTGTTGCATGTAAAGCATCTTCAACTCTAGCTTTTTTCTCTTTCATTTCAACTTCAGTTGCAGCTCCAACTTTTATAACAGCAACACCGCCAGCTAATTTAGCCACACGTTCTTGCATTTTTTCTTTGTCATAATCAGAAGTTGCTTCTTCAATTTGAGCACGAATTTGAGTTACACGACCTTCAATAGCAGTTTTATCACCACCGCCATCAATAATAGTTGTGTTTTCTTTATTTACTGTAACTTTCTTTGCAGTTCCTAAATCTTTCAATTCAGCTTTTTCAAGACTTAGTCCAACTTCTTCAGAAATAACTGTACCGCCAGTTAATATAGCTATGTCCTCTAACATAGCTTTTCGTCTGTCGCCAAACCCTGGTGCTTTAACTGCAACAACCTTAACTACACCTCTAATACTATTTACGACAAGAGTTGCAAGTGCTTCTCCTTCAACGTCTTCAGCAATAATAAGAAGAGGTTTGCTTGCTTTAGCAACGCCTTCTAGTACAGGTAACATATCTTTGATGTTTGTTATTTTTTTGTCAAAAAGAAGGACATAAGGATCATCAAGTTCTGAAGCCATTGTTTGCTGATTAGTAGCAAAATATGGTGATAAGTATCCTCGATCGAATTGCATACCTTCAACAACATCAAGTTCATTGTCTAAGGATTGGCCCTCTTCAACAGTTATAACTCCTTCTTTGCCCACTTTATCCATCGCTTCAGCTATGATAGAGCCGATGTCTTTATCAGAGTTAGCAGAGATTGTTCCAACTTGTTCTATTGCATTCTGATCAGTACAAGGCTTAGACATTTTCTGAAGACCTTCAACTGCAACAGAAACAGCTTTGTCTATTCCTCTTTTTAAATCCATTGGGTTCATCCCAGCAGCAACACACTTTAAGCCCTCTTTTAAGATTGCTTGAGCAACAACTGTTGCTGTTGTAGTTCCATCACCTGCTATATCAGAGGTTTGAGATGCAACTTCTTTTACCATTTGAGCACCCATATTTTCGAATTTATCTTTGAGCTCAATTTCTTTTGCCACAGATACACCATCTTTTGTAACTGTTGGTGCTCCAAATGATTTGTCTAAAACAACATTTCTTCCTTTAGGCCCAAGTGTTGTCTTAACTGCATTAGCAAGAATATTTACACCATTTGCTAACTTTTTTCTGGCGTCATCACCAAATTTTACTTCTTTTGCTGTCATTTTTTTATCCTCAAATATTAATTAGTTATGATTGCAGTAATGTCGTCTTCTCTCATGACAAGCATTTCTTCACCATCAATAGTTATTTCTGTGCCTGAATATTTTCCAAAGAGGATTTGATCTCCTTCTTTCACATCTAGAGGTCTGATTTCACCATTTTCTAGAATTTTCCCTTTACCTACAGCGACTATTTCACCTTTAACTGGTTTTTCAGTGGCACTATCTGGTATCACAATACCACCAGGTGATGTTTTTTCTTCTTCAGTTCTTCTCACAATTACACGATCATGTAATGGTCTTATGTTCATTGATTTACCTCGCTTTCAATTAATAGTTAGCACTCTAACCCTTCGACTGCTAATGATATGGACTTTGGTGAAAATTTCAAGGATTTAACTGAAAAATCTAGTCATCATCTCTATAATTGCCATCAATTATATTACTCTTGTTACTATTAGATCGGTCTGATTGGTGTTTGAAATTAAAATAATTTGACAGTTGCGGTCTCAAAAATGGCAATAATAATATTAAACCAATTAAATCTGTAAGATAGCCTGGAACAATAAGTAATACGCCGGCTAAAAGAGAATAAATACTTGATTCATACTGTTGGTACATATCTTGAATATTTGAAATACTCATCATACTAAAAGTGATATTTTTTATTTTTGATTTGATTAAGTAATAGCCCAAGAATATAGTAAATATTATTGAAATAATTACATTGAAACTACCAATAAAAGAGCCTACCTCAATAAATATAATTAGTTCAATGATTGGTAATAATAGAAATATATAGCCGGGTATTTTCATCTGTCTATTATATGTCATAAAGCTTGATTATCTAAACTTCTATAATTTATATCATAGTGTTTTAATTAGAACTGTGTAAATGCGCATATAAATGACAGAAGAATTGCATAACATTGAAAGCCCTGAAATAATAACGTTAACAATAATAGATGAGAAGAATACTTTAAAAAAATAATGAAGCTATTTATAAAACAAATATATTTTATCCTATTGGTAGTATGTTGTTCACTTTTGACGCTAAATCACGCTAGAAGTGAATTGCCCGTTAACCAAGCAGAATTTCTATCACCAGATGAAGCATTCAAAATAGATTATGAAATAGTTGATCAAAATCATGCCAAAATTAACTGGATAATTCATCCAGGATACTATTTGTATATGGGTATGTTTGAATTTGAATCACTCGATACAAATAAAATTTCAAAAGTTGAAATGCCTGAAGGTAAAAAGAAACAGGACGAATTTTTTGGAGATGTGGATGTCTATTATTATTCAGCTGAAGCTGATGTTTATTTTGTGGATGATATTAAGGATTCAATAGAACTCAAAGTTAAGTACCAAGGATGTGCAGATGCTGGTTTATGTTACCCGCCAGTTTTTAAGACCATAACTGTAAAAAAAAAGACCTCATTAAATAGCTTTAGAAAAACATCTTTGTTTGAGAGTCAAAATGCCATGAGCGACTCTCTATTATCAAACTCTATTATTTACAACTCTATAATTTTTTTTCTAGCTGGACTTTTGCTAGCATTTACACCTTGTGTTCTTCCTATGGTTCCTATTTTAACTGGAATAATTGCTGGACAAGGAAATGTATCTCAAAAAAAATCACTTACTCTATCCATAATTTATGTATTTAGCATGTCCCTGACCTATGCTGTTGCAGGAATTATTGTTGCTATATCAGGAACCAATATACAAGCGAGTCTTCAAAATCCATATGTAATTGGATCTATATCTTTATTATTTTTTCTATTTGCTCTAGCAATGTTTAAGTTTTTTGATATACAGATGCCAAAATCTATTCAAACAGTTATGACCCAACTAAGTAATAAACAAAAATCTGGAAGCTATGGAGATGTGGCTGTAATGGGTGTTCTATCTGCACTGATAGTTGGACCATGTGTAACTGCACCATTAATTGGTGCATTAATCTATATTGCTAGTACAGGAGATGTTATTGTTGGCGGAATTGCTTTGTTCTCGCTTGGCATAGGTATGGGAGCGCCTCTTATTTTATTAGGTTCAACGACTACAAAGTTAATTTCAAAGATTGGCCCCTATTTACAACTGGTAAATTATTTTTTTGGCATTCTATTCTTAGTAGTATCCATTTGGTTACTCGAAAGAATACTATCAATAGAAGTAGCTGCTTACCTATGGGCCCTATCCTCGCTAATATTAATTTCTAATATTTATCAAGTCATTGAGCATAATTAAGAATTTCATAGCTACCTCAATTGTTTTCGTAAGTTCATTTTTCCTCTTGATATATTTCGGTCTACAAATAAATGGTGTTCACTCAAATTCTTACTATGACCCAATAACAAGCTTTATGGAAAAAGAAAAATTTGTTGAATTTATAACAGTTGAAACAACTAGAGATTTAAAAAAAGAAATAGAAAATTCTAATAAGCCAGTCATGATAGATTTATATGCTGATTGGTGTGTAGCTTGCAAAGAATTAGAAAAATATACTTTTAGTGATCCAAAAGTAAGTATGATTCTTAGCCAATTCAAGCTCATAAAATTTGATATTACCAGCACGAATGAAGATCATTCTAAGTATCTAAAGTCCATGCGTATCTTTGGACCTCCTGCACTATTTTTTTATGACCTCAATGGTGAAGAAGTCTCAGAAGCAAGAGTTGTTGGCTTCATGGAAAGTACAGATTTCTTAAAAGTTTTGAAATTAGTAGAAAAGTAAAATAATACTTCTATTTTCATCAAACATCATATAAAATCAGCTAAAATCAACTAAATACTTCTAAAAATGAAAATACTAGTACTTAATGGACCTAATTTAAACCTACTTGGTACTAGAGAACCTGAAGTTTACGGTACTGATACACTAGAAGATATTCAAAAAAACCTACAATCAATAGCATCAAAAAAATCGGTATCTATAGAGTTTTATCAATCTAATTCTGAAAATGAACTTATTGACAGGTTGCATGAGGCAAAAAAAGATCTTGTTGATTATATTATAATAAATCCGGGTGCTTTCACTCATACAAGCATTGCGCTTAGAGATGCGTTTCTAGGAGTTGGGATACCTTTTATAGAAGTACATATTTCCAATATTTACAGCAGAGAAGAATTTCGTAAAAAATCATACTTATCGGATATAAGTAAAGGACTTATTACTGGCTTGGGTGTAGCTGGTTATGAATTTGCATTGTTATCAATATTACAAAGGGGTTAAATATGGATCTAAGAAAAATTAAGAAATTGATGGAGCTTCTAGAAGAAAGTGGTATTGCTGAAATAGAAGTTAAAGAAGGTGAAGAGTCTATTAAGCTCTCTAGAAATATTGGGAGTCCTGTTGCTCCAGTTCAACAGATGATGCAACAACCTATGATGCCTCAGCAACAGTCAGCTCAAATAACCTCGCAAGTAGAAGACAAGTCAGATGACTCAGCAAATAAAAATCGTAATACTGTAAACTCACCTATGGTAGGAACATTTTATGCATCAGCGTCACCGGAATCTAAGCCATTTGTAACTGAAGGCCAATCTGTCAAGAAAGGTGATACTTTATGTATTCTAGAAGCAATGAAAATGATGAATCAAGTTCAAGCTGAGTCAGATGGTAAAATATTGGAAATACTAGTTGATAATGCAGAACCAGTAGAATTTGATCAACCTTTGTTTGTAATCGAATGATCAACAAAGTATTGATTGCAAATAGGGGTGAAATAGCTCTAAGAGTACTTAGGGCATGTAAGAAGCTTGGTATTAAAACAGTAGCAGTTCATTCAACAGCGGATAGACAGTTAGCTCATGTAAAACTTGCAGACGAATCTGTATGTATTGGCGGCCCTAATCCACGAGAAAGCTACCTCAATATGCCATCTATTATAAGTGCAGCTGAACTAACTAATTCTGACGCTATTCATCCAGGCTATGGATTTTTATCTGAATCTGAAATGTTTGCAGAAATTATTGAAACCAATAAATTTAAGTTTATAGGGCCATCAAGTAAAGTGTTAAATAAGATGGGGGATAAAATTAAAGCTAAGAATGCAATGAAAGACTTTGGTGTTCCATGCATTCCAGGTTTTGATGGAGTTCTTCCTGAGCAGCCTGATAAAGCAATGCTTAAAAAAGTTAACGAAATTGGTTATCCGATAATGTTAAAAGCAATTCATGGTGGTGGCGGTAGAGGCATGATGGTCGTTGAAAAAGAATCTGACCTTGCTAGTAGTATGAATATTGTGCGAACAGAAGCTAAAAATGCTTTTGGTAATGGAGACTTATACTTTGAAAAATATTTTGATAATCCTAGGCATATTGAAATACAAATCATGAGCGATGAACATGGCAATGCAGTTCATTTTGGTGAAAGAGATTGCTCTATGCAAAGAAGGAATCAAAAAGTTATTGAAGAAACACAGGCATGTGGAATTTCACGTAGCGAAATTGATAAAATTGGATCTGTATGTGCAGATGCATGTATAAAACTAGGTTATACAGGTGCAGGTACATTTGAATTTTTATATCAAGATGGTCATTTTAGCTTCATTGAGATGAACACAAGAATACAGGTTGAGCACCCTGTCACTGAACTAGTGACTAATACAGATTTAATTGCTGAGCAAATAAGAGTCGCATCAGGCGAAAGCTTAAGCATGGAACAAAAAGATATTGCCCTTAAGGGACATGCTATTGAATGCCGAATAAATGCTGAGGATCCTGTAACATTTATTCCATCTCCGGGTAAAATTGAAGCTTTTCACGCTCCAGGAGGGCCTGGCGTTAGAATAGATACTCATGTTTACAGTGGCTATTCAGTACCTCCATATTATGACTCTCTCTTAGCCAAGTTAATCACATATGATAAGACTAGAGAGCTTGCGATAGAAAAAATGTATCAAGCATTGAGTGAAACTGTAGTTCAAGGTGTTAAAACAAATATCGATTTACATAAAAAGTTATTAAGAACAGATTTCTTTTCATCTGGTAATTACTCCATAAATACACTTACAAAGTATATTAAAAATAAGTAATTTTTAGTTATTTGACCTTTATCAAAAGTACTATTGATTGTAATATATTCTATTCGGGGTAATCATTTTATTTAAATAGAATATGAAGAAAAAAAGAGTAACAAAAAATTTATCCAATAGTAGCCTGAGTACAGTTGTAAAAAAAGAAGCTAAATTATTTATAAAAAATATGAATGGTAATGGAAGCACTTCGAATATGCATAGTCTTTTTTTAAATGATACCGAAAGAACTTTAATAGATACCGTTCTTGAATTATGCAAAGGAAACGTAACAAAATCTGCTGACTTCCTTGGAATAAGCCGAGGTACACTAATCAAAAGAATTAAAGAGTATGACATAAAATAGGATGAACAAAATAGCTCTTATTAGTGTATCCGACAAGACAAACATAGATTTATTAGCATCCAAACTAGTTGAAAATGGCTACACAATTATATCAACAGGGGGTACTGCTAATTATCTACAAGAAAAGGGGATAAAAATAATCCCTATATCTAAATTTACAAAATTTGAGGAAATCCTTGGCGGTAGAGTAAAGACATTACACCCTATTATTCATGCAGGGATATTAGCTAAATCAAAAAAAGATCTTGATAAGCTTAAAAATAAAAAATATTCACTAATTGATATGGTTGTTGTTAATTTATATCCTTTTGAAAAAACAATTGCTAAAAAAACTTGCTCATTTAGTTTAGCCATCGAAAATATTGATATTGGCGGTCCTACATTATTGAGAGCATCCGCAAAAAATCATCAGAGAGTTACGGTTCTTACAGACCCATTAGATTATGATCAAGTATTAGATGAAATAGAAAATAAAGGTAATGTTCAACCCAAAACAAGATTAAGATTAGCTACTAAAGTTTACTCTCTAGTTTCAAAATATGACTCATTAATTGCAAGCTATCTGAATAAATTTACAGAGAATAATAATGGTTTAATGGATGAAAACATATCGATAGATGCTAAAGAATTATCTAAACTTCGATATGGAGAAAACCCTCATCAAAAAGCTAAATTATACGAGATTATAAATCCTCATCTTACAAAATTTGCATACACGCAACTATCTGGCAAAGCTCTATCGTTTAATAATCTTGTTGATACTGAGAGCGCATTCTCATGTGTAGAACAATTTGATATGCCATCATGTGTAATAGTAAAACATGCAAACCCATGCGGAGTAGCATCATCGAATTCACTTGAGGGTTCATACAATAATGCTTATAAAACTGATCCAACTTCAGCTTTTGGCGGTATAATAACTTTCAATAAAAAAGTTAATCATCAACTTATTTCCAAAATATTAGAAAAACAATTTGTTGAAGTAATTGCTGCTCCAGGATTCGATAAAGAAACAATGGATGTTATACAGAAGAAACCTAATGTCAGGCTTCTCAAAATCAAACTAAAGAAAAAGAAAGATGTTGTTTATGAAACAAAACTTTTAAGAGATAAGCTGCTTGTACAAGAAAAAGATAATAAATATATAACATCAAAAGATCTTACTACGGTAACCACAAAAAAACCTACTGCTAAACAAATTGAGGATATGATATTTGCTTTTAAAATATCTAGATATGTAAAATCAAATTCTATAGTTATAGTAAAAAATAATAGGACACTAGCCATAGGCGCGGGTCAGATGAGTAGAATTGATTCAACAAATATTGCTTATAATAAAGCTAAGAAAGAAAAAATCTCTTTAGGAGGTTCTGTAATGGCATCTGAAGCTTTTTTTCCTTTTAGAGATAACGTTGACCTTGCAAAAAAGTTAGGGGTATCAGCAATTATTCAACCAGGCGGCTCAATAAATGATGAAAAAATAATTAAAGTTGCTAATCAACATAAATTGTCTATGTGCTTTTCTCATACAAGAGTGTTTAAACACTGATATGGGACTAAAGATTTTAATATTAGGATCTGGTGGAAGAGAACATGCAATATCATGGATAATTTCTAAGTCTAAAAGAGAAATTGAAAAAATATATGTTATGCCTGGAAATGCAGGAACATTATCTGAAAAAAATGTTTTCAACATAGAGTGTGATATCAATAATCATCAAGCTGTGTTGAATTTTGCTCTTGAGAATAATATTGACTTAACAATAGTAGGACCAGAAGTGCCATTGGTTGAAGGCATAAGTGACTTATTTGAAGAAAATAATCTCAATATTTTTGGTCCTAAAAAATATTTTGCACAATTAGAAGGATCAAAAGTATTTTCAAAGAATTTTATGAATTCTAATAATCTCCCTACAGCAAGCTATAAGGAATTTGATGATTCTAAAAAAGCAAAAGATTATTTAAATGATAAAAAAATGCCAATTGTGATTAAATATGATGGTCTAGCAGCTGGAAAAGGTGTTGATATTTGTGAAACAATTGATGCTGCAAAAAATTCTATTGATAACTTACTTAAACCAGAAGAAAAAATTATAATTGAAGACTTTATAAAAGGTATAGAGCTCTCAGCCATATATATTTGTAATCCTAATGCTAATAAAAAAAATATTGGACTAACTTGGATAAAAGATTACAAATCAAGGGATGAATATAATTCAGGCCCTAATACAGGTGGAATGGGTGCAGTCACTCACCCCTTTTGCGCCTATAAAAAAAATGATATCTACTCTTTAAATGTTGAAATAGAGAAAATACTTATAAAGACTATAGTTGCTATCAATAATGGATCAGGTACTACTAGTAGATATAATGGTTTCATGTACCTAGGATTAATGATATCAACTCATGATGATAAACCATATCTACTTGAATATAACTGTAGAATGGGTGATCCAGAAACACAAAATATCCTTATGTATCTTGATAAAAACGAAGTTGATTTCCTTGACCTTATAGGATTTGACAACTCACAATATCCTGATAACTTCAACTTATCATTTATAGATAATAAAAAATACTCGGGTTATTGTTGTACTATAGTTTTAGCAGCTACAGGTTATCCAGAAAAACCAATAAAGGATTTTTATATTGATTTATCCCAATTAGAGGAAAATGAATTTGTTAAAGTATTTCATGCTGGAACGCAAATTAATAATGGTTCGTTAAAGGTTACGGGTGGAAGGATACTTTCCGTTAATACGTATGGAGAGGACAAACAAAGTGCTATTGATACAGCATATGAGAGTATATCTAAAATTAAGGCTTATACTGATTCAGATTTGAAAAATGAAGATGATTCCTTAGTATTTTTCAGAAGTGATATTGGTTCGTAATTATTTAATCTGACACTTATCACAAAAATAAGATGCCCTACCAGATATTTTAATGTTAGTTACTTTATTATTTTTATGAATGGGACATTTATCTTTCTGGTATATCAGTAATTCTTGTGTAAAGTATCCAGGTTTCCCCTCAGCGTTAACATAATCTTTGATAGTTGTTCCGCCCATTTTAATTGCTTTTGATAAAATACTTTTTATACTACTAACTAATTTTTTACACTTTAAAAGTGTCAATTTATTTGTTCTCATAGCAGGATGAATCTTGGATAAAAATAGTGCCTCTGCTGCATAAATGTTCCCTACTCCAACTACTATTTTTTGATTCATTATAAATTCTTTAATTGTACAAGATCTTTTTTTTGACAATTCATATAAGTATTCTGTATTAAAATCAATAGATAAAGGCTCTACGCCTAAATTTTTTATCAAAAACATTTTGTTAAAGTCATTAGATATATGTATTGATCCAAATTTCCTAACATCATTAAATATAAAAACAAAATCACTAAAGTATATTAATAAATGATCATGTTTATGTTTTTCATAATCCTCTATCTTTTTGAATGAGATAATCCCGGTCATGCCTAAATGAATTATTAATATTTCTTTTTGTGACTTAAATTTAAATATCAGATATTTGCCTCTTCTTGATACACTTTTAATAGTTTTGTCCTCTAAGTGTTTAACTTTTCTAGTCTCTATGGGCCATCTAAGTTTTGGATTTATTACCTTAGTTTTTTTAATTTTTTTATTTTCAACCCTACTCTTAACAAGGGTCATAATTGTTTCAACTTCAGGTAATTCAGGCATAATAATTGGACATAATGTATTTTCTTGTTAAGATAATAACCTACTGGAAACTAATATGCTCGAAACATTCATAAACGGACTTATACCACTCAGCTTTATAGAATATGCCATATATACATTGGTGGTTACTCATATAACAATTGTAGCAATAACACTCTATCTTCATAGAGGGGTTTGCCACTCAGCTATAGAGATTCATCCTATTCTCTCGCATTTCTTTAGGTTCTGGTTGTGGTTGACTACATCCATGAGAACAGCTGATTGGGTTGCAATACACAGAAAGCATCATGCAAAAGTTGAAACTGAAGACGATCCGCATAGTCCAACATTCTATGGTATCAACAAGGTAATTTTTCAAGGAGCAGATCTCTACCACAAAGAGAAAAATAACAAAGAAACTATAGAAAAATATTCTCAGAACTGTCCTACAGATTGGGTAGAGGAAAAGATTTATACTGGCAGAAATAATCTAGGCATATTATTACTATTTATTATTAACATTGCATTATTCGGAACAGTTGGAATAATAATTTGGGCTATACAAATGATGTGGACTCCAATATTTGCAGCAGGCGGTATAAACGGTGCAGGACACTATTGGGGTTATCGAAATTATAATACTAATGATGATTCAACAAATATGTCACCAATAGGAATTATTATTGGAGGTGAAGAACTGCATAACAATCATCATGCATATCCAACAGCAGCAAAATTTTCATTAAGACCATGGGAATTTGATATAGGATGGATGTACATTAAAATATTTGGGATCTTTGGCTTATGTAAAGTTAAAAGAGTTGCTCCAAAACCAGTAATTCAAGAAAAAGAAAATACAGATGCTAAAACTATTACGCAGTCTTTATTACAATCCAAACTAGCTGTAATTACAGATTTTACACAAAGAGTGCTTAAACCAGCTTATCAAGAAGAGAGATTTAAACTTTCATTTAAATTACTTGCAGATCATCCACAAAGGTTAAATGAAAGCCAAGAGAATAAGCTAAATGCATTACTTAAAAATGACTCTACACTTAATACAATTTACAAACTCAAAAATAAACTTCATGAAATATTACACTCTAGACAAACTAAGCATGATAAGTTCATTGAAACATTAAACAGTTGGTCTAGTGAAGCTAAAAGCCATGGTATAGGGGCATTGGATGACTTTCTGATAAGACTTAGAAGTTATAAAGTTATTTAATTTTCTTTTCTGTATAAGTAACGTACTTTCTAACAACAGGATCAAATTTTTTAATTTCCATCTTATCAGGCATAGTTTTCTTATTTTTAGTTGTGGTATAAAAATGGCCTGTGCCAGCAGATGATACTAGTTTGATTTTTTCTCTCATTACTTAAGTCCGTATTTTACTAAAGCAGAATCTAATCCAAGTTTGTTGACTATTCTTAGTCCCTTATTTGATAGAGTAAGTTTAATAAACTTATTTTGTTTTTCTGACCACAGTCTGTGAGAGTGTAAATTTGGCTCAAATGTGCGCCTTGTACGGTTCTTTGCATGGGAAACATTGTTCCCTACCATTACTCTCTTTTTTGTTATATCGCAAATTTTAGACATGATTTTGTAACTCAATAATGATATCAGAAACCTAATCAGATACAATACTGTTTATTATATAAATGAGAGAGAAAATATGGATATTGTGTTTATTAAAGAACTTTGTATTGAGACTGTCATAGGGATCTATGACTGGGAACGTAAAATTAAGCAATTTGTATGCATAGACCTAGAATTAGGTACAGATATTAGTGATGCATCAAATAGTGATGTAATAAATGATACTGTCGACTATAAGGCGGTCTCCAAGGAGTTAAAGTCATTTATAGGAGATAGTAAATTTCAACTAATAGAAGCTTTAGCGGAAGAATCTGTAAAGCTTATATTTAAAAACTTTAATGTAACTTATATAAAAGGAAGGTTTAGTAAACCAGGAGCTGTTACTGGCTCTAAAGAAGTTGGAGTTATAATTGAGCGCTATAGAAAAAAATCATAAAGTCTACGTTGGTATTGGAAGTAATATCAATCAGGGAATACATATAAGAGCTTGCATAAAAGCGTTAAATAATGAATTTACGAATTTAGAACTTTCCCCTACATATGAATCTTCATCAATGGGATTTGATGGGCCAAATTTTTATAATTTGGTTGCAGTATTTAAGACTGAATATGATGTTATTAAATTAAAAAAAATACTCAATGCTATTGAAAGAGAAAATGGGAGATCTTTAGGAGAAGTAAAATTCAGCTCAAGGACATTAGATATAGATATATTGTATTACGATGATCTAGTTGATATTGATAAAAACATACCAAGGTCAGAAATTGTTAAATTTGATTTTGTTTTGCGACCACTTTATGACTTATCTCCTGCGCATGTACATCCGATTACTCAAAAGACTCATCACACCATGATTAATAATACAACTTACGAAAAAATGATTATTAATCAAATTGATATTAATTATGAATGTTAAATACCTTGTGTCATATCTTGGTCTTTTACCATTTCTATGTCTTATTATTGATGGATACTACCTTAAAATATTAGATGTTAACTTTATATGGGATCTGTCCTTGTTGATGAGTTGTATTATATTTACATTTATTGGCGCATATAATTGGAACTTTGTAATAGACCGTCCATGGCTTGAATTCTATGGATTTATGCCTAGTTTAATATCAATGGTAATTCTTACATTAAGTCTTTTAGGAATCAGTAAAATAATCTTATTAATGGTAGTGATAGTATTTTTGGTCACTCAACTATTTTTTGATTTAATTTTATCTTTGAAGGATATATTTCCAATGAGGTATTTTATGACACTTAGGATTCCGGTCACTAGCGGGTTAACAATTAGTCTTTTTTTGATTTCATTAATATCATAATATTACATATTCAAACGTCTACCACCATCCACATTAATATTTTGCCCGGTGATATAAGGACTCTGCTCAAGAAGAAAATATATGGTCTTTGCGATATCAGCAGGTTCACCAACTGATTTCATTGGTATTTTGCTTAAGATATCGAGCTTCTTCTTATTACTGGATTCGTTTTCTGGCCACATGATAGCCCCCGGAGACACTCCATTAACTCGTATTTGAGGGGCTAAATCTTTTGCAAGAGTCCTTGTTAGTGCCAAAAGACCTGCTTTACTTACATTGTATATAATATGATCTTTTAATGGTGGCTCCACATGTATATCAATAATGTTGATTATTACTCCTCGCCTTTTTTTAAGTTCATTATAAAAATACTTAGATAAAAACAACGGAGTCTTGATGTTTGTATCAATTGTATCCGACCATGCTTTATCTGTTACTTCATTTATTTTAGTTGGGTAGAACTTAGAAGCATTATTTATGAGGTAATCTAGTCTGCCAAAAAGTCTAATGATATCTGTAGTAATTTTTTTATAGTTAATATTTGAATTAAATTTAGCTTTATAAATATGACAAGACCCTTTTCTTTTAAGGTTAAGCTCTTTTTTAAGAGCATTTGCAGCTACAGATGATTTACTATAAGTAATTACAATATTAATTCCTTTTGAATGCAAGTAATTAGCTGTTTCCGCACCTATTCTCCTTGCTCCTCCAGTTATTAATGCAACTTTATTCATTAATATATAATTACACAATCTAAAAATAATTTATACTTCTACTATAAAATAATGTTTCACGCTATCTATAAAAAAAATGTCTCAGTCGAAACTTGAAATCTTACTTAAAAGGAAAAAAGAAATTAGTTTTTCTGATTATATGGAATTTATATTATTTGATAAAGAATATGGTTTATATGAGAACCATGAAATATTAGGGGAAAAAGGACACTTTATTACATCTCCTTTAGTATCAAAACATTTTTCTCACTGTATAGCTAAACATTATATAAAAGAATCAACTTTTGATACCATTGTCGAATTAGGTGGGGGCGATGCAAGTTTAGCTTGTGACTTACTATTCTACCTAAAAGATAAAAAAGAATTGCCTAATAAATATATTTTCTATGAGAAATCTGATTATTTAATAAAAAAACAGAAATCCATTATAAGTGAAAAGTCTATTAGTAAATTGGTAGATATTTCCTGGGTATCAGATCTTAAAGATTTACCAAATGAGGCATTTATTATCTCAAATGAATTATTTGATTGCATACCAACTGATATTATAATGCATGTTCCTGGGGGTTATCAGAAAGCTTATATCAATGATGATTATAAATTAGATTGGAAAAAACTTAATTTTAAGTATGATTCAGCTTTTACAGATTTAGGTTTACCAAAAAATCTTCCCAATAACTATATATTTGAATATAGCTATGCACAGAGAGATATTATTAATGAAATTTCAGGAGTTCTACACAGAGCATATTTTTTAATATTTGATTATGGCTACACATCATCAGAACTTTATTTAAAAGATAGATCATTAGGAACAATCACATGTATTAAAAATCATGTAACAGATTTTAATCCTCTATCTGACGTTGGAACGAAAGATGTCAGTGCTTTTGTAAACTTTACTTACCTGAAAAATATCTTTAGCAAAAATAATTGGGAAATAGTAGCTTTTATGAATCAAGCTAACTACTTGATTAATTTTAATATCCTAAATGACATTAATGTAAATGATATTGATGAGTTAAATGCTGTTAAAAAATTGATCATGCCTAATCATATGGGTGAACTGTTTAAAGTTCTTATTATAAAGAAAAATATCAATGAAACAGATAAAAATTACTTCATGAAAAATGACATAATAAAATTATAATGGATATCTTAAATATTATAATTTTATCTATAATTCAAGGAGTAACTGAATTCCTGCCTATTTCTAGCAGTTCACACTTAATCTTGCTTCCCATGTTTACTGAATTTCCAGATCAGGGAATTATGTTTGATGTTGCTCTACATACAGGCTCACTCTTTGCGATATTAATTTATTATAGAAATGAAATTAAAAATATCTTCCAATTTACTGATAATGGTAAGAGTTATACTCGTTTAATTATTATAGGCTCTATACCTCTTCCTATTGCTGGGTTACTTTTAATTGATCTAATTTCGCTAAACCTAAGAAGTATTGAAGTAATTTCTGTAATGACAATAACTTTTGCTTTATTACTTTTATATGCTGATAACCATAATAAACCCTCTAAGCTGATCACTAATATTTCAACCAAAATTATTTTAATTATCGGACTATTTCAAATATTGGCACTCGTCCCAGGGGTATCAAGATCTGGAATTGTAATTACTGCAGCATTGTTACTAAATTATAATAGAAATGATGCAATAAAAATTGCATTCCTATTATCAATTCCAGCAATTTTTATGGCAAGCTCTTATAACTTATTGCAATTATCTTCAATGGGTAGTGTATCTATATTAAGTGATCATTTACTAGGCATGGCCCTCTCGCTAATAGTTTCATACCTCACAATTTACTTTTTTATTGCAACGATAAACAAAATAAGTTTTGCGCCTTATATTATCTATAGGATGATGTTAGGTACTTTGCTTTTAATTATCTAAATACTCAGATATATGCTTATTTGAGATATCTAGATGAGCGTTTTGGATAAGCTTTTGAATTTCTTTTCCAGGTTTTTCCATGTCAGAATTATCTAACTTGTATAATCGAATTTTGTTTATGAGTTCTTTAAAGAATTCTATGAAATCATATTCGTCAGAGATAATTTCAAAGAAATTATTTAATCTATCAGTTTTCCTGATATCAAGTTTTTTAATTATCGCAATCAATTCATCTGCATTATTATACCTAGGGCTATATTCTTTAACTCTATCTTTACAATTATTTAGTAAAAGTGCTAAATCTCGATATTCATTAGGTACCTTAAGTTTTTTACAAAAAACATCAATATCCTTTATCGCAGTATGAATAAAATATGAAAGATTATTTAACTTATTTTGATTCTTGTTGATACAGCTTGTACCTTTTATGAAACCTGGGAAAATATTGTCTACATCTAACTTTTCTATATTCATCAAAAATTGGAATGGATCTGACACCTTATAAAGTTCAAGCCAAATTCTTTCACCAGTTAAATAGTTTAATTCTCCACTTTCTTTTATATCATTTATTTTAATAAGAGTTTCCTTCGTGATTTCAAAATTATCTAAATCAGATTTAAAACGAGCTATTCTTAATACTCTTAAAGGATCTTCAGAAAAGGCGTCAGATACATGCCTAAGTTTTTTTTCTAGAATATCTTTCTGCCCACCGAATGGATCGATTAAATTACCAGAATCATCTTGTGCAATAGCATTGATTGTTAAATCTCTTCTTTCTAAGTCTTCTTCTAACGAAACATTGCTATTGGTATCAAAGTTAAATCCAGTATACCCATGACCTGATTTTCTCTCTGTTCGTGCAAGAGCATACTCTTCTCCTGATTTAGGGTGAATAAATACTGGAAAATCCTTACCGACTTGTTTAAATCCTTTGGCAATCATTTCATCGGGCGATGACCCTACAACAACCCAGTCTTTCTCTTTTGGCTCTTTTCCAAGGAGTTGATCTCTAACGGCGCCACCTACTAGATAAATCTTCATCATCTTCCTGAGTCTTTTCTATATGTATCAAGCTTAGTTGCCTTATTGTCTAAGTATGGAGGTACAAATTCCTCAATTGAAGAAGTGCCTTTTAGCCCCCCTGTTGATATGTTATCTACTTGTAAAGATTTAAAGTTGTCTAATGTAAAAATATTTCCTGGAAGATACGTGAAAGCAAAAGCTTGTAGTTTTGACAAGCTATAATTTAGTGGAATAATTAATCTTTTAATTTTCATAGTAGATAAAATAAAATTTATTAATTCAATAAACTTATAGTCTTTAGGGCCAGTAACGTTCTGTATCGTATTGTCGTATTTATCGGTCAGAGATGCTTCTTTAATAAATCCTGTCAAATCTTTAACATAAATAGGTGAAAACATAGAATTAGGACATGCTAAAGGAAAAACAGGTAATAGTTTTAATAGACTTTTAAATCTATTAAAGAAACTATCTTTTTCACCAAATACTATAGATGGCCTCAAAATTACCGTTTTAAATGATGCCGATGATATGCTTGATATGTATTTATCAGCCTTACCTTTTGATTGTAAATATTTACTTAATCCACTTTCATCTGCATTAAGTGCACTCAGTTGAATAAATTTTTTTACTGAAGATTCTTTAGATTTATTTATAATTTTTCTAACAAAATCAAAATGTATATCGTCAAAAGATTGCTTTCTGGATTCATTAAGAATACCCACTGTATTTATAACAATATCTGATTCATTAACATGCATTGAATATGATGATACATTTGATGGTTCATACAAGTGAATTTGTATATTTTTTATTACCTTAAGGTGATTACAAGCCTGTGTGTTACGAGTAAGTAGTCGAATCTCTTTAAAAGATTTAGATAATTTATATACTATTTCAGATGCTATAAAACCTGACCCACCAAAAATAGTAAGTATATTTCCCTGCATTATTTAATACAAAATGGTTGAATATCCCAATTATTATTTTCAATTATTATCTGCATATAACACGGGCCTCCATCATTATTTCTAGTATGCCCTGCTGCACCTGGATTTACTATCCATGGATTAGATGTTTTATCACAAACTTGATTATGTGTATGACCATATATTATTAATTTTGATTCAGGATAAGCAAATCTTAAATCATCATGTGATGGATGATGACCAAACCGATCACCGTGTTCTACAGTTACAATATCATCACCTACATTAAATTGTTCTACTTTACTAAGTTTTGAGATAATTTCTTTATCCTCTGGATCTGAGAATCTTTCAGGAAGATCATTATTTCCAGCAACTGCAACAACATTATCTGAATAGGATTCAAGCTGTTTGAGTATATTTGTATTCATAATATCACCAGCATGAATGATCATATCTGAATTTTTTAAATGAGGGACTATATTCTCATCGATAATTCCATGAGTATCTGAAATTACCGTAATTTTCATAATATCTGACATCAGATATTAGAAAATAGTACAGCCATATATTTTTACATCTTCATCTTGCATGCCCAATACTAGTCTACCCAAGTATTCACCTGGAACAGATTCGCTGACTTGTTTGAATAGGACTGTTACATACTCATCTCTTTTTAAACAACCTAATGCGCTATATTCAGGTGCTAGCTTTGCTAAGATGGGGCTATTAGCCCATTGCTTGCCGAGAGTAACTTCATCAGCTCCCATAAGCATTTTTTTTGAAAAGTTTTTTGTAAACCCGCCGTAGTCTTTATTGTTAGAAGTCCTAATCAAGTCTTCCCACAACGGGTTTGCAATATCGATAATTTCTTGATCTGATAGCTCTAATAGCTTAGCCATTATCTACCTCAAGAAACTTTTTCTTTCTCTTCGTCCACGATGTGGTAAAGAGGTGCTTTTTCACATGTGAATTTTCCTGTTTTCGGATCTCTTCTTGAGACTGTTAGGCAGTGCCAATTATCGTCATCCAGTTTTAGGAAGTCGCCACGATAATAATATCCAGGCCAACGAGTTTCTTCACGGAACAGTGTATGCTCACAAACACATTGTGATACTAATGTTCTATGTTTTAATTCCCATGCTCTCATTAACTGGTGATAGTCTTCAGCACCAATTTTTTCAAGATCTTCAGTAAGTGTATCTAATAACTGAAGTCCTCGTTTAAGCATGTTCCCGTTAGTCATATAGTTAGTTCCAATGCCGCCAGCATAATCATCCATTATTTTTTGAAGACGTTGAAGGCCTTGTATTGGAAGAAGATAATCAGGTGATACTGTACCGCCAGTAATCGCATTATTACCAACCGTGTAGTTTTCAAGAGGTTGATATACTTCCTCTTTATATTTTTCAATTTGACTATCTGAAACTCTGATACCAACAGCTTTTTGGTCTTGTATGTATTTGACCGCCGCTTTGGCACACAATCTACCCTCTGTGAATGAACCTGATGAGAAAGCATGAGCTGTTCCACCCGCGGCATCACCTGCTGCGAATAGCCCATCTACGGTCATCATGCGGTTGTAACCCCAGAAATATTCTGGAGGAGATAGATCTTCAGGACCACTACACCAAGCTCCTGAACATGTAGCATGAGAACCCATAACATAAGGTTCTGATGTTGTTAATTCTGGATTTTGATATTTTGGATCAATGTCTTGAGCTGCCCAAACTACGGCTTGACCAACAGTCATTCCCAAGAAATTTTCCCAACCAATTTCCTCAAGATGAGGATCTTGGAATGCTTCCATTGTCACCATATGTATCGGTCCACCACCAGCAATTGTTTCTTGTATAAATGCATGGTTTCTTAGACATGTTGGTGTTGGAACATGATCAAGATAATCGCCAACAATCGCTTTTGTGTTGTCATACCATTTCTTCTCATAGTTTTCACCAGCAGCATTTTGCGTATAGGTTTTTAAATGAAGAAAGTAAGCGCCTACTGGTCCATAACCATCTTTAAATCGAGTCAACACAATTCTATTTTCCATTTGTGTCATTTTAGCGCCAACAGCTATAGGTAAAGCATAAGCTGAACCGTTACTCCATGGTGCGTACCATGTACGACCCATACCTTCACCAACAGATCTTGGTTTGAAAATGTGAGATGCTCCGCCTGCAGCACATACTACAGCTTTAGCTCTAAATACATGAAATTCGCCAGTACGCATATTAAAACCACATGCTCCGCCAATTCTATTTTCTTTAGCTTCATCCATTAATAAATGAGTCACCATTACCCTATTATAGATTTTATCTGCAGATTTCTTAGCAGCTTCAGCTACTATAGGCTTATAACTCTCACCGTGAATCATAATTTGCCATTTTCCTTCTCTTTGATAACGACCTGTTTCTTTGTTTCTCATAAGTGGTAATCCCCACTCTTCGAACATATGAACAGCTGAGTCAACGTGACGTGCCATATCGTAAGCTAAGTCCTCACGAACCATACCCATTAAGTCATTTCTTGCATATCTAACATGGTCTTCAGGAGCATTTTCACCCCATTGCATGCCCATGTAACAGTTAATAGCATATAGGCCTTGAGCTACAGCTCCACTACGATCTATGTTAGCTTTTTCAGCAACAATGATTTTCATGTCTTTACCCCAATATCTTGCCTCGAAAGCCGCGCCAGTACCGGCCATGCCTCCACCTACAACAAGAACGTCACAATCTTCATAGTGTGTTTTTCTAGTCATTAGTAGTAAACTCCTTGTTTTAGTTTGCCAATTTTTTGCATTTCAGGTAAACCATCTTGCGCTGTAGCAATTTCACCAGTTTTTAAATACTTTGGCTCATTATATAAAAGCTCGCCATCATATATGTCTTTACTTGGAGATGGTTCAGCTGCTAATTCAGGGATATATTCTCCCCATGGTTTAGTTGTAATAGGTGAGCAGAAGTTTTTTTCTGTTCCATTTCTGAATTTAATCTTCCATGAAATGGTGCCTTTTTCTTCTTCTCTTAAAGCCCTAACACTGTGACCTAATGGTGAAAAATCTGCGTATCCACGTGCATCAATTGCGTTTTGATCGCAAGCTTTGACACATGAGTAACATTCCCAACACATATTTGGTTCAATATTAACAGCACGTCTTAGTGTTTTATCAATGTGCATAATGTCGGATGGGCAGATATCTACACACATACCGCAACCGTCACATCTAGTCATATATACAAAAGTTGACATAATCTTATCTCCTTATTTCCTTATAGTTATTAATAGTTTTTTGGTGACTCGCGTCTAATTCCCAACCCAAATTCTTTTGGCTTATCTGCTGGCATAGGTAAGTTACTATTTGAGCCATCAGCTGCCGCTAAATGTTTTTGTATTGCTGCTCCAGGTTTGTAAAACATATGAGCAAATTTTGACCAATACACACCCCCAAACAAGACTATGTTTGAAAGGATAAATAATATTAAAAATAGACCACTTAAGGCAGAACCAGATCCTTGAGTTATTGACCATAATAATGCTGTTGATTGCGATGCTAATAATGCTAAAACAAATAAGTCAGCGAATATTACATGGTACCAAGGGTGTCCTTCTGCTGATACGTTTACTCTAATTGAAAACCAAAACCAAAATCCACCAACACATGTCATGATAGCACCGAAATGCCAGAGCATTGGTAACATTGCAGGAGCAGCTGATGATGGCGTTGAGTAACTAAAAATCAACATAGCTGATGTTACCCAGAAAATTATTGTGCCATACATTCCTAGAAGATGCGCTGCACGACGCTGAAATGTACAAAATTCAGATGATGTCATTATATCTGAAGCAACTGTTTTAGTAATGATTGAAATCTTTTCGCCAGATGAAAGTTCCTTTGTTGCTGATTTTTTTGCTTTTTGCGCGTTTTCAAAAAAGTATTTAACATTCTTTTTGTGCATCATATCTAGCACGACTCCACCTATCACTAATAGAACCATAGCTATTAGAAAGGCTTGCATTGCTAAAGATGGTATTATTGCGCCCAAATCTGAAAATGGATTGTAAGCTAGCATGTTTTCTCCCTATTCTTAATAAAATCTAGTATTTGTGATACTACCCGATGAATATTATAGCCAAAATTAAGAATATTAGGAATTAATTATTTACTTAATTTTACTTATTTCATCACCCTAATTTTTAGGGTTTTTCTAGCCAATCTTCTGATAATAAGCCATCAGAATCTCTGCTACCTCTTTTCTTGCAAATTCTGGGGGTAATTCTTGTCCTGCAGCAAGCATTTCCCTAACTTTTGTACCGGACAGCAAGACAAAATCATCTTTTGTATGATCTTTGGCATCTCTCATCATAACTACTTCATTAAGTTTTTTAGAGTAAGCAGTGTGATCAGCCTTAAATATTTCAATTTTAAGTGAATTTTTGACTACATCTTGATCAAATATATCTTGAGCCCCAAATGGCTCATAATAATCACCAACGCCTGCATGATCTCTTCCAACAATTAAATGAGTGCAGCCAGCATTTTGTCTAAATACAGCATGCAACAATGCCTCTCTCGGGCCTGCATACATCATATCAAAACCAAAACCAGATATAATTGCTGTATTCTCAGGAAAATAGATTTCAACCATTTTTCTTATTGCTGAATCTCTAACATCCCCAGGTATATCACCCTCCTTTAGTTTTCCGAGTGTCATATGTATCAATACGCCATCAGCTTCTAATCTATCTAGTGCCATTTTACATAATTCTTCGTGAGCTCTGTGCATTGGGTTTCTTGTTTGGAAGGCTACTGTTTTTGACCAACCAGCTTTTGTAAGCATTTCTCTTATTTGAGGAGCTGTTGCAAATGTATCTGGAAAATCGGATGGGAAATAACTGTAATTCAGAACCTCTATTGAACCTGAAATTATATACCTTCCTTGTTCTTTAAATGTCTTAACACCTGGATGATTATCATCATTGGTACCAAATACGTTTGTAACTATAATATTTATATCCTCATCACTAAGTTTTTCAACATTATCAACACGCTGAATAGCAATTACAGGATTTCCTTCTATATTAGGATCTTTGAGTGCGATTTCTTCTCCATGAGTATAATCAAGTGAGTTTGCATCAGTTGTGAGATTGACTATAGGAACAGGCCAAAAAAGATTATCCATGGTGAGCATTTCTCTTGATACTCTTAGAGCATCATCCTTGTTCATATAACCAGTGAGCGGGTTGAAGTAACCTGCTGCAAGCATAACTGCATTTGCAGCAGCAGCTGATGATATTTCTAGTGTTCTCATTTCTGCGGCTGCAGATAACATAGATGCACGGGCTAATTCGTCTTCTATATAAAGTGTATTCAATTCATTCGAGCCATGAGGCATTATCAGATTAGTCATTAAAATTCTACCTATATTTATACTTATATTAATTTACGTTAAGAAAATCAGATATTATAATGTATTGGTTAAAATATCAAAAAAGAATAGCTTTGCAGAATACGGGGTAGTAAATGCAAGAAATGTTAGAAATCAGGGAAATCTGTAAAACTCCCAAACAGTTACTTAAAAGTGAGTCTTTCGCGAGATACTTAGAGCTTTACAAAAAAGAATTTGTTTCAGAATTAATGAAACGAGAAGATAAAGATCTAAAAGAAGAGCTCCAACACAGGATTACATTTATAAAAGGTATAAGGCCCGAAGACTATATCGATATCATAAAAGGGGCAACTCCTTTCTCGGGTGATCAACTCAGAGATTACAGAGCAAGCGTACAATTCCTTGATGGTGCATTTCATCACTATAGAACAAAGACTTATGCAAGATTAATATTGCCTGTTGACGAAAATTTAAATGGAACTAGTTCAGAAATAATTAAAGATAAAGTATCTAACAAAGCTGACAAATTATCTGAGCTAATTCTTGAAACTAGAAGGATACTGCTTGTAAAAGTCGGATTTGGTTCTGGTATTAGAAGATCTCAAGGTCTGGAATGCCACCCCAATGTTGCTGTAGGAGAAATTCCTGGAAATTCTGTAAAGCTGCCAAATGATTATGCTGTTCTCAAAAAAGTACCTGTTACATCAACTGCAGATATGAGGACTGGAGTATATTATACAACTCATGCTAATAAACGCGCATTTCCATTTTTTGAACTAGGTCATAATCCTTTTAAGAAAGATAGTTTTAATCCTGAAGAGTATATTGCTATTCCTTTTGAAATAGGAGCATGGAATATTTTATGCTACATACACAAAACTCCTGGGTATATAGAAATTGAACCAGGTTTACTAAATTTATTTCCTTACTCAAAGACCGAAAATGTAACTCAAAAACAAGTTGATGGAATATTTGTTCTAGGTTGTCCAAATTCTGATATGGATGATCTTGGTTATTTTCATGATAAAGAAAATGATTTGCTAGTGGGTGTAATTCCAGGATTAGATGAATGTCAGTATTTTGGTTATGGAAAGAAACCAATGCTTACATTGCATAATGTTCTATGTATTTTAAAAGGGAATCTTCCGCTTCATTGCGGAGCAACAAGGTACGTCGTTCGTTTTGATGAAAAAACTAATGAGCCCTATATTTTTGACTCACTTATAAAAGCAGACGATATGGGAAGAGCAATTCTAGAGAAAAATAATAAAGGTGAAGAGATACCATATTTCTATGGGACGGAAACAGGTGCTTTTGCTTGTTTAGATGGCTTTAGTGAACATGCGAAAATGCAAATGGAAGGAAGAGAAATTGGATACAATAAACACTCAGGAACTAACGCTAGACAAATAGTACCTGTTACTGATTATTCTGAAATTGCCACAGGTTCAGAGCTAGATATCCTTTTGTACTTAAATAATTATGAAATCATACCCTTGGGCGAATCATGCATGAAAGCTGATATGAAACCGGATGATGCGCTTGATCACTTTAGAAAAGGTGCAAGAGTTGCAGCAGGAAGTACTCAAACTCACAGGGGAGATGTTGAGATAAGTTATTGGGCAAATCCTTTTCCTCTATTGAAAGACGATAACTGGAATGATCTTCCAGAACATAAAGATCTTTGTGACAAATTTGAAAAGATAGAAGAACGTTTTTTCAAAAACTTCAACAAACGAGTTAATAAAGGGGAGATGAAAATAGGTGTGGCACACAGTATGTTAATGGCAGGTGTCTACAAGGAGAGTACAGACGAGGTCTTAAAAAATGGAGGTTTTGATGATAGAAATTTAGTTGAACACCATGGCCCAGAAAGAGCTGCACATGATATGATTGAACTTATCAAAGAAGCAGCAGTTGAAAAGAGAAGTAGAGTTGACGGTAATCCAAAAGAGGTTGATATTACAATCGCAACTATAGGGGACAGCAGAACAGGTAAATCAGAAATGGCTGAAAAGATGGATGGTGTTCTAAACATGAGTTTAATTTAATTAATCTTTTACAACTTCTGTGTTTGCAACATCTATAATTTTAATTTTATAAACTAAAGTCTTACCCGAGAAAGGGTGGTTGCCGTCGAAAGTGATTTTATCTTTATCTACATTTGTTACACGAAACTTTCTTTTCATGCCTTTGTCATTTTCAAAATCAATTTGCATTCCAATTTTCGAATACTCTTTTGGAACATTATCTCTAGAGTCAACAAATATTAAGTTTTCATCAATTTCACCAAATCCTAATTCAGGACTTACTTCAATGGTTAATTCATTTCCCTTTTCTTTACCTTTTAGAGAATTTTCAACAATGGGTAATAAATTTGTTTCTTTACCGTAAATAAAGCTTACAGGTGTATCAACATTTTCAAGAAGATTAGTGCCTTCATGTATAGAGTAAGTCATACTTACTAGTTTTTGATTAGATATTTTCATATTCAAGACATGTTATCAGAATTATTCTAAATGTTATCTAAAGAATAACTTGACATAGTATCGAAACTATTCAATCATAATGATACTCAAAGTTACAAATCAAATCGTAAAAATTCAATAACCAGTTATATTTCAGTGGAGACGTTATATGAGTAATGCAATAGATATTAGTGATGACAATTTTGATTCAGAAGTCTTAAAATCAGATAAACCTGTACTTATAGATTTTTGGGCAGAATGGTGTGGTCCATGTAAAGTTTTAGGGCCAGTAATAGATGAAGTTGCGGAAGATTACTCGGACAGAGTTAAATTTGTAAAACTTAATATAGATAATAATCCATCTAATACACAAAAATTTGGAATAAGAGGAATACCTACTCTATTACTATTCAAAAATGGAGAAAAGATTGATACAAGCGTTGGCGTATTATCAAAAAGCGAGCTAGCAAGTTTCCTAGATAAGAATTTATAATTATGAATCTAACCGAACTAAAACAAAAACCGGTACAAGAGTTAGTTAAAATTGCCGAAGAAATGGGTGCTGACAATGTTGGCAGACTCAGAAAACAAGATGTTATTTTTACTATTCTCAAAAGTCACTCATCAAGTGGTGAAGATATTTCAGGCGGGGGAGTCTTAGAAATACTACAAGATGGTTTTGGATTCCTTAGATCTGCTGACAGTTCATATCTAGCAGGACCAGATGATATATATGTATCACCTAGTCAGATAAGAAAGTTTTCATTGAGAACAGGTGATACGATTCAGGGTAAAATAAGACCTCCTAAAGAGAGTGAGAGATACTTTGCGTTATTAAAAATAGATACAATTAATTCAGACACGTCATCGAGTACAAAAAATAAAATCCTGTTTGAGAATTTAACACCATTGCATGCTAATGATAGGTTGAGACTAGAACAAGGTAATGGTAGTTCAGAAGATATGTCTGCAAGGTTAATAGACATTGCATCGCCAATAGGTAAAGGTCAGAGAGGGTTGGTTATCTCTCCACCAAAAGCTGGAAAAACAATTATGTTGCAAAATATTGCACAGAGCCTTTCTGCAAGTAATCCTGATTCACATTTGATAGTTTTATTAATTGATGAGAGACCAGAAGAAGTCACAGAAATGTCACGAATGGTGAAAGGCGAGGTAGTTGCAAGTACATTTGACGAACCTGCGAATAGACATGTTCAGGTTGCTGAAATGGTTATTGAAAAAGCAAAAAGACTTGTTGAGCATAAAAAAGATGTGATTATCCTTCTCGACTCTATTACTCGTTTAGCAAGAGCATATAACACGATTGCTCCATCTTCGGGTAAAGTATTAACTGGTGGCGTAGATGCCAATGCTCTTACAAAACCAAAAAAGTTTTATGGTGCAGCTAGGAATATTGAAGAAGGCGGAAGCTTAACTATCCTTGCAACAGCACTTATAGATACTGGTTCAAAAATGGACGAAGTGATTTATGAGGAATTCAAAGGCACTGGTAATATGGAAGTTCATTTGGATCGAAGAATCGCTGAAAAAAGAATATATCCAGCTATCAATATTAACCGTTCAGGTACCAGAAGGGAGGAGTTATTAATGGAACCAGACGAACTTCAAAAAATTTGGATCCTTAGAAAAGTTCTCCATTCTATGGATGAATTGGATGCTATGGAATTTATGTTAAATAAGCTTAAATCTACAAAGACTAACTCTGAATTCTTTGAATCAATGAAAAGATAATTTAAGAAGTTTTCTCGATAAGTTTTTTTTCAACATATTCATCTACAAATTTTTTCAAGTCGCCACCATGATTAGCTATATCTTTTATAATCGATGATGAAATGAAGCTATATTTTTCATCTGGACTTAAAAATATACTCTCAATCTTTGGGTTCATAGCTCTATTGAGATTAGATAGTTGAACTTCGTATTCAAAATCTGACACAGCTCTAAGTCCTCTTAACATTACTTTAGCGCCCAATTCATTTGCATGATCGACTGTCAATTTATCAAGCTTTATAACTTTAACATTTGTGTATTTCTTTAAAACTTCTTGGCACATATCAAATCTGTCTTCAAAGCCGAAAAGTGTACTTTTCTGAGTCTTATATGCAACAGCCACAATTACTGATTCAAAGATATTTGATGCTCTTTTGACAAGGTCCTCATGTCCAAATGTTATAGGATCAAAAGTACCTGGATATATAGCTTTAATGTTCATAACTTCTTATTAATCGCGATTGTATAACTTACATCTCCAATACTCAAATTTTTCAGCACATCATGAGTATTGGTGAGGTATTTTAAATAGTTATTTTTGTCTTGTTTAGATGTCTCAAAATATATGTACTTATTATGATTTAAATACTCATAATCTTTAAGAAAGCTCAATGTTTCATCTAATAAATTCGTACCATACGGAGGATCTAAAAAAATAACATCGAATGCATTAGAATCATTATCTTTCAGAAACTTACTTACCTTTTTGTTAAAAACTGTAGCGTTATTCTCATCAAGTAGAATTAAGTTTTGTTTAATACATTTTACTAAGTCTGAATCCTGCTCAACCAAGATTGCTTTATCAACACCTCGAGACAAAGCTTCAATGGATAAGATTCCGCTTCCTGAGAACAAATCCAGAGAGTTGTTACATATATTTAAATTAACTATATTGAATAGACTCTCCCTAATGAATGCTTTTGTTGGTCTAAGGTTGCTTTTATTAGGTATAGTTATAATGCGGGATTTATATTTTCCAGATATTATCTTTAATTTATTATTCAATAGTTTTGCCAACAGATAGAGTCGAGATATTATTAAAATCTATTGAATTAATTAAAGCATTTTGAATGGTACTTTTTGAAACTTGATTAAGTTTGGCTTTATAGTTTTCGAAGTAATTTAAATCAAGATTTAAATTATTAATAGCAGATACTAAATTTAATATTTTTTTATTAGTATCGGTTTTCATTTCAAAACTTCTCAATATAGATTTTTTAATAGTTTCAACCTCTTTCTCTGATACATCAAATTTTTTAAGCCTAGTAATTTGTGTAGCAATAATCTCCTTTGCTAAAGAGAGATTTTCGTTTTTAGTTTGTAAAGATATTTTCAAATAGCCTTCTTCTCTAGTGGATGCAAGATAACTGTAGACAGAGTATGATAAGCCTCTTTTTTGTCTGATTTCTTCCATTAGCCAAGATCCAAATCCACTTCCTCCAAAAATATAATTTGCAACCAGTAAATTATGATAATCAGGATCTTCTCTTTTTATGGCAGGAATTATAATAGCTAAATGAGATTGTGTTGAATCAAATTCAGTATGATAATCAGAGGACTGCATCTTGTAATCACTCACTTTGAGGGTTCTATTAGTTGAAAGTTTGTTTGTTATTGAACTGATTAATTTCTTGGAATTGCTTTCCGTGATATCCCCAACTATATTGACCTCAATATCTTCTAAATTAAAAACTTTATTCGCATGGTTGATAATTTGTATATCTGTAATTTTATTAACTGATTCCTTTTCTCCAATTACTTGATGAGCTAGTCCTGAATTTAAGAAAAGTTTGGCAGATATTGAACTAGTCAACAATGTAGCTGGTCGCTTCTTAGAATCTTCTATATTTCTTAATATTCTATCTTTTTCTAATTTTAGAACATTACTATCAAGTTTTTCCAGACGTAGTGCATTATTGATTATATTTGTAAGAACTAAAGCTTGATCAATATCATTTAATGTTCTTATAGTTATCGATAATGATTCTTTTCCAGTACTGTAAGAAAGTTTAGCGCCGACATTTTCGAAATAACTTATAATTTTTTTATTATCTACATTTGAAGACATAATAGTATTAAGCATCAAATTAGTTAGTCCTTTTAATTCGCCATCATTAAAGCTGCCACTATTAAAAGTAATATTTATATCAATAATAGGAAGTGTTTCCAATTGAACAAAAAGATAATTATTATTACTAGCTACTGAGCTAATTTTAGGATTAGCAAATAATATTGTCGACGAAAATAGTACTATGAACAATATAATGTGTTTCATTTTTTTGGCCTAAGAATAGTAGTAAGTAAACGGTCATTCGAAAAATATATTTCCCCAGCCTTTAGAACCTCATCTAGCGTAATTGATTCAACTATAGAACTATAATTATCTAGATTTTCCCAACTAATTCCTTTGGTCTCCAGCATACCAACTTGCATAGCTTGATAAAAAACAGAGTCAAATTTATATACGTTATTGGCCTTAATTCTCGCTTTAGCATTATTCAATTCATTAATGGTAATTTTATTAATAGACTGTTGTGAGAGTTCATTAAGCACACTAGCTTTAAAATCATCAGGTGAGATGTCGCCTCTTGGTGTTCCGCCTATGATAATGAGGTTAGGGTGTTGATTAAAAGTATCATTAGAAATAAAAACATCTAATGCAACTTTTTGATCATTTATTAAGTTTTTTGTTAAGCGCGATGAATATCCTCCATCCATAATTTCAATAAAAAGATCTAGTGCATAAAGCTCTTTCATTTTATCTTTATTAAATTTTGGTTTTATAAATGATAGAAAGACTATTGGTTTAGATACCTTGTCATAAACAGTAAATGAGGGTTTAGGTTGAAAATCATTTTTTCCAGTTTTATATTTATCTTTTTCTATATTTTTAATTGAGCCATAGTATTTTTGTAGATATCTTTTAACTTCATCGCTATTGAAATTACCAGCAATTATTACAATCGCATTATCAGGTTGATAGTATAAATCATACCAATTTTGTAAATCTTCTTTAGTAATGCTATTAATGTCCTCCATTGTTCCAATTATTGGAATGCCATAGTCATTCATCCCATAAGCATTCAACATAATTTTCTCAAATGTCTTGGATACTGGATTATCGTCTGTGCGAAGCCTTCTCTCCTCTTTCACAACCTCAATTTCACTCTTAAGTTCTTTATCTTGTAATCTCAAGTTTTGCATGCGGTCTGATTCTAGCTCTATGCATTTTTCAAGATCAGACATATGGACCTTCTGGAAATAGCCAGTGAAGTCTTTGCTCGTGAAGGCATTTTCAGTACCACCCATTTTTTTTACGATTAAAGAAAATTCTCCCGGCTCTAAATTATCAGTTCCCTTAAACATCATGTGCTCAAGAATATGTGAGATACCTGTTTTTCCGGCTTGCTCATCACTAGAACCTACTTTATACCATATGCTGTTAACAACAGATGGGCTTCTTGTGTCTTCAATAAGCACAACTTTCAGCCCATTTTCTAATGAATAGCTTTCTACACGATCAGAAAATTTAATTTCTGAATGCGCCATTGGAACAAACAAAATAAAAGTTGTAACTATAAATATGTGACTAATTATTCGCATTGAACAATAATAGCAAAAAATAGTACTATATCGACCACTATATATGTACGGATTTAAGCTTTTTTTGATATCAATTACTTGAAATAAGGTATTCAATAACTATAATTAAAGCTGAGAATTATGAATAAAAACCTTACATCAAAAGCAGTTGCTAAAGAAGTCGCGATAGATCTAGAGTCATCGGACGCGCTAAATTACTATTTAGCACAATTAAGAGAGACGCCTCTGCTATCTAAAGAACAAGAAGAAGAGTTATTTCACAGATTGCAGAATTCAGAAGATGTAGATGCAGCTCGTAAATTAGTTATGTCTCATCTAAGATTTGTAGTGCATATAGCTAAATCATATAAAGGCTATGGCTTACCTCTTTTAGATATTATCCAAGAAGGGAATGTAGGTTTAATGAAAGCTGTCAAGAAATTTGATCCAAGTAAAAAAGTTAGACTACTATCATTTGCAATTTATTGGATTAGAGCTGAAATACATGAATTTGTTTTAAAAAACTGGAGAATAGTTAAAGTTGCTACTACCAAAGCTCAGAGAAAGCTCTTCTTCAAATTAAGAAGCAAAAAAACATCATCGAATTGGTTGTCTGAACAAGAAGCTAACGATATTGCTTCTGAATTAAACGTTGATAGCAAGACTGTAAAATTAATGGAAAGCCGTCTTAGTGGTACAGATGTAGCATTTGATCCTATTGAAGAAGATGAGAATGCGCCAGCTGGTTACTTAACACAAAACACAAACCCGTTATCAGTTCTTGAAACACAAGATTCTAATGATGATAGCTCAAAGAAACTCAATCTTGCACTAAATAAACTCGACGAAAGAAGTAGGGACATTATTTTACAAAGATTTCTATCAGAGAAAAAACCTACTCTTGATGAATTATCAAAAAAATATTGTGTTTCTAAAGAAAGAATTAGGCAAATTGAGGAAAAGTCCCTCAACACTTTGAAAGAAACAATACTACTAGCTTAATCTAAAGCATTAAAATATAGTGATCTGCTAACAATGCAGCAAATAGTAAAGCTAAATAAGAAATCGAATATTTAAAAAGCTCAAAAGCTTTCCTCTCGTTCTTAGTTAAATATAAATCATACGAGTCATAAATGAACTTGCCACCTAATATAAGTACAGATATCAAATATATATAAGATACAAGGTTAAGAAGATAGGGAAACAATGTAATACAAAACAACAATATTGAGTATAAGAAAATATGAAGGCGTGTGAAATCAGCGCCATGTGTTACAGGTAACATCGGTACATTTGCTTTACTGTAATCTTCTTGTTTATACACTGCTAAAGCCCAAAAATGAGGGGGTGTCCAAAGAAAAATAATTAAAAATAGTAATAATGGTAATTCACTCACTCCATTAGTAACAGCTGTCCAACCTAGTAATGGTGGCATAGCTCCAGCGATACCCCCAATAACAATATTTTGAGAAGTTAAGTTTTTAAGATAAACAGAATAAATAATTGAATAAACAATAATAGAAAAAAGTGTAAGTATGGTCGTGATTGTATTTACATATTCAAATAAAATATATGTAGAGAGCGCAGAGATAAATAGAGAAAAGTAAATCGCATGATTTGTGGTCACATTCCCCTTAATCAAAGGTCTACTTTTAGTTCTATCCATAATTGCATCTATCTTTTGATCAACTATATGATTTATAACTGCAGCTGCAGATGCAGCTAAATAAATTCCTATGCTAGCATAGAACATTAGCTGATAATCTAAGTTATAGTCTTGAGCTAGTAGCATGCCCACAATAGCTGTAAATATAATCAAGAAATTTACACGAGGCTTGGTAAGTGCAATTAAATCAAATAAAATCGAATTCGTATTTCTAGTTGTAGTGCTCATTTATATTGTCTTGTAGAATGATACCAGACTTTAGTAAAAATCATATGGCTCTATAAAGCAAAAAGGCTTGTTAGGGTGGTTGTATTAATCACCTTAACTAGTTATACATTAAGATATACTCATTTTTATAATCTTTGAAAAAATCCACCATAATGTGAGAAAATAAAACGAAAGGTAAATAATAAGTACAACGATTGATACAGACGTTACAAGTTTATCTATGATGATGTTGTAAATTCTATTCATTAAAACAATTCTCTCCACCACTCCAATATAAGGGGTTCCATGGCGTTAAATAGTACAAAATCCTCTACTGAAAATATGATTATCCCGACAACAAGTGCGGGTATAAAAATCGTAACAAAAACTATTTCTAATGCAGATTTTAATAAGTCAGGTTTTGGCCTCCCATTTGGTCCTTGTTCACTCATATTTTACTTCCTTGTTGGTTCAGGTATACATTGTTCATTACTTCCACATTATCTTGTCTTGTAGAATGATACCAGACAATAGTAAAGTGCGCTTGATATTAGTGCCATTAATATTGCAGCATTCATAGTATGCCAGACTGCAATATTGAGTGGTAAGCTATAAACCACGTTTGAAATGCCAAGAATAATCTGCAGTAAAAAGAATATTATGCTTACGCTCATTAGTTTTTTTAAAACACTGTGATCATTTAATTTATATACAACATATAGTGCAGAAACAAAAACAAATGTTAGTATTAAAGCTGTGACTCTATGTGAGTAATGAATGGCAACTTTTGCGCCATAAGCCAAGATCCCTCCTTCATAATTTACATCTGGAAGGTCAACTAGCTTAAATGCATCCCCAAATACCATTTCTTTTGGATACCACTGATCAAGACATTTTGGAAAATCTGTGCAGGCTAAAGAAGCATAATTGGTGCTTGTCCATCCACCAAGTAAGATTTGTAAAATTAAAAATATCCAAGTTATTGAAATTATAGCTACAGTAAAAGTTGGAATCCTTTGAGAAGATATATTCATATTTGAGTATTTGAGGCCATTTATAAATAACAAGGTAGCTGTAAGCATTCCGAAAAATAAGTGTGTTGTTACAATTGTTGGCTTCACTAACATTGTAACTGTCAACATTCCCATAATAGCCTGAATGATGATTAGTATAGATATTAAAATTGGAAGTGTGTAATTCTTATTTGAATATTTTATAGAGATATAAGTAATAAAGAATACATATAAACCAAGTAAACCAGCCATGTATCTATGTAACATTTCTCTCCATGCTTTTCCTACATCTATATCTGCATTCGGATAAAACTCTTTAGCCTTGGCAAGTTCATCAGCGGTATCAGGTGTTGTAAGTAATCCATAACAACCTGGCCAATCAGGGCAACCTAATCCAGCATCAGTAAGTCTTACCCACGCACCTAATGAAATTACAAAAAGCGTAAATATGGCACCAATATAACTCAGCTTTGAAATTTTTAAATCATCCATAATCTATATCTTCGAATATTTTAAAAGCTTTTTTAAATCCTTAAGAAATCCTTTTGCCACAAAGTCCTGTTTATAGCCTAAGATGATTTTTCCAAAAGGATCTGCGATAAATATTCCTTCTTCCATTTTAGTTAGCTTATTATAGAGACTTTCTGAGTTTTCTAAAACAATAACTTTTGGATAGTTATTTAGATAATTGTAAATTTCAGATGAATTTTCTTGATGGAGAATATATCTAGCTACTCTACCCATATCTTTGCCAAGAGCTGTATTAATTTGTCTCAACATATGAGTATTTTCTTGGCATTTTTTGTCACAAATCGCTGGCATTACTTGCAATATTATCCAGTGCTCATCTTCAGACAGTTTTTGGGGGGTAATATTAATTTCTTCTGAGAGAAATACGCCGTGGTTTGTAGTCCCTCTTGTATCAGTAGCATTATTCATAGAAAAGTATTGGGCAAATATGAAAGGCGCCACAAATACCGAAACGATTAAAAGAAATTTAATTTTTCCCATTACTCTTCCTATTCAAAATGATTAAAAAAAATATACCAATAATTGTAAACAAAAACCATTGTCCAGCATACATGTAATGCTTAAGATGACTTTTCTCGTTTTTCTCAGGAATATATTTATATAAAAATCTACTAGATTCATTAAGATTTACAATGAACGGATATATTTCTTTTTTTATAATATTTGAAATTTGATTTATATTAATGTTTTGTATCACATAGGGTTCTTTGACTGAAATATTCTCAGAGGTTAATTCTAAAAGTTGCATAGGGTACTTAACATATCCATTAATTATCATAACCTCTTTTGGTGTATCTATGACAGGATATTTCTGTCTTGAGTAATTATCTACCCAACCTCTATTTACCAGGAGGATTTTTTCGTCTATTAGAAATGGCGAAATAACATAATATCCAGCCTTGCGATTATAAACTATATTATCGAGTAAAAAATATGGTTCTATAAATGAGCCTTCTGCAAAAATTTTTTTGTATCTAGTAGGCTCCGTTGATAAAAAATTAATGTTTACAGGCCTCTCTTTAATCTGTGATTGAAAATCAGTCTGAATTGCTAACTTTTCCTCGGCTCTCTCTATTTGCCACAGACCTAAATAAAAGCAGATAACAATTAAAGTGATCAAGCTTAAGTTTTTAAATATATTTATCATACAAGTGTTAACATGAGTATATGTTTAAATATGCAATCATTATATTGTTAATATTAATAATATATAATCTTGTTATGGGTTTTGTATATATACTCAAAGATAAATCATCATCTAAAAGGGGGCTCACGTCCCTCAAAACAAGGATCGTTCTTTCTCTATTGCTTTTTGTATTACTTATTATTGGGTATTATGCAGATTTAATTCAACCTAATAGCTTGTGATTATAGCCAGTAAACAAACACAAATAAGCCAAGCCAAACAACATCAACAAAATGCCAATACCATGCTACAGCTTCAAAGCCAAAATGGTTCTCATTGGTAAAATGTCCTTTGATACATCTAAATAAAATAACTGTTAGCATTATTGCACCAAGTGTTACATGGAAGCCATGAAACCCTGTCAACATATAAAATGTTGATCCATACATCCCTGATGTCATTTTAAGATTTAAGTCATTGTATGCATGCGAATATTCATATGCTTGAAAACCTACAAAAATAAAGCCTAGCAGCACTGTTGCAGTTAATCCGAGTATAAGTTGGTTTCTTTTGCCTTCTTTCAAACCATGATGGGCCCAAGTTACAGTCAGACCACTTATTAGTAATATTATTGTGTTTAATGCCGGGATGCCTGCAGCTTTCATAACTATAAATTCACCGCCAACATTTGCGGGTCCGTTTGATGGCCATACATTTTCAAATGTGGGCCATAGTTCTTGGTTGGTACTGACTTTAGTTCCCTCGCCAGCTAACCATGGTAAAGATAATTCTCTTGCATAATATAGAGCTCCAAAGAAAGCAGCGAAGAACATGACTTCTGAAAAAATAAACCATGCCATGCCCCATCTAAAAGACATGTCAACTTGAGCGTCATATAAACCGCCTTCACTCTCATTTACTACATATGAAAACCATCCGTAAACGACAAGTAATAATAGGGCTAATCCAGTATAAGTGAGGGTTAGGTTTGACTCATCATTCATGTAATTTGCCAAGCCTATGAACATTATTATTAGAGCTACTGTTGCAAGGAAAGGCCACTTAGTCTCATGTGGTACGTAATATGATGATCCACTCATAGCCTGTTAGTCTCCTTTACGCTATCTGTAATATCAAACATTGTATATGAAAGAATAATATCACCGCTAGCATGTGGTAAGTCATTATCAATGATAAACTGAATTCCTAAATCTTTGACCTCACCAGCATTGATAGTTTGCTGTTCAAAACAGAAGCATTCAACTTTCTTGAAATATTCTGCGTGTTTGCCAGGTGTAACACTTGGGCTGGCTGTAGTGTGGAGTTGTTTGCTAGAGTTATTTTTCATTACATAGTGGGTATTATATGGCTTTCCAACTTGGACGGTCATTTCAGTGACAGATGGTTCAAAATCCAAAGGTGCAGAATTTGCTACATTGGATATAAATTTGATAGTGACAAATCTATTATCTTTTTGGATGTCGTTGCCTATGTACGCAACTTCATTGGTCTTACCATTTAGACCAGTAATCTCACAAAACTTATCATAGATTGGAACTAGCGCGTATGAAAATCCATACATTGCTACTACGACTAGAGATAGTTTTAGAATAGTTCCTTTAGTACCTGTCATCACTCAACTTTTGGTGGTGTATCAAATGAGTGATATGGCGCTGGAGATGGTAATGTCCATTCTAGGCCTTCCGCTCCTTCCCATGATTTGTCTTCTGCAGTCACAGGCTGTTTTAATGTTAAGTATAATATGTATACAAATAATAGCTGTGATAAACCAAATCCAAATGCGCCTACAGAAGCAATCATATTAAAGTCAGTAAACTGTACAGCATAATCTGGTATCCTTCTTGGCATTCCCGCTAACCCAACAAAATGCATTGGGAAAAATGTAATATTGACAAATATTGTGGTCATCCAGAAATGAACTTTACCTAGAGTTTCATTGTACATTTTGCCAGTCCACTTAGGCAGCCAATAATATACTGCGGCAATAATAGCAAACACAGCTCCAGGCACGAGTACGTAATGAAAATGCGCCACTACAAAATATGTATCATGATATTGAAAATCAGCTGGTGTTATAGCTAGCATTAATCCTGAGAATCCACCTATTGTGAATAGAATTATAAATGCAAGAGCAAACAGCATAGGTGTCTCGAACGTCATAGAGCCTTTCCACATGGTAGCAACCCAATTAAATACTTTTACTCCAGTAGGTACAGCTATTAACATTGTTGTAAACATGAAAAATATTTCTCCAGCAAGTGGCATGCCTACAGTGAACATATGATGTGCCCATACTATAAATGAAAGTAGCGCAATGGATGCTGTAGCGTAAACCATTGAATCATAACCGAAGAGCTTCTTTCTTGAAAAAGCAGGTATGATTGTAGAGACAATTCCAAAAGCAGGAAGAATTAAGATATATACTTCAGGATGACCAAAGAACCAAAAAATATGTTGAAATAAAACTGGATCCCCGCCGCCTGCTGCAGTAAAGAAACTAGTCCCATAGAAACGATCTGTCAGAAGCATAGTTATTGCACCGGCTAATACAGGCATAGATGCGATTAATAAAAATGCTGTTATTAACCATGTCCATACAAAAATAGGCATTTTCATTAAAGTCATACCAGGCGCTCTCATATTAAGAATAGTAGCAATTACATTTATAGCTCCAAGAATTGATGATGCTCCTAGTAGATGAAGTGAAAATATAACGAAAGGCATCGAGTTTCCGCCTTGTAATGATAATGGTGGATATAGTGTCCACCCAGCAGCTGGTCCACCACTTTCAAAAAATAAAGTACTTAGGAGCATGGTAAATGCAAATGGCAGGATCCAAAAACTCCAGTTATTTAATCTCGGCAATGCCATATCAGGTGCACCGATCATCATTGGTAATTGCCAATTAGCTAGTCCTACAAAAGCAGGCATTACTGCACCGAATATCATTATCAATGCATGCATGGTCGTCATTTGATTAAAAAATCCAGGTACAACAAACTGTAGCCCAGGTTGAAATAGTTCGGCACGAATGATTAATGCCATTAGGCCACCTACAAAGAACATTAACAAACTGAACCACAAGTATAGTGATCCTATATCTTTATGATTAGTTGTAGTTATCCATCTCATCAAGCCTGATGGCTGATGATGTTCCTCTTTTAAATGATCTATATTTGCGCTCATTTTAATTTCCTTATTTTGATTTATCAGCTACGCGGTTTTTCTGATTGAGAGAAACCCACTTTGTATATTCTTGTTTTGGAACTGCACGAACAACGATTGGCATAAAGCCATGGTCTTTTCCACATAGTTCTGTGCACTGCCCTCTATAAACCCCGGGTTTCTTAATATCTATCCATAATTCGTTGACGTATCCTGGAATAGCATCTTTTTTACCAGTAAGCTCCGGAACCCACCACGCATGAATTACATCACTAGCTGTTAACAATATTCTAATTTTTGTGTCTGTTGGAAGAACTACTTCGTTGTCTACATTTAATAGGTAGTTATCAACTTTATTAACATCTTTTTTTGACCCTAATTGTCTGGCTTCATTGCTATCACTATCTAATTTACTAAAGAATGCTACATCATCCTCGACGTAGTCATATTTCCACATCCATTGATAACCAGTGACTTTAAGAGTAATCTCTGAATTTCTTGTATCTTCCATCATTATTAGAGTTTTAGTAGCGGGGATTGCCATACCAACCAATATCACAAAAGGAATCACGGTCCATATAATTTCAACGGTTGTGCTTTCATGAAATGATGCAGGTTTAGCACCCTTAGATTTTCTGTGATGAAATATTGAATAGAACATGACACCGAATACCACAATACCAATGACTACTGTGATGTAGAAAATTAGCATGTGAAGGTCATATGCAGCATTTGCTGTAGGCGTTACGCCTCTTGGCATATTGACTTCCCAGTCCGCCATTGTTGTTAGCGATGATAACATCGTTACTAGAAATACTGATAATCTGTTCATTTTATTCCCTATTGTAAATACATAGTTATTGATCCTTCAATAACATCTCTTTGCAAGACAATATTAGCAAAATATTAGTACTTATGGAATTTCTAATTTACTCTTTTTTCAATTCTTTTATTTGTATGAATTTACTTGATTTATCAAGGGTTTTAGGGTGTTTCAGAGCATAACCAAATATTACCTCATATGTAAGTTCAAATGAGTTTGATTCTTTATTATATAAACTTTCTTCAATTTTTTTATACTCAGATTTAGTGATTTGATGAGCTTGGTTATCATTAGTAATATTAGTGCCCGTTAATCTTAAAGATTTTAGGAGTTGTTCGAATGATGAGAATTCAAGAGTAATAAGTTCATTATCAACAACAGGATCTTTAAAATTTGCACTTAACATAAAATCGCCATAGTGATGCATATCTAAAAATCTGTTAAATCTAAGTTTACTATATATTTCTTGAGGACATTTTTTAAACTCTTTAAACGTATCTGGCCCTGCTACAGTAAATAAAAGAAGTCCCTCTGGTTTAAGTAAGTTTGAATAACTCGAGAATAAATCTAAATCAACCTTGCACCAGTGAAGAGTCAAACTAGATAATATAGTATCAAACGACTCTCCTTTAAATGGAGGACTTTCCCCTGCTGCAGTAATGCAGTCTGCATTTGGATTTTTTGATTTATGTATTTTTGACATTTCATGTGAAAGATCAAGAGAGACAACTTTTGCTTTTGTATATTTTTTTTTAAGTTCATCTGACAGATTCCCTGTTCCAGATCCAATTTCTAAAATATCTTTTTTTGTATGCATTATTAAATCTAGTCTACTTAACAATCTCTTATTAACATCTTTTTGAACAAATGATTGAGAATCATAAGAATATGCTTTATCTGAAAATGATTTAATTATGTTACTTGTCATTTTATATTTTTAATAATCTCATATATTTCATCAAATTCAAAAAAAGGGAAATGAGAATGATTAAAAAGTCGATAGGTATTAAACTTTTTACTCTCTAATAGATTAAATACATCTGTATTATTTACTTCATCAGAGGATGACTGGATAATATGTAAGTTTTTTAAAGGTGTATTTAATTTATCAGGAAAATTTATCTTTTCTAAGTATTGAAGATCTAAACATAATGACTCCATAGATGGTATATAATTTTTCTCAAACAATTTAAGTAAACTTTGATAATTACTTTTGGTTTGCCCATCCCCTTTTTTTACACAGTCGTAAATAAACCTTCGTATATTATTTTTAAAATCAATTTTAATGTCTGTATAAAAATCACTAATACTGTTTTCTTTTGGTTTAAAAAATGGATTTATTAATATTACTGTCCCTTTGCAAGGGACCAGGTTATTTGAAGACAATATTAGTGCAGCGCTGTATGAATAACTCAATATAATATCATCCTGTATTGCTGATTTGAGCAAATTATCAACTATCTGTTCATTATTATCAGTAGGTTTTGAGCTATAGCCTGCAAGTGATATTAATTTGTGTTTTTTTATATTAGTAAAATATTCTCTGACGCCTGACCAAATATAAGGGCCAAATAACCATCCATGAATGAAAGTAATCTTTTGTGATTTTTCTATTAACATTACAAGTTAGAATAATACAAATCACTAGTGTATGCTTTATAAATGGAACTAGATTCGACGTATTATATTATTTTCATAGTATTTTATTTAGTTGGCTCGTTACCATTTGCCTTGATAGTTTATAAGTTCATGAGTACTGCCGATCCAAGAAAATCAGGTTCTATGAATCCAGGCGCAACAAATATGTATAGAATAGCTGGACCTCTTCCAGGTATTTTTACTTTTCTTGGTGATTTTTTAAAAGGCTTTATTCCAATTTACTTACTAGCTGAGCAAAATCTAGTAACCGCCTATATATTCTCATTATTTATATTATTGGGACATATGTTCTCTGTATTTAATAATTTCAAAGGCGGCAAAGGTGTTGCCACATCATTTGGATTTGTTTTAGCTTTAGATTTTCAAATAGGTTTAGCTGTATTAATTACTTGGGGCTTTGTGTTTTTATTAAAAAAAATATCTGGTCTATCAGCAATTATTAGTTTTTTGTTTTTACCTTTGATAACATTTTTTATTTCAAATAGTCAGGTTTTTTTTCTATTATCAATACTACATTCAATAATAATATTATTAAATCATCATAAAAATATTAGAGAAATGCTAGAGAGTTAATGAAGGTTCCGGTTTGATTGTGAAATTTTTTTTAAAGTCAGAAGACTTTGTTTTTAAAAAACCTGCATAAGCAATCATAGCTCCATTGTCTGTACTAAACTTTACGTCTGGAAAATAAGCCTTACATTCTTTAATGCATGAAAAATCTTTTCTAAGTTTTTGATTTGCACTTACACCACCTGTTATTACAATATTTTTTATACCAAGATTTTTTGAAGCTTCTACAGACTTTGAAATTAACGTATCTACAATAGCACTTTGTACTTCATATGAAATATTATTGATATGTTCATTTGTAAGCTCTAATTTATGAATGGCATTAATTACATGAGTCTTTAGACCGCTGAAACTAAAATTATAATTATTACTTTTAATCATTGGTCTTGGGAATATAAATTTATTATTGTTTGATAATTCAGATCTTTTCGAAATCTCTGGTCCTCCTGGATAACCTAAATTCAATTTCCTAGCTATTTTATCAAAACATTCACCTGCAGAATCATCTAATGTCGTACCCAGTGTTGTAATATGAAAATTATCATCTACTGAAGACAATATAGTATGCCCTCCAGACACAAGAAGTGATATGAAAGGTGGCTTCAGATTTTTTTCAGTAATCATTGGAGAGTATATATGCGCCTCGAGATGATTAACTTCAATTGTTGGTATATTGTTGCTCCAGCCAAGAGTTTTTGACAAAGACGCCCCTGCTAAGAGAGGTCCTAACAAACCAGGTCCATTTGTAAATGCGATCATATTGATATCATCCATAGTCATAGCACTCCTTTCCAGAAGAACCTGAAGTAATGGTATGAATTTTTTAACATGATCTCTAGATGCTAACTCAGGTACAATGCCTCCATATTTTGCATGAATTTCATGTTGTGAACTTGTAATGTGATTTATGATTTGGCCATCTGAATTGATAATTGCCAGTCCTGTATCATCACATGATGATTCTATGCCTAATATATTCATGATCGTATTATAAGTTAAAACTTGCTTTATAAACAATATCAAGTAATATTACGCAATATTTAAATAAATAAGGATTTATATGCCAAGTGTACAAGTAAGAGATAATGAACCATTTGAAATCGCTCTAAGACGATTCAAAAGAGGTTGTGAAAAAGCAGGAATCTTAACAGAAACACGTCGCAGAGAATTTTACGAAAAGCCAACAGCAATGAGAAAAAGAAAAGTTGCTGCTGCTACAAAAAGATGTAAAAGAAAAGTTAGTATGGACACACTAAGAAAAAAGCCTCCTTATAAAAAATTCTAATTTCTAATGTTAAAATCGGCTATCAAAGATAGTATCCAAAGCGATCAAATAAAATATCTAAAAGAGGGTAACAAAGAAGATTCCTCAACTTTGAGATTTGCTCTATCTTTTATAAATAAAGAAGAAAAAGATAAAAATATTGTACTTAATGATTCAGAAGTTATTAAAGTACTAAAATCTATGATTAAGAGAAATAAAGATTCATACGATCAGTTTATGAATGCAAGCAGACAAGAGCTAGCAGATAAAGAAAAAAAAGAAATGGATTTATTAAGTACATACTTACCTGAAGTTCTTGGTGAAGTGGAAACTGAGGAAATTGTAAAAAAAATAATAACTGAGTTAGACATTACATCTATCAAAGAAATGGGTAAAGCTATGGGGATGATTAAAAATAACCATGGTGATACTGTTGATATGTCACTTGTTAGTACATTTATAAAGAAATTATTAAGCTAAAGCTTTTTCCAAAATATCGCTAAATACTAATAAGTCTTGTATAATCCACTCATGGATAAAAATCTTCAATTTCTTGAACTTAAACGTATGGATCCTGATGTAATATCGCCCGCGAAACGAAAAAAAAATTATAAGGAAATATACGGACACTACACTAGCCAAATAGCATCAGAACAATCGGGAAGATGTATTGAATGTGGCAACCCATATTGTGAGTGGAAATGTCCAGTTCATAATTATATTCCTCAGTGGTTAAAACTTATTTCAGAAAATAAATTATTCGAGGCCGCAGACCTCTCACACCAAACAAATTCTCTTCCAGAAATCTGCGGAAGGATATGTCCTCAAGATAGACTTTGTGAGGGTGCTTGTACACTTAATGACGGGTTCGGTGCTATAACAATTGGCAGTATTGAAAAGTATATTACAGATGAGGCTATCAGTCAGGGATGGAAGCCAGACATCTCAAACATCAAAAAGAATAAATATAAAATTGGAATAATCGGTGCTGGACCAGCAGGTCTTGCCTGCGCCGATGTTCTTGTAAGAAATGGCTTTAATCCAATCATATACGATAAATATGAAGAAATAGGAGGATTACTTACATTCGGTATACCGCCATTCAAACTTGAAAAAGAGATTGTAAAACAAAGGAGAAAAATTCTAGAAGAAATGGGTGTTAAATTTGTGCTTAACACAGATATTGGTAAAGATATTAGTTTTGAAAAATTTAAAAGCATGTTCGATGCGGTCTTTTTGGGAATGGGGACCTATACATATATGAAAGGTGGTTTCCCAGGTGAAGATTTAAAAAATGTATATGATTCACTTCCATATCTAAATTCAAATATCAGAAATGTCATGAAAACTAGAGATAATGAATTTATAAATCTTAAAGATAAAACGGTGATGGTTCTTGGAGGTGGTGATACAGCTATGGATTGCAACAGAACTGCTCTTAGACAAGGTGCAAAAAAAGTATTTTGTGCTTATAGACGTGATGAATATAATATGCCTGGTTCTAAAAGAGAGGTGAAGAATTCTAAAGAGGAAGGAATTGACTTTTTATGGAATATGCAGCCAGTTGAAATTCTCGGTGATGAGAAGGTCACTGGAGTAAAATTTATGAAAACAAAGCTAAAGAAAACTGATATTAGAGGAAGAGAAGTTCCTGTGATTGTCCCCGGCAGCGAAAAAATCATTAAGTGTGATACTGTAATTCTTGCTTTTGGGTTTAGGCCTAATCCACAGACTTGGTTTAAAAAAAATAAAATTAAAACCGATGAAATAGGAAGAGTGAAAATCAATAGTGATTCAAAATACTCACATCAAACCAATAACCCTAAAATATTTTCGGGAGGAGATATGGTTAGAGGTTCAGACCTTGTCGTAACTGCAGTCTTTGAGGGAAGAAATGCTGCTAAAGGCATAATTGATTACATTAACGACAATCATAAATGAATCCTAGTAAGCATTTGCTTATAAAAACTATTAATCATGAAAAAGTTGATAGAACGCCTATATGGATTATGCGTCAAGCTGGAAGATACCTTCCAGAATATATTAGAACTAAAAATAAAGCGGGTGGATTTATGGGGTTGATAAGAAATCCTGAATTAGCTTGTGAAGTCACAATGCAACCGCTCGCGAGATATTCATTGGATTCTGCAATTTTATTTTCCGATATTTTAGTTGTTGCAGATATGTTTGAAATGAATCTTAGATTTGAAGATAAAGTTGGTCCTATATTTGATAATCCATTACGAACAGAGTCTGATTTAAGTGCTCTACCAAATGAACTAGATGTATCAAAACTATCTTATGTAAATGAGACAATTAAAAATATTAAAACTGAACTTAAGGATTCACTTCCTCTTATAGGGTTTATAGGTAGTCCTTGGACAGTTGCCACATACTTAGTGGAAGGTAATTCAACAAAAAAATTTACCCATATTAAGAGCATGATGACTTCAAATCAAAATCTTCTTGAAAAAATACTAGAAATGGTTACAAAAGGTAGTATCGATTACGTAAACGAACAAATTAAACACGGCGTAGATGCTCTAATGATTTTTGATACTTGGGGAGGTCTTCTGTCTAAAGACGAGTACTATAATTTCTCTATTAAGTACATAGAAAATATCATCTCATCGACAAATACAAGTCATGTCCCTATAATTTATTACAGTCGAAGTAAGTCTAATTTTGATATGTTAAAAAATATGGGCATAGATTGTGTGGGTATAAGTTCTGAGAACAATCTTGGAGATATATATCAATCATTAGATAAAAAGATTGCGGTGCAAGGAAATTTTAATCCTGACATACTCCGAGAAGACAAGTCACTCATTAAAAAAGAGGTGGTCAGAACTCTTGAAAGTTTTCCATATGAATCTGGACATGTTTTTAATTTAGGCTCTGGAATAACGCCTGATATTGATCCGGATAAGGTTTCCTACCTGGTAGAGCAAGTTCATGAAATAAGCTCAAAATGAATAATAAAATTTATATGATAGGTTCAATGGGCTCAGGCAAATCAAGTATAGGTCGTCTGTTAGCTAAGAAACTTCATTTGCCTCATTATGACTTAGATAAAACAATTGAGCATAATGAAGGCATGTCAGTAACAGATATTTTCAAAAAATATAATGAAGAATATTTTAGAGATAAAGAATCTGTAACTTTAGAAAAATACTCTAGATTAAAAGAGTTCGTAATTTCAACTGGTGGTGGAGCAATCTTAAGAGATAAAAATCAAAAAATATTCACTAACGGTTGTGTCATATACCTAAAAATATCATTGGATGCTCAATATGAGAGAATTAAAAATAGATCTCATAGACCCTTACTAGAAAATAAAGATATAAAAGCAACTTTAGAAAATCTTGATAAAACAAGAAATCCAATTTATAAAAAAACTTCTGATATTGAAGTCGATGTTTCATATTTAAGTAAAGAAGATGTAATATCTAGTATTATTGATAAGTTGAAAACGAATTAAATGAAAAAAATAAATCTAAAGACATCAAATACAAATGTGCCGATATATGTCGGGAATGGTATTTTAAATAATTTTGAAATCTCAAAATATGTTTTCAATAAAGATGTGTTAATAATAACTAATACAAAGGTTGGTAAGCTGTATTTGAATAAAACAAAGAGACTCTTCAAAGAATATAAAGTTAATTCGCTTGTATTACCAGATGGTGAAAAGTACAAAAACAATGAAACATTAAAAAAAATATATGACTTCCTTGTAAAAAATCACTATGACAGATCTCTAACTATTGTTGCATTAGGTGGGGGTGTTATTGGTGATTTGGTAGCATTTGCTGCAGATACGTTTATGAGAGGAGTTTCATTGATACATATTCCTACAACATTGTTATCTCAAGTAGACTCATCAATAGGAGGTAAATGTGGTATAAATCATAAATTAGGCAAAAACCTAATCGGATCATTTAAGCATCCAAATTTAGTTTTAATAGATACTTCTGTCTTGAAATCTTTACCAAAGAGAGAATTCCTCGCAGGTATGGCAGAAGTTATAAAGTATGGTTTAATTAAAAATAAAACTTTTTTTAACTTCTTAAATAATAATTATAAAAAAATATATAGGCTAGATGAAGATTATATTATTAAAGTGGTTACAACTTGTGCCTCCACAAAAGCTAAAATAGTAAAAGATGATGAACTTGAAGGTGGTATAAGAGCATTATTAAATTTTGGTCATACTTTTGGACATGCTATCGAAGCATCTAAAAATTATAAAGGGATTCTTCATGGAGAGGCGGTTAGTATAGGGATGAATATTGCTTCAGCAATATCTGCAGATCAAGAGTTAATATCTCATGAAGATTATTGTGAAATAGAGGATATGATTCTAAGATTAGGTTTGCCCACACAAATACCTAAAAAAATTACCTCAGTATCGATAATGAAACATCTTGGACATGATAAAAAGAAAGTGTCTGGTAAAAATAGATTCATTCTTTTGAATAATATAGGTAGTGCTTTTATATCGGATCAACTTGAAAATAAATATCTAGAAGACTTGTCTAAAAACTTCATCAGTTAATTCTAAAATTAATATTTATGGTAATATATTATTACTATGACGATAGGACATAAATTAGAAAACTCGCTGTATTCTCCTACTTTTGAAAGGGATAATTGTGGCTTTGGTTTAATTGCTAACATGGATGATAACCCGTCCAATTGGGTAATTGATACAAGCATAGAAGCTCTTAATAGATTAAAACATAGAGGCGCAGTATCAGATGATGGTAAGTCTAGTGATGGATGTGGTCTATTAATAAAAAAACCTGATGAATTTTTTCATCACTGTGCACAAGAAATGGGCATTGACCTTGTTGATAATTACGCATTTGGAACAATTTTTTTACCTAAAAATAAATCTAAGCATAAAAAAATTAAAGAGACTTTTTTCTTTCAAATAAAAAAATTAGGAATGGAAGTCCTTGGCTGGAGGAGTGTCCCCATAAATAAGAAAGTGTGTGGTAAAGATGCCCTAGCCTCGCTTCCAGATATCCAACAAATAATAATATCTGCATCAGACAATCTGCATGAGAATGAGTTTGAGAAAAAATTGTATATCGCTAGACTTCAGGTCGAAAAAATTCTTAATGAGCCTGATCTATATATATGTAGTATGTCCTCGAAAGTAATCTCATATAAAGGATTAATAGTCTCGGAAAACATTCAAAAATTTTATCCAGATCTCGTTCATAAGAAAATGAAAACATCTTTATGTGTATTCCATCAAAGATTTTCAACAAATACCTTGCCGCAGTGGAAGTTAGCTCAACCATTTAGACATTTAGCGCACAATGGAGAAATTAATACCATACAAGGTAATCGACATTGGTATATGGCAAGAAGAAATAAACTTGATATTGCAGACTTGCCTGAACTTAAGGACATGCATCCGATTGTTTCTATGAGCGATTCTGATTCTTATTCTTTAGATAATATGCTTGAGTATTTATTGGCAGGTGATATGGGTATATTTAGGGCTATGCGTACTCTCTTGCCTCCAGCTTGGCAAAACAATAATCAGATTGATAAAAAACTTAAAGCTTGCTTTGAATATCACTCAATGCATATGGAGCCCTGGGATGGCCCAGCGGGTATTGTACTTACAGATGGTAGATATGCGGCGTGCGCACTTGATAGGAACGGTTTAAGACCTGCAAGATACATCATAACAAAAGATAGACACATAACTTTAGCATCCGAAGTTGGCGTATATGATTACGATGATTCAGAAGTTTTACAAAAAGGAAGACTCGCTCCTGGAGATATGCTGGCAGTAGATACATTGAATGGCGAAGTTTTACTTTCTGATGATATTAATAAAATATTAAAAGACAGGCATCCATATGACGAGTGGTTAAATAAAAATTCAACTAATTTAAGTGAGTATGATTTAAAAAAAGAATTCCCTATTAAATATGATAATGAGAAGCTTATAGCTTATAAGAAGTTCTATGGGGTCTCACTTGAAGAAGAAGTTGATGTAATTCTTCCACTAGCTAAACTTGCTGTCGAAGGAACTGGATCTATGGGAGATGATACTCCTATGCCTGTATTGTCAAAGCAATCAAGATCTCTTTATGATTATTTCAGACAGCAATTTGCACAAGTAACTAATCCACCCATTGATTCCCTAAGGGAGACAAGCGTAATGTCTCTTGAGACTTGTCTTGGAGTTGAGAGAAATTTATTTGATGAATCATCTCTACATGCAGGAAGACTTATTTTAGATTCTCCGGTGTTGTCTAATCAAGTATTTAAAAAATTAATTACTTATAAGAAAAAAGGGTTTTCAAATGACATCCTAAGCCTACACTATGAAAAAAACATTGACCTTGAAGAAGCTATTAATACAATTTGTGACCGAGCTGTTCGTAGTGTGAAGAAGGGAAATGTTCTTATAATATTATCTGATCAAGATCTTAATATGGATCAACTTACAATACCTGCAGCAATGGCTGTCGGTGCGGTTCATCATAGACTTATTAATGAAGGAGTAAGATGTGATTGTAATATTATCGTTGAGACAGCATCTACGTGGAATTCACATCACTTCGCAGTATTATTAGGTTATGGTGCATCTGCAGTATACCCTTACCTCGCATTCAATATTATAAATGACTTAATTATAAGGAATAGTTTTGACAGAAAATCTTATGCATCTCACGTACAAAATTTTATAAAAGGTATCAATAAAGGATTATTAAAAATAATGTCTAAGATGGGAATATCTTGTGTATCAAGTTATAGGGGTGCACAACTGTTTGAGACAATAGGAATCGATTCTGATGTTATTAATCTTTGCTTTAAAAATAATACATCAAGAATTGAGGGTGCAAGCTTTAAAGACATCGAAAATGATTTGAAAAAAAACAAGGAATATTCTCTAAAGAATTCTGAGGGCATTACTAAAGGTGGACTTCTCAAATTCACAGCTGGAGGTGAATATCATGACTACAACCCGGATGTCGTTAGAACATTACAAGCCTGTGTAACTAGCGGTGAATATGAAGACTATAAAAAGTTCTCTTCTTTAGTCAACTCCAGAGATCCAAGTTTTCTTAGAGATTTATTTGTTCTAAAAAATAAGAACTCTATACCTATAGAACAAGTTGAATCATCTAAAAGTATACTAAAAAGGTTTGATACTGCCGGAATGTCACTTGGAGCTTTATCTCCAGAGGCCCATGAAGCTCTTGCTATTGCAATGAATGCTATTGGTGGTCGATCAAATTCGGGTGAAGGTGGTGAAGACATTAAAAGATATAACTCCCCTAAAACATCTAAGATTAAACAGGTGGCCTCAGGCAGATTTGGAGTTACACCGCACTATTTAGTAAATGCTGATGTTATTCAAATAAAAATAGCACAAGGCGCTAAACCAGGTGAAGGCGGTCAACTTCCAGGTGATAAAGTAGATCAGTACATAGCTAAACTTAGATATTCTGTTCCGGGTGTAACTTTAATTTCGCCACCACCACATCATGATATATATAGTATTGAAGACTTAGCTCAACTTATATATGACCTAAAACAAGTAAACAATAAAGCTTTGGTATCGGTGAAATTAGTGTCGCAAAAAGGAGTTGGAACTATAGCTGCTGGAGTAACTAAAGCATATGCGGATTTAATTACTATATCTGGATATGACGGCGGGACTGGTGCAAGTCCATTAACATCAGTGAAGTATGCTGGTGCTCCATGGGAAATGGGTATTGTAGAAACACAACAGACGCTGATGCTTAATAAACTGCGACATAAAGTAAGAATACAGACTGATGGAGGACTTAAAACAGGTTTAGATGTCATAAAGGCAGCAGTTTTCGGAGCTGAAAGTTACGGTTTTGGTACTTCCGTGATGGTTGCATTAGGTTGTAAATATCTTCGTATATGCCACCTTAATAACTGTGCAACAGGTGTTGCAACTCAAAATAAAATATTGAGAATGAAACATTTCTCAGGTAGTCCTGAAAGAGTCATAAATTACTTTAAATTTATTGCCCAAGATGTAAGAGAAATTTTGGCATCAATCGGAGTTAAATCAATTGATGAACTTATAGGACAAACTCAGTACTTATCAATAAGTAAAGGAATCACACAAAAACAAAAATCTTTGAGTCTCAAAAAAATGTTAACAGTATCAGATAAAAATTCTCCTAAGTACTGTGAGGTAAAATCTAATAAGCCTTTCGATAAAGGAGTATTAGCAAATAAAATACTTAGGGATTCAAAAAATGCTATATCGAAACGTAAAAGTATAAGCCTAAATTATAATATCAAGAATCTTGATCGCTCAATCGGCGCAAGCTTATCTGGTGCGATAGCTAAATTATATGGAAACCATGGATTTTCAAAAACACCAATTAAATTAAATTTTGTTGGGACAGCCGGTCAAAGTTTAGGCGTATGGAATGCAGGGGGTGTAGAAATATATTTGACAGGTGATGCTAATGATTATGTTGGAAAAGGAATGTCTGGTGGAAAAATTATAATTAAAGCATCATCAGATTTTAAAAATATAGCTGACAAGAATAGCATTATTGGAAATACATGCCTGTATGGAGCCACAGGTGGTAAAATGTTTGCTGAAGGAAAAGCAGGTGAGCGATTTGCTGTAAGAAATTCAGGAGCAACGGCTGTCGTTGAAGGGGCAGGTGATCATTGTTGTGAATACATGACTGGTGGTTGTTCGTTAATTTTAGGGGAAGTAGGCAACAACTTTGGTGCAGGAATGACAGGCGGCATAGCTTTTGTGTATGATAAGAATAATACTCTTGAAAAGAATCTTAATGCTAGCTCTGTTGAACATATTGATTTATCAGCTATAGATAAAACTACATTAAAATACTTTAAAGAGCTTGTTAGAGACTATATTAAAGAAACAGGAAGTAAAAAGGCTAAAGCAATAATGAAAAATATTAATATTGAACTTAAATATTTTAAATTAGTAAAACCAATCAATGCATCAATGGAAGATATAATAAAAAATACTATCAATAAAGTTGCTTAGAAATGGCAAACATTGATAGAGCGTTTATTGATCAAGTTTTAGCTTCTACAGACATAGTTGAGCTCATAAAAGAGAAAGTGGCTCTCTCAAAAAATGGAGCAAACTATAAGGGTCTCTGTCCATTTCATAATGAGAAAACTCCATCTTTCAACGTGTCGTCTAACAAACAGTTCTACCACTGCTTTGGTTGTGGAGCATCTGGTGACGCTATAAAATTTTTAACTGAACATGATCATTTAACTTTTATCGAAGCTTTAAGTAAACTAGCTCAAGCTGCAAATATTGAAATGCCTGATAGTACAAAGAAAAATGACACAACATACAACCTTTTCATATCAAATAAAAAAGCAGCAGATTTTTATAACAAAACGTTAAAGTCTAATAATGATGCAAATGCTTATTTATCAAAGCGTGATATTAATCAAACCATGATTGAAACTTTTCAGATAGGCTTAGCTAATGATAGCTGGGATGATCTGACAAAGATATTTACCAAAGATAAAGTAATAGAAAATGCGCTCGAGGCAGGCCTCTTAATTAAAAGTAACAATAAAATATATGATAGGTTCAGAAATAGAATCATGTTTCCTATTAGGAACTCTACTGGGAATATTATTGGATTTGGCGGAAGAATATTTAACCAACAAGATGGTGCAAAATATCTAAACTCACCTGAAACTAAATTGTTTCATAAAAGCTATGAGCTATATGGATTATATGAGAGTAAGAAGAGTATCAGTCAAGAGGATAAGGTTTTAATTGTTGAAGGATATACTGATGTAATTGGATTACATAACTCTGGTATTAAAAATTGTGTTGCCACTTTAGGTACTGCATTCACAAAATTCCACTTCAAAAAAATTATAAGATATACAAATAATATAACCTTTTGTTTTGATGGTGATGTTGCAGGTAAATCTGCAGCATGGAAAGCAATAAATAACTGTCTACCAGAATTAAAAGATGGGGTGCAATTAAGTCTTATTTTCCTTCCAGAAGGATCAGATCCAGATACTTTCGTGAAAGAAGAAAAAGATGAGTTTTTAAATTTGATAAACAATGCAATGCCTTTATCACAATTTATTATTCAATCTTTAAAATCAAACTTAGATATAAATTCTGTAGAGGGTCGAACAGCATTCTTAATAAATGCTAAAAAAATAATCGATGAGATGCCTGATATTACATACACCACTATTTTAAAGAAAGAATTTGAAAATATTGGCGGTAATACTATAAGAAAAGATATTGCCCCAAAAGTAGAGGCGGTAAATAAAGAAAGTAGCATCCAAAAAGATCACTTTGATATCAAAGAACTCACGTTAATCAATATACTACTGGAATACCCCAGCCTACTCGAAGATAGTACTTATGCCAAATATATAACTAATAGTGTACTAATAGATATTTATGAATCTGCATTGAAAGAGAAAAAAATGAATCAAAACTTTAAGGCTGCTCACATAATCAATCGATATACAGACGATCATATTATCCATAAAATAATGACCATGGAGTCAAATGAAAAATCTGAAGATTCAGCAAGATTAACAATCAATGAAATAGCTTCTCAACTTGAAAAGAATTCAAATGAAGATATATATTTTGACTTATTAAATCGCTACTCTAATGGTGATAAATTATCTGATGATGAAAGACAATTTATCAAAAACTTCAAAAAATAATACACATACTTCAAAATAATACTCTTTATTATGAGGTAATAGTCGTATAAACTGCTCTGATGTATTATTTTACATCTGAAAGCGTATCCCCTGGTCATCCTGATAAGTTATGTGACCACCTCTCTGATACCATTCTTGATCATGTTTTAGAACAAGATAAAAACTCTAGAGTAGCTTGTGAAACATTTGTTAAAGGTAAAGAAAATCAGCCTGGAACAGTTGTAGTTGGTGGCGAAATAACCACGAAAGGGAATCTAAATGTAGATGAGTTAATTAGAAAAACAATTCTAGAGATTGGTTATGATTCGAATGAATTAGGATTTAATGGTAATGAGTGTGAAATTATAAAATTATTAACTAAACAATCGCCTGATATACAAATGGGAGTTGACCGTGCCGAACAAAAAAAACAAGGTGCGGGCGATCAAGGGTTAATGTTTGGTTATGCGTCAGATGAAACTGAGTTTCTAATGCCAGCTCCTATTTATTATTCGCATCGTCTAGTGGAAAAACAAACTGAGCTACTTAGGTCAAAAAAAGTGTCATGGCTTAGACCTGATGCTAAAAGTCAAGTTACTTTTCAGTATGAAAATGATAAACCAAAATTTATCGACACAGTTGTTCTATCTACCCAACACTCCTCAGATATTTCTTTAGAAGATCTTCGAGAATTTGTAAAAAATGAAATTATATTTAAAGTTATACCAAGTTCACTTATTAACAATACAACAAGAATTTTTATAAATCCTACAGGAAATTTTGTAGAAGGTGGTCCTTTAGGAGACTCAGGATTAACTGGAAGAAAAATTATCGTTGATACTTATGGAGGGATGGCAAGACATGGTGGAGGTGCATTCTCAGGAAAAGACCCATCTAAAGTTGATAGGTCTGCAGCTTATGCTGCTAGATATATTGCAAAAAATATAGTCGCTTCAAAATTAGCAACAAGATGTGAGATTCAATTATCTTATGCGATTGGAGTAGCTGAACCTACATCAACATTGGTTAATACATTTGGTACTGGTACAATTTCTGATGAGAAAATATCCAGTATAATTAGTAATGTTTTTGATTTAACTCCTTACGGAATCATAAGTTCATTAGATTTATTAAACGTTAAATACAAACCAACTGCTGGATTTGGGCATTTTGGAAGAAATGATAAGAATTTTACTTGGGAACAAACAGATAAGATTGATATACTACAATCTGCAATTTAAATACGAGGTTAATTATGGAATTAGATAAAGTTAAGAGAATTAAGGACGATTACAAAGTTGCTGACATGAGTCAAGCAAGTTTTGGGCACAAAGAAATTAGAATTGCAGAGACAGAAATGCCTGGATTAATGGCGCTTAGAAAAGAATATGGTTCATCCAAACCTCTCAATGGTACTAGAATAATTGGTTGTCTTCATATGACAATTCAAACTGCGGTATTAATAGAAACATTAGTTGAATTAGGGGCTGAAGTTAGATGGTCATCGTGCAATATATTTTCAACTCAGGATCATGCGGCAGCGGCTATTGCTGATCAAAATATTCCTGTATTTGCCTGGAAAGGTGAAACTGAAGAGGAGTACACTTGGTGCTTAAAGCAATCGATTGAGGGTAATCCTGAATGGAAACCAAATTTGTTGCTAGATGATGGTGGTGACTTAACAAGCATGATTCACAAAGAATATCCACATCTTATCGATGATATTAAAGGTGTCTCAGAAGAAACAACAACTGGTGTTCTTCGATTATATGATATGGCGAAAGAAGGATCGCTGATGATGCCAGCAATAAATGTAAATGATTCTGTTACCAAATCAAAATTTGATAACCTCTATGGTTGTCGTGAGTCACTTGTAGATGGTATAAAAAGAGCAACTGACACAATGATAGCTGGCAAGCACTGTATCGTATGTGGATTTGGTGATGTTGGAAAAGGCTCAGCTGAGTCGTTAAGAGCGCTAGGCGCTAAAGTTATGATTACAGAAATTGATCCAATTTGCGCGCTTCAAGCATGCATGGAAGGTTACGACGTTGTCAGACTAGAAGATAAGATTGCAGAAATAGATATTTTTTGCACTGCAACTGGAAATTATAATGTAATCAATCATGATCATATGAAAAATATGAAAAGCGGAGCGATAGTTTGCAATATTGGACATTTTGATAATGAGATAGATGTTGCTAGCCTCAAAGATTACGAATGGGATAATATTAAACCACAAGTTGACGAAATAACATTTCCTGATGGTAAAAAGATTGTCTTATTAGCTGAAGGGAGACTTATTAATCTTGGTTGTGCTACAGGTCATCCAAGTTTTGTTATGTCATGTTCATTCACTAATCAAGTAATGGCTCAAATCGAGCTATGGGAAAATAACTCAAAATATGAAAAACAAGTATATGTTTTGCCTAAGCATCTTGATGAGAAAGTAGCTTTACTTCATCTTGAGAAACTTGACGCTAAAATTACTAATCTTACTGAGGAACAAGCTGACTACATAGGCGTGAATACTTCGGGACCATTCAAAAAAGATACTTACAGATATTAATTAGTTAAGACTAATTATGAATCGCTCTAGATTAGTAAAAAAAGATCTAAAAACTGTGTGGCATCCGTGTACACAGATGAAAGATCACGAAAAGATTCCTATGATCCCAATAAAATCAGGCAAAGGAGTTTGGTTATATGACTATGATGACAATAAATATCTCGACGCCATAAGCTCTTGGTGGGTGAACATCTTTGGCCATTCAAATACTTATATTAATAACAGCATTAAAAAGCAATTATCAAAACTTGAGCATGTACTTCTTGCTGGCTTTACTCATGAACCCGCGATAAATCTTGCTGAAGGATTAATATCAATCACACCCAAAAAAATTACAAAATGTTTTTTTACCGACAATGGATCATCGTCTATCGATGCTGCGATGAAGATGAGTTATCACTATTGGCAAAATAAAGGTAAGAAATCTAAAAAGGGTTTTATTGCCCTATCTAATAGCTACCATGGCGAAACTTTAGGTTCTTTATCAGTAAGTAACATAGATCTATATAAAAAAACTTATGAAAGCATACTTAAAGATACAATCATTGTTGATTCGCCTGATAGTTATCGTAAGAAAGAGAATGTGTCTGAAGAAGAACATGCTGAGCAAATGTTCAATAAGATGTATAAAGCTTTAAAAGATAACCACAGAAATGTTTGTGCGGTGATTGTTGAACCATTAATTCAATGCGCTGGATATATGAGAATGTACCATCATAAATACTTAGAGTTACTTAGAGAAGCTTGTACTAAATTCAATGTTCATCTTATAGCTGATGAAATAGCCGTTGGCTTTGGACGGACAGGTACTATGTTTGGTTTTGAACAAGCTAAGATAACACCTGATATTATATGTTTATCGAAAGGTATTACAGGCGGTTACATGACTCTATCAACCATACTTACTACTGATGATATATATGATGCCTTTTATGATGAATATGAAAAGCTAAATGCTTTTCTCCATTCACACAGCTACACTGCAAATCCTATAGCTTGTTCAGCTGCTAATGCAACCTTGAATTTATTTAAAAAAAAGAAGGTTATCGAAAATAATAAAAAGTTATCCCTTCATATGAAAAAATGTTTCGAATCTTTAAATGACCATCCGCATGTATCTGACGTAAGGCAGAAAGGCATGGTGCTTGCTGTAGAGTTAGTTAAGAATAAAAAAAAGAAACTTGCTTATGATTGGAAGGAGCGAAGAGGTATCAAAGCATATCTTCATGGCTTAAAGAATAATGTTCTGATGAGACCTCTTGGTAATGTCCTTTACTTTATGCCCCCTTATGTTATTACAAAAAAAGAGATATCATTTGTAGCAGAAATAATGAAAGAAGGCGTAGATGAAGCAACAAAAAAAAGTTCATAGATTATTTATTAAGTCTGAGCTAAAAAAAGATACTCACACTTGCTCTAATGAGCTATCTCATAGGATCATGAATGTATTACGTATCAAAGAAAGTGATGAATTAATTATATTTAATAATCATAAAAATCAATATTTATGCTCTCTTAACTTTGAAAACAAAATAGTTACGCTCACATTTAAGAAGAGTATGAATCCCGATACATTCCTGAAAAAGAAAATTTCTCTCGCTGTATCAATAGTAAGTATGAAAATGATGGATTTAATAATCCAGAAATCTGTAGAATTAGGGGTAAACGAATTTCATCCAGTTTATACAAATAGAAGCCAATATAAAGATATAAGTAAAAAAATATCTCACTGGGAAAAGATTATTATTCACGCAAGTGAACAGTCAGGAAGATGCGAATTAATGAAAATTTATCCACCTTTAACATTAGATGAGTATATTATTTCTAATAGTAAAGGTCCAAGATATATACTCCATCAACATGGTGAGGTTTTTTCTGATAATGAATTATCTGGTGACCATATATCTTTTTTCATAGGACCAGAAGGAGGCTTTGAAGATATTGAACTAAATACTTTTATAAAAAATGAATGGAAAATGAAAAAAATTAGTGTGAATATACTTAGGACTGAAACTGCATGCATATCTGCGATAACATTAATAAATAATTATGAAAGCTTTTCAAGACATAGTTTATAGCAATAGAAAGAATCATGAAAATATTCATGAAAAAATAATTGCTAATCATCAACAAATTGAGGGTTGGTTCAGAAATCAGTGGCTTAAATATCCTGCTCCTTTTTATTCCTCAATAGATATTAGAAATTCTGGATTTAAAATATCACCCATTGATACAAATTTATTTCCAGCTGGTTTCAATAATCTCAATAGTGATTTTCAATCACTTTATGTTACAGCTGTTAAACATTCATTAGATACTCTTAAAACAAAAATTAATAAAATTCTTATTATCCCTGAGGATCATACTAGAAATGAGCACTACTTGGACAGTCTTGGGTATCTATCAAGATTGATTGAAAAAGCAGGTTACGAAGTAAAAGTGTCGAAACCAAGTATCACGGACAATAGTAAATTCAAAAATATAAATTCTTTACTAGAATATGATGGGTTTATTCCTGATGCAATTCTTCTTAATAACGACTTATCTGTAGGTGTACCATCATTTTTAGATAATGTTAAACAAGTAATATTGCCCTCAAAAAATATTGGATGGACGAAACGTTCTAAAACAGATCACTTTAACTACTACAGTGATGTATGTAGTAATTTTAGTAATCTTTTAGGAATAGACTCCTGGATGATTGATCCTGAATTTAGAAACTGTGGTGAAATTAATTTTAAAACAAAACAAGGTGAAGATTGCTTGGTGTATAATGCAGAAAAGCTATTCAATATAATTTCGGAAAAATATGAAAAGTATGATATTGATGAAAAGCCTTTTATTATTATAAAAGCTGATTCAGGAACTTATGGAATGGGCGTTATATCGATTGATTCTATTGATCAAATTAAGAATCTCAATCGCAAGCAAAGAAACAAAATGTTATCAACAAAAGGGAATATTTTATTAAATAAAGTTATACTTCAAGAGGGAGTATATTCATTCGAGGAGACCAAAGAATCATGTAATGTGGCAGAGCCAGTTATATATTCTTTCTCTAATTTTCTTATTGGTGGTTTTTATAGAACTCATGAAAATAAAGCAAATAATGAAAACTTAAACTCTCCTGGTATGATATTTCAACCTATACCTCTAAATGATATATGTATTTCTCCTGATTTAAGCCTGGATATAGACTCACAAATAAATAAGTATTATGTGTATGGTGTTGTGGCTCGCCTTGCAATTCTTGCAGCCGCTAAAGAACTGTTCAATCTCGATTAAATATGTATGTAGTCGGTATCTTAATGGACCCTATTGAATCTGTAAATTTCAAAACAGATTCATCAATTAGTATAATTAACTCATTACAAAAAAAAGCTCGTATCAAGCTTATTTTACCAGATACTATTTTTACGGAATCAAATTGTGTTTATGCGAAGGTATCTGATTTTTACATTGATTCTCTTAATAAAAGCAAGTATAAACTGAGTAACAAAAAAATTATTAACTTAAATAAATTAGATTGTATTTTTTTTAGAAAAGACCCTCCTGTAAATCATCACTACCTAACATTAGTACAAATAATTAAAGAACTTGAATTCCAAAATACTCTTGTATTAAATTCACCAGATTCTTTACTAAAATTTAATGAAAAATTACTTGGCTATCAGTTGTCTAATCCAAAAATACCAACAATTATAGGAGATAACCAAAAAAAAATATTGGATTTCTTGGTTAAGCATAAAGAAGTTGTTTTAAAGCCAACAAATTTGATGGCAGGTAGTGGAATTATAAAACTTAAATATAATAAACATGCACATACACTAGTAAATCAATATATAAAGAAATATAAAATTATAATTGCTCAAAAATATCTAAAAGAAATTAAAAATGGTGATAATAGAATTATAATATATAACGGTATAATTGAAAAAAATGTCCTTACACGCTTTCCTGCAAAAGGTGACTTTAGAGCAAATCTAGCATGTGGTGGTAGTTATGAAATAACTAGACTGAATACTAAATATCTTCCTCTATTAAATGAAGTAGCATCATTTCTAAAATATTATGGGGTATTTTTTGCGGGTGTGGACATGATAGGTAAATATATTACTGAAATAAATATTACCTCACCAACTGGTGTACAGCAAATACGAAATAGATTATCCACGAAAATATCAAATGAACTTTTAAAAATAATTAATAAATATCATGAGTCTTGATAATTAAATGAATAATTGCTTCTTACTTGGTATTGATTATGGTTCTAAAAAGACAGGTTTAGCGATAGGCCAAAGTGTTACAAGAAATTCACGACCATTAAAAGTTCTATATTGTAATTATATAGATGAAATAAGAAAAGTTATCTATGAATGGGATATTAAGAAAATAGTCATTGGATATCCTGAATATAAGAAAGAAAACAATATCCACAAAGAGATAAAATCTTTTGCAGAGGATATCCAAGGGTCATTAGATTTTTATATAGAAATTATATTTCATGATGAGCTTCTAACTAGTGAGATGGCCAGGAATAGTTTTGCTGAGATGAGAAACAGCGGTGTAACTAAAAAGAAATCTTCAGATTATGATGATATATCTGCATCTATTATCTTGCAAAGCTGGATTAATGAAAATATTATTGATTAGATGAAAATAAACCATAGTATTCAGATTCAAGACAATAAACTCAAGCACTTTCTGAATATCAAGTCCTTACCCAAAGCTCATATTTTAGAGATAATATCAAGAGCAGAGGATATTCATAATAATAACAAAATATCAAAATACTCGAATAAAGTAGTTGCTAGCTTATTTTTTGAGCCAAGCACACGAACAAAAACAACTTTTGAATTAGCCTCAAAAAAGATTTCAGCAGATTTTATTAATATTGATATATCTAATTCTTCAACTTCAAAAGGCGAATCTATATTGGATATGATTAAAACAATAGAAGCAATGAGCTGTCAAATGTTTGTAGTTAGACATTCTGTTCCTGGCACAGCGCATTATATTGCAGAATCAGTAAGTAATAATATCTCTGTAATTAATGCCGGAGATGGGTCTAATGAACACCCTACTCAAGCAATGCTTGATATGTTTACTATCAAAAAACATAAAGGGCGTTTCGACGATCTAAAAGTTTCAATAGTTGGTGATATTCTTCACTCTCGTGTAGCAAAATCACTTATCTATTCACTAAATATTTTAGGGACTAGAGAAATAAATATTATTGGTCCTGAAAGCTTAATACCAGAGAACTACAGCAAAATGAGTGTAAATTATTTTTCTGATATGAACAAAGGCATTGAGGATGCAGATGTTATCATTATGCTTAGATTGCAAAAAGAAAGGATGCATGATGCATTGATATCTATGGACTCATACTATGATGATTATGGGTTAAATAAAAATCGACTTGAATATGCAAAGAGTGATGTAATAGTTATGCATCCTGGGCCAATTAATAGAGGAATAGAAATTGAATCTTCTGTAGCAGATGGACCAAATTCAGTTATATTAAATCAAGTTTCATATGGTATATCTGTAAGGATGGCTATCATGTCAATGTTGTTTGATAATAATTGAACATGCATTTAGATTATATTGATAACTACAAAAGAATAATAGAAATTATCAATGAACATAAAAAAGTTAATAATAGAGATATTCGCTTAATAGTTGTCTCCAAAACGCAAGATTATACAAAAATAATTGAACTCGAAAAGCTTGGTCAAAGAGATTTTGGGGAGAATTATTTAGATGAAGCTAGAGAAAAAATTATACAAATAAATAATCCAAATATTGTTTGGCATTACATTGGGTCAATCCAATCAAATAAAATAAAAAAGATATCTGAAAACTTCTCATGGATTCATACTGTTTCATCCGAAAAGCATGCTCATAAAATAAATGATGTTTGTAGTAAACTAGATAAAGTTATGAACATATGTATACAAATTAATATTGATAATGAAGAAACGAAAGGTGGTGTAGATATAGAGGAATATAATAATCTTTCGTTTATTGTTCGGAACATGAAAAACATAAGATTAAGAGGAATAATGGCAATACCAAAGGTTAGTCAATCACCTGTAGAGTCATTTGCTAAAATGAAAGATTTGTATGATAGACATCAATATTTAGATACACTGTCTATGGGAATGAGCAAAGATTATATTTCTGCAATTGAATATAATGCAAATATGCTTAGAATAGGCCAACAAATATTTGGTAAAAGAACATGATAAATCGAGTGACAATAATTGGAGCAGGTAATCTTACTAGTTCGCTGCTTACAGCAATTCATAGAAACAGATTTTCATATAAAATAGATGTTATTGATACAAATAAAAAGAAGAAGTTTAGTTTAAAAAAATTTAATGTAAATTTCTTTTCATCGTATACAGATGTTATAGCTAAATCTAACCTAATCATACTTATGGTAAAACCAAATAACTATATTGAGGTTATCAAGGAGATAAATCCTCTCTTATCTGAAAAAATGATCTTAGTTAGCTTTATGGCTGGCATTCGGTGTACTTCAATAAAAAATAAACTTAGTCAAGATATTCCTGTAGTACGATGCATGACTAATATAACTATTAGTGATTCTGAAGCACATATCTTTTATCATATTAAGCCTTTTTCGAAAAATATAGCAGGTTTAATTAATGAATTTTTCGACGCTTTCTCTGTATTAAAAAAATTTATTAATGAAGGTGATATTGACAAAATTACAGCACTCTACGGTAGTGGCCCAGCATATTATGTCTACTTCAATAAAATTATAAAAAATGTGTTTATTGATATGGGTTACAGCGAAAAAGATGCTACTATTTTTACAAATGATCTAATGCATGGAACTTCGAAAATAATAAAAAATAATAAAAACTCTAATGATATTATATCAGCTATCGCCTCAAAAGGGGGTACTACACAAGCTGCATTAACTGAATTAGAAAATAATAAAGTTGACAGTATGATTCTAAAAGCTATAAAAAAAGCATATAAGAAATCAAAAAATATTTTTAAAAATTAATGTCAGGGTCAGCATCAATAATTTATTTATTTTTAAGCGCTTGTCAATTCATCATCTTGCTAAGGTTCTTTTGCCAGGCATGTAAAGTTAATTATTATAATCCAGTAACACAATCAATCGTTAAACTGAGTGGATATCTAGTCAAGCCTTTTGAATATATTGGACTGAATCTCACGCCTTATTTTTTATTTATAATATTGTTTATTTTTACATTTTTGAAACTGTATCTTCCCCTTATATTTAACAGTCAGACCTATCCATTAGATAATTTATTAATTATATCCTTAGGATATCTGCTACGTGACATAATTAACATCTACTGGTACTTAATAGTAATCTCAGCTGTTAAAAGTTGGTTCAATGTATTTGTAAACCACCCTGTTTTTGGTCTTGTAGATGAATTATGTGAACCTATTTATCGTTATACCAGATCAATAGTACCCACATTATCTGGAATTGATTTTTCACCTATAATAATCCTTGTGTTATTACAGATATTAGAGATAGTATTAATTCCTAGAATTTTTAACTTAACGAGCTTACTATAAATTGGATATTATTAAGGAACATAAGCTTTCAATAGATATACCATTGAAGCTAAAGTCTGGCAAAACATTAAATTCATATGATTTAGTTTATGAAACATATGGTCAGCTCAATGATAATAAAGATAATGCTGTTCTAATCTGTCATGCTCTGTCTGGTAATCATCATGTAGCTGGCTATCACGAAGGTGATAACAAACCTGGCTGGTGGGATAATATGATTGGCTCAGGCAAACCTATTAATACTAATAAACTCTTTGTTGTATGTGTCAATAACATAGGTGGATGTCATGGTTCAACCGGACCGGCAAGTATTAATACAGAAACAGGAACAAATTATGGTTTTGATTTTCCTGTCGTTACAGTACAAGATTGGGTAAATAGCCAAAAAGTTCTAATGGATAATTTGGGCATTAACAAATGGCAATTCGTTGTTGGAGGTAGTCTTGGCGGTATGCAGGCTTTCCAATGGGCACTTGATTATCCAGATTATATTGACAATGCAATTATTATTGCTGCTGCCCCAAAATTAACAGCTCAAAATATTGCATTCAATGAAGTTGCTAGACAAGCAATCATGAACGATCCAGATTGGTGTGGAGGTAATTATTTAAAAGAAGATAAAATGCCAAAAAGAGGATTAGCTTTGGCTAGAATGCTAGGCCACATAACATATTTATCTGATAAGTCTATGGCTGAGAAATTTGGGCGTGATTTAAAGCAAGAAAAGATTGGCTTCAATTTTGACGTAGAATTTCAAATAGAAAGTTACCTAAGATACCAAGGTGAAAAGTTTGTTAACTCATTTGATGCGAACACATACCTTTTGATGACTAAAGCTTTAGATTATTATGATCCTGTTAGTGATAGTGAATTTATAGATAAAATATCTTCAACAATGACGAAGTTTTTATTAATATCTTTTACATCTGATTGGAGATTCCCTCCTAGCAGATCAGAAGAAATTGTAAAAACTTTAATAAGATATAACAAAAGTGTTTCATATGCATGTGTCAAATCTGATGGAGGACATGATGCATTTTTAATGAAAAATGATAATTATTTTGATGTTATGAGAAACTTTATCGAGAATAATTAGTATGGCAAGAAAAGACTTTAAAGTAATTTCAGAGTGGGTGAAGAAAGATTCTAGAATACTTGATCTAGGCTGTGGAGACGGCGCTCTTCTTAAGCTTCTTTCTAAAGAGAGGAATGGAAGCGGCTATGGTGTGGATACATCCATAGATAAGATTATGAAATCTTTAGATAATAATATAAATGTTATTAATGCTGATATAAACAACAAATTAGATTACTTTAGTGACGACAGCTTTGACTATGTAATATTAGCTCAATCTTTACAGGTGGTTAATAATCCTGTGGATTTAATAAAAGAAATGCTAAGAATCGGAAATGAAGTTATTATCTCGTTCCCTAACATGGGTTACTGGAAATCAAGATTTTACCTTTTTTTGAAAGGCAGAATGCCTGTAACAAGTGAATTGCCATATAGCTGGCATTCGACTCCAAATATACATTTATGCACTATTAAAGACTTTAAACAGATGTGCCATACAAATAACTTTACAATTGTTGATGAGGTAATTAGCAGCGGCAAAGGTAGTACTGTATCTTCAAGTCTGAGTAATTTATTAGGAGAGTCTGCAATTTTTAAAGTCAGATAGCTCTCTCATTTTTCAGATTAATAAAATCTTGATGTTTAACATAAATTAAGTCGCAAACTTTCCTGATTGTGTAATCTTCATACTTATCAATTTTAGAATCTATATATGCTATATCCCACATAAAACCAATAATAACTAGCTTTTGCTTGTAACTACATTTTTTGTTGATAATATCTGTCCATTCATACAGGGATATCATTTTATTGTGATGATTGTTACTAGCAGAAAAAACCTCTGCTATCTCGTCATCCGTAAGAGAAAATTTATCTTTAATTAATGATATTATTTTTTCTTGCTCTTCTGGATCATAATCATCATCGCTTTTAGACACCTCTATTAGGAGAATGCATGTAGCTAATTGCAGTTGATGAATATCTAGATCATTGTCACTTTTAGGCTCACTAGATTTTTTGAAAAGCTTGTCTAGTAAATTCAACTTTTAATTAAATGTTTGTTTCAGTGAGTAAGAACCGCTGTTGTCATATTCATAAAAGAATATATCAACAAATGGGTGATCAACTGGATCTATATTTTGATCAGATGTTAGATTAGATTCTGCAACATATGTCTCATTGCCTTGTCCATGAACAAGCACATGATACCAGGGTTTGTTTTTATCAGGCTTAGACTTAGCTACTGATTCATACCATTCATCAGTTCCTTGAAAGTTTGGATCTGCATCAACTATTACACCACGATACTTGAATTTTGAGTGATAAACAATTTGTCCGAGACTGAATTTAGCGTTTTTTGGTGATAATTCTGACATGCTTCTATTATATGTCTTTAATCATTTTTTTTAAAGCAACTTTGTAAATTATGAATAAAGAAAAGTAACATTTATTCTACGGTTTATATACTTGTTATCAAAGTTTATATCATCAGTTGCATGATATAGCTTAGAGTTGAATATAACAGCTCTGTTGGCTTTATAAGGGATTCTTATATAATCAGATTCACTTACATCAAGCAACATTTTTTCTGAATTTATGGAAGAATTATAATCAGAAAAGTTAGAAGTCTCATTAGGCTTTTTCTTCCAAATAATCATTCCCCCAGAGTGATTATCTAGGTTTGCATTCTCAGAAGTTAGCCATAAATTAACATTCACTTTAGCGTCGTCAGCATGAATCCCTATTCCTTTTTGTTGACTATCATATTTAAAGGCCCAGGCTTGAGTTAGATGATATTTATTAAATATATTTGGTAGTTTTAAAGTTAAATCCTTACTAAACTGCAAAATTGGTTTGTTTGCCATACCTGTCCCTAAAAATGTTCCAACATATCCACGTGGGTATGGTCTCTTAAAGATATTTGCACATCTGAAAAATATTTCTAGGTCAATGAGAAATTCTTGAGATAATATATCATCAACAACACAAATTTCAGGTTGTGATGATGTATATACAGATTGAATATTTTTATAGTCAAGATTTTCATTTAAATAAGGAGGTTCTGTTTTAACTGGTTTGTTATATTTAATTTGATGTAAAGTTGAAATAAACTTTAAATCACCTTCCTTATAATCTTTAGAATCCATATTATTAACTTTTTCTAAAGTATTAAAATAATCTTGAGTAATTTTCATATTTCTTATGCCGTCAACGTCTGAGTCAATATGACAAATCTGTTCATATTCATGCTTTACTAAATACTCTAATACTTTTCTATCTTTCATATCTAAGAGTGTTTTTATATTAGGAGGTATTTGTGATTTCTTCTCAGCTATTTTAAATAAAGATGATGATTTATCCAGATTATTATTCCATAGATATGCAAGTGCATAATTACAAATTAATTTTTGGTCAAATGATTCATTTATATGGATACTATCTAAGACTTCGATACAGTCATTTAAATCTGATGATTTTTTATCTTTATTGTAGATTTGAAGATATATACCAATAATATTTTGATCAAAGCGGATATTTTCTTTATCGAATTTTTTACCATCTTTAAGTACCTTTAGTGCTTCATGATATTTTTCTTGAGCTAGGTAGCAATTGGATAAATTTAAATAAGATTTAGTGAAGCTTTTTTCATGACTAATTGCTTTTTTTAGCATTATTTCACATTGCTCATAATCGTTTATATTTCTCAAAGATATTGCATAATTATTTAATAGTTCACAATTTTTAGGTTTGATAGAAAATGCTTTTTCATAATATTTAATAGATGATTTATAATTTTTTTTCTGACTTAGTACAACGCCATGTAAATGATTTGAATCAAAATCATTAGGATATTCAGTTAATATTTTAAGATAAATTTTATCAGCCTCATTGATACTGCCTTTTTTATGACAGTCTAAAGCTTTCGTTAATAATTTATTTAAATTTAGTGTTTTCATATTATGTGCCCAGGGACAGAATCGAACTGCCGACACGAGGATTTTCAGTCCACTGCTCTACCGACTGAGCTACCTGGGCATATATTATTTTTCTGGAGTAAAACCTTGGGGAGCTTGCGAGCCATCACCGAAAAAGAATTTTTCCATTTCTTCCTCTAAAAATTTTCTTGCTTTAGGTTCCACTGGGGTTAATCTCATTTCATTAATAAGCATTGTCTGATGACTAACCCATTGTTCCCATGCCTCTTTTGATATACTTTCTTGTATTTTTTTACCAATATCTCCAGGATATGGAAGATAGTCTAATGCTTCTCCCTCTTTTTTTAACTTTTTACACATTATTTTTTTCATACTCAGACCTATATATGTCTAATGCCTTATCTTGATACTTTGGCACACCAACATTAATGTTTGCTAGATTATACCAATTCTTACTTGATAAACTAACTTTTTTGTCATTTTTCAAAAAATAAAAGAAGGTATTAAACATTATTTTTTTATGCGTTACTCTATGAATTATATTACTTCTGTATATTGGCTTAAGATCTAAAATATTATTACGTAACATCCATTCATTTGTGTGTGAATTTAAAGTGAAGATTGGGCTAGAATATAATCCCTGCCAGAGTTTACCAACTTTAATTTTTTCTAAATATATTTGATTACTTTGATTTATTAAAACAATAAGATTCATTTTGATATCATTGATTTTTTTCTTTATTTTTTTTTCTTTTTTATGAGTGGGATTGTAACTACAGCCTATTGATTTCAATGGGCATATACAACATTCTGGGTTAGTTCTTTTACATATAACTGAACCTATATCCATCATGCCTTGAATAAAGTCTGAAGTGCATTTTAATGGTGTTATCGAGACTGATTTATCCCATAATTTTTTTTCTAAGATAGTTTTGTTTTCTTCTTCTATTTCATAAAAACGAATTAATATTCTTTTGACATTTCCGTCTAGTATCGCCTTATTTGAAAACCCAGAAAATGTGGAAATTGCAGACGCAGTAGTTCTTCCAATACCTGGCAATGACAAGATGTCATCATATTTATGTGGAAAGTTATAGTTGTGTTCTCTTGCTATAATTTGAGAACTAAGATGTATATTTTTTATTCGGCTGTAATAACCAAGCCCGCTCCATATGAGCATCAAATCATCTAAATCTGCTGATGCAAGACTCTTAAGATTAGGATATTTCTTTATGAATTTTAAATAATATGGAATAACCGTATTTACTTGTGTTTGTTGAAGCATTATTTCAGATATCCATATCTTGTAAGGGTCTTTAACTTTCCATGGAAGATTATTTCTTCCATATTTTTTATACCACTTAAGTACTGAGTTAGATAAATTTGATGACACTATCTAAAATGGAAGTTTAATATTAATTTCTGATTGAATTTTTTCTTGAATTTTATCTTTTATGGACTTAATAGCCTTGGTTTTAATTTCTTCTTTAAGTCTCTTTGTTATTAAATCTGATATTTTAATATCTACTTCAGGGGCATTGTAATTGCCTGATATAAGAACAGGCAGCTCGGTTTCAATTAAGTATTTAGGATAAAATTTATTATATTTTTTTTTAACAATCTCATTAGTTCTTATTTTCGTAGACGCACTAATATTTACTGTCTCTTTAAAAGGATTAATTTTACCAAAGCCTACACCTTCAAGTAATTCTGTCTTAAGTCTAATATCTTTGATTTGTAAAATATCGTCTTGGAAATAGCCTTTTGTTTCAATAAGTTCGATATCAGAATACATAGTATTCTTTATATAATAATTTCTCCCTGCAAGAAGGTTGTAAGATTTAATTATAGATTCATCTATATTTATGCCATATAGCTTTGAATCCTTTAAGCTTAATGAATCAATATCAAACCGTCCTGTTAAAATTTTTGATACTGATACAGAAGCATTAAATTCCTCAGATTCTAGTATTAAAATATTGTTTTTTTTGACAGATAGTTTTTTAGCTTTAATTTTCGTATTGAAACCTAAGTCTAAGCTTAAATCTCCCAATATTTTAAAATCAATATTTGCTTGTTCTGAAATCATTTTTTCAAGATTGGCCTTATGATCATTTATATCAAATAAGACTGTCACGTAAAAAAAGATAATGATTATTATAGAAGATAAAATATAGAGAATATTTTTAATCATTTATTTTTTGATGAAGTCCCCAGACTTCCCTCCAGTTTTTGATAGCAACATAATATTATTAATCTGCATACCTCTATCTAAATATTTACACATGTCATAGATTGTCATTAGCGATATTTCAACACCAACTAGCGCTTCTATTTCAACACCTGTTCTACCTTCCGATTTGACCGTTGCGTAACAATGAATTTTACTACGACTTTCTTCAATTTTAAATTCTATAGATACTGCGCTGATTGATATTGTGTGAGCTAGAGGAATAAGATTAGATGTCTGTTTGACAGCATTTATACCTGCAATTCTCGCAGTATTTAGGACATCACCCTTTTTATTATTTAATTGAAGTACAGAATCAAATGCTTGTTTATTTAATATAATTTCGCCAGAGGCTTTAGCAGTTCTTAAAGTTATCTCTTTTTCACTGATATCTATCATATGTAGATCACCAGATTGATTAATATGATTATTCTTCATTGTTTGTCAACATAAGTATATTACAATAGTATAGCAAATATATTGTCTTGAAGTTTTATGAAAATATTCTTAGCCACTAAAAATAAAGATAAAATAACTGAGTTTCAGGAAATACTTTATAAAATGAATGTTGAATTAGTTACCTGTCATGACATTGACATCCCAGATGTTGAAGAGACGGGCTCTACGTTTGTAGAAAATGCAATACTAAAAGCTAGAAGTGCCTCGAATTTTACCTCTCTCCCTTCTATAGCAGATGATTCCGGTATAGAGGTTGATTATTTAAATGGTCGTCCTGGGGTATGGTCTGCAAGATATGCAGGCGAAGATGCGACTAATGAGGAAAATAATAATAAACTTTTAGAAGAACTGGATGGTGTTCCTGATATTAAAAGAGGGGCGTGTTATAGATGTGTGATAGTTTTCATGAGATTTTCAAATGATCCGTTCCCATTTATTGCGCAAGATTCATGGATAGGCAGAATTAATGATAAACCTCAGGGCGCTAACGGCTTTGGATATGATCCTATTTTTTTCTTACCTGATAGAAATATAACTTCGGCAGAACTAAGGTCAAGTGACAAACATGAGATAAGTCATCGAGGCAAGGCTCTTTTAAAATTCTCTAATTATTTTATAAATTATGTTAAAAATTCTTAAATCAAAAATATATTTTTTACTGATACTAACCTCTATTGCCTCATGTGCAAAAAATCCTGTTTCAGGTATGCCTGATTTTGTAACTATTACTGAACAGCAAGAAGTAGAAATGGGAAGAGCTTATCATAAAGAAATACTTAAAAATTCTAAAGTGTTAAATAATAAGGAACTTACCAAATATTATGTAGAACTTGGAGAAAAAATTGCAAAATCTAGTCATCGTCCTGACTTGAATTGGAAGTTTACCATAATTGATGATCCAACTTTTAATGCTTTTGCTACTCCGGGCGGGTATGTTTACTTTTATAGAGGGTTGCTTGCACATTTTAATTCTGAAGCTGAACTTGCTGGCGTGCTTAGTCATGAAATTGCCCATATCACCGCACGGCATGCAGTTAGGGGTATGAGTACTGCACAAGTAACTAATTTACTTATAGGTCTTGCGGCATCAAGCGTCCCTGGAGGATCAATTTCTAATAGTGGATTTAATTTACTTAATCAAATTGTAAACAAGGGATATAGTCGAAAATATGAATCTGAAGCAGATGATATAGCTAAGGAATATCTTGGGAGAAATGGATACAATCAAAACGCCATGGCGAATTTTCTGAAGACTATGAAGAGTGCAGACGATCTTGAAAATGAAATTGCAAAAAAAGAAGGTAGGCCGATTAGCGCTGGATATCATAATATTTTCTCAACTCACCCCTCTACTGAAAATAGGATTGAAGCGATGAATCGAACGGAAAGTATAGCTGGTAAAAAAAATAAAGATGCCTTTCTTAAAATGATTGATGGGCTTCCTTATGGTACAAGTGATGACGAGGGCTATATGAGATACAACACCTTCTACCATCCTTTTTTTGCCATAAAATTTAGTATCCCTAAGGGATGGGATTTAAATAATCTTCCAGACAAATTGATTATTACAAATAAGGAATCAGAAATAGTTCTAATATCAGATAATCTTTTAAGGGATGATATTGATAATGGCTTTACTCCTAAAGATTACCTAGATCAGAACATTGATAAAACATCATTCTTGTCGACTAATAAACTGATTGAACAAAAACCTCTCAATAAAAATAAAATGTCTGGTTATACTTATTTATATAAAACTACATCTGTAGTTGATATTACTTATACTAGATATTCTGTCTTTTTTGATATTCATCAAGAAGATAAAAAACCTAAAGCATGGATATTTATAAAAAAGTTTAAGGAAATTAATGATGATAATGCTTCAAAAATTATAGAAGTATCATTTCAAAAGATGACTAAAGAAGAAGTAAGTAAATCTCAAGGCTTAAGAATCAAGGTGATAAGATTCAGGGAAGGAATGTCATATAAAGAATTAGCTGATAACAGTCCACTTGGAAGATATGCTGAGGGTAGACTTAGATTATTAAACGGACATTATCCAGAGGGTACGCCAGAGGTGGGTACTTTAATCAAAATAGTGGAGTAAATATGAAAGGAAATATCTTTTATGCGCAGTCTGGAGGCGTAACACCTGTTATTAATGCTACTGCTGCTGGAGTTATTGATGCATACAATAAGAACAAAAAAAGTTTTGGGAAACTATATGTAGGAAAAAATGGAATACTTGGAGCTTTAAATGAAGAATTAATAGATATATCCAAAGAGGATAAAACTCAATTAGCCCTTCTGAAGCAAACGCCTGGAGGAGCTTTTGGTTCTTGTAGACTTAAACTAAGTGATTTTAAAAAATCAAAAAAAGATTTTGATCGTCTTTATGAAGTATTTAAGAAACATAACATAAGGTATTTTTTCTATAATGGAGGAGGTGACTCTCAAGATACAACCAATAAAGTCAGTAAGTTTTTTAAAGAAAAAAATTACTCAATAATTTGCATTGGTTTACCCAAGACAATTGATAATGATTTGCCTGTAACAGATAACTGTCCAGGATTTGGCTCTGTGGCTAAATACATAGCTACATCGACACTAGAAGCGTCCTTAGATGTAAAGTCTATGTGTGAGACATCTACCAAAGTTTTTATCTTAGAGGTTATGGGAAGACATGCAGGTTGGTTAGCTGCATCAGCAGGGGTAATCAAAGAAAAAGCAGGAGATGCCCCTCATCTGATTCTTTTTCCTGAAATTCAATTTAATCAAAGCTCTTTTTTAAAAAAAGTAAAAGAAACAACTATAAAATATGGATATTGTGTAATCGTTGCATCTGAGGGAATAAAAGATAATAAAAATAAATTTCTCAGTGATAGTGGATTAAAAGATAGTTTTGGGCACGCTCAACTAGGTGGTGTTGCGCCAGTACTATCATCTATCATAACTAATAAACTTAAATACAAAGTACATTGGGCAGTTTCTGATTACTTACAAAGAGCTGCAAGACATATAGCATCAACGGTAGATGTGGATCAAGCGTATGCTCTTGGGTTAGAATCAATAAAAGTTGCCAAGTTAGATAATAATAACATTATGCTTACAATCAAAAGTACTAAAATCAAACAAAAGTATAAATGGTCTATCAGCTCAACGAATCTTAATAATGTTGCAAATGTAGAGAAAATGTTACCCAAAAATTTCATTAAATCTAATGGATTTGAAATTACTAGATCATGTAAAGAATACATTTCAAATCTTATTCAAGGCGAAGATTACCCAAGCTACGATAATGGAGTCCCTCAATATGCAAAACTCGAATGTAAAACTATTAAGAAGAAACTTCCGGCTTATAAATCATAATAGCTTGGTATCAGGGACACTTTGTATATTCATTAATGCTTTAATAAATTGTTCATCGCTGTTCAAACATGGGATAAAAGTAAATTCTTTTCCCCCATGTTCAAAATAATCTTCCTTAGATTCTCTCCCAATTTCATCTATAGTTTCTAAACAATCTGATGAAAACCCGGGGCAAAATACATGTAAATTTGTTATACCTTCGTTTGGAAGCTCTTCTAGCCTAGATGACAAATAAGGTTTTATCCATTCAGCTTTTCCAAATCTAGATTGAAAGGCAATCTCATACTCATTCTCAGTTAATTTCAATTCCTTAGCAATCAGATGTGCCGTATGTAGACATTCTTTTTGGTATGGCTCATCATCACCTATATATGATTCGGGAATGCCATGAAAAGAAAACAAAAGTTTATCTGGTTTACTGAGTAACTTTTGTGATGATCTTATTTTGTTTGCACATGCTTTAATATACAAATTATTATCATGAAAACTAGATACAGCATTTATATTGACACCTGAAAAATAATTTTTATCCTTTTTGATCAACTGTTTAATAAGTTCAAAAATAGAGAGGGTGGTTGTTGTTGAATATTGTGGAAACATAGGCAAAATCGTTATATCTTTGTATCCTTTTTCAATCAATTGATAAAGAACTTTTTTAATGGATGGATTTCCATATCTCATTGCCGTATCAAAATATACATCAGAGTCCAACTCTCTTGCCATATCTCTTAGGTGACCAGTTTGTGCATAAGTGTGGAAAAGTAATGGGGATCCCCATCCAGTCCAAACTTTGCGATAAAGTTCAGCACTTTTTTTTGGTCTTGTCCTCAGTATGACTAGATTCAATAATGTTAACCAAAATAATCTAGGCAATCGTATAACATATTTATCAGATAGGAATTCTTTTAAATATGTTCTAACTTCTTTTTCATATGGCTGATCTGGAGTCCCCAGATTGACCAAAATAGTTACTTTAGACACTTCTCATCCCTTTGTAAATCTTTTACGAATTCTGCTTGTTTTAGGGACATGGGACAATAGGAAGTCCATTTGGTCTGCAAGAATTGTTCTTCCTCTTAGTATTAAATATTCAACCCTGGATGGTATAAATGGTACAGCTAGCAATGGCATACCTGCTTGTTCGGGTGTTCTGTCACCTTTTTTATTATTACACCCTTTGCAAGCAGTGACTAAATTTGTCCATTTATCCTCACCCCCTTTAGACAGTGGAATTACATGATCTCTAGATAAGTTTTTAAGAGTAAAGGTTTCGCCACAATACATGCATGTTTTGGCATCTCTATGAAAAAGGGTGAGATTTGTAAGGGGTGGAGTGTAATCTGAGTATGATACTTTGCTATAATTCTTAGTAGCAATTATAGAATTTACTTCAATTTTGCTTCTTAAGCCCGTTACTCGGTTAATACCCCCTCTCACTAATAGGGAGCTGTTGCCACACTCGTAGGTTACCTGATCGTTATAATACAATCTCACAGCAGTCTGGTAGGTGATCCATCCTATTGGCAGCCCGGCATAATTGAGCCTGAGGATCTGTCTTGATATATCCATATATCCTATATATTACATGAAAATGTTAGTTAAGAATCTTAAATTTAAATGAAAAAAGTTTATATTTTATGCACTATATTGGACATTTATTAACAGGACAAAACTTTTAACTTTGCCTATCCAATATCATATGTTTATATCAATGAATATGAAATAATATAATTCTTATTTGGATATGTATATGATATCTATGCATATTTTATTTCGACCATAAGTTGAACGATTTGAGAAAGGTTATGATGTAGTTAGGTTTCGACATTTTATATTAGATTTATTCACAGAATTATCCACAGAAGCTGTGGATAAACTATAATTGTTTTATAACAAAAGCCTTATAAAACATAGTTTATAATGTTGGGTATGCAAAAACTTATATCTGTGGCATTGGATGTGCCGATAAATCAATTGTTTGACTATATTGTTGAAAATCAGGACATTAAAATTGGGTGTAGAGTAAAGGTGCCCTTTGGGAGCTCTACTAGAACAGGAATAATTGTAGAAACTAAAAAATTGAATGCAGGCCAGACTGCCTACAAGATAAAAAATATACATAAAGTGCTTGATGAAAGTCGCGTTTTGTCGACTGAAATGATGGAGACGTGTAAATGGGCTGCAACATATTATCACTACCCTATAGGACAAGTATTATTTAATGCTCTAACTCCTATTCATAGAAAAGGTTCGCCATCACCTGATAGAAAACTAGTCTTAAATGAGAAAAGTTCAAAGTTTCAATTGAAACTTAATGAAGAGCAGTCAGAAGTTGTTATAGATATTTATAAGAATATCAAACAGCATCAAGTACACCTTTTAAAAGGAGTTACTGGATCAGGTAAAACAGAAGTCTATACTCAATTAGCAATTGATTTGTTACAAAGTGATGCACAAGTACTTATAATGGTACCTGAGATAAACCTAACCCCTCAAACAGTAAATAGATTTAAAAAATATCTTGATCTAGAGCCTTTAGAGTATCACTCTAATCTAACGCCACTACAAAAATTTAAAGTTTGGAGAGCCTGTAAAGAAGAAGATAGGCTTATAATCATAGGAACAAGATCATCAGTTTTTTTACCATTTAAGAACTTAAAGCTATTGGTCATAGATGAGGAACATGATCAATCATATAAGCAGACAGAAAAATTTAAGTATAATGCTAGAGATATTGGTATTGTTAGAGCTAAATCTTTAGACTGCCCCGTTGTATTAGGTACGGCTACACCCTCTTTTGAGACAATTCATAATGTCAGTATAAAAAAATATAAACAACATTTACTAAAAAGTAGATATTTCAAATCGCCGTTACCGCTTGTGACAATAGTAGATACATCAATTGATAAACCAGATGAAGGTTTATCAAAAACTCTAAAAGATGAAATGAAAATAGAATTAAATAAGAATAATAAAGTAATCTTATTTATTGGGAGAAGAGGATTCAGTAATACAGTTATCTGTAGTGAATGCAAGACTATCGTTAAGTGTCCAAAATGTGATTCGAATATAACATACCATAAAAATGTTGAGAGATTGATATGTCACCATTGTGGATTTAGTCAAAGCTTTGACTCGGTAAAGCCTTGTTGTGAAAACCCTTGCTTGGTTCCTCTTGGTATAGGTACACAAAGAGTAGAAAATAAAGTCAAGAATTTGTTTCCAGACAAAAATATACTAAGAGTTGATAGTGATAATATTTCATCAAAGAGTGATCTCAAAGATTTCATTAAAAAAGCTAATAACAATGAAATTGATATATTTATAGGAACACAAATGATTGTTAAAGGACATGATTTTGAAGATGTATCATTAGTTGGAATTATTAATATTGATGCAGGGTTATATAGTACTGATTTTAGAGGCTTAGAAAAGACAGGTCAGCTGATAACTCAAGTATCAGGTAGAGCCGGTAGGCAAAAAGTTAGAGGGAACGTTATAATACAGACTAATAATCCTAAGCATGAATTACTTCAAAAAATACTTAGAGAGGGATATGAGAAGTTCAGTAAGGTAGCTCTTAAACAACGTAAAGCGGTTAATCTTCCACCTTATAGTCACATAGGAGTAGTTAAAGTTTCTTGCTCAATTAGACAACTTGCAAAAATGACGTTGGTAAACGCAGCAAAACTTAAAAAAAATAAATCTATATTTGTATATGGTCCTGCGCCATCACAAACATCAAAAAAAAATAATCAATACTTTTATCAGCTAATCATTGGGTCAGAAAGCTCGAGTCTTTTATCAAAACATGTAACAAGAATTAAGTTATACTTATCCAGCATGGATAAAAGAATAAAATGGTACATTGATATTGATCCTATAGAACAATGAGCAAAAAAATAAAACCTAAAATAGTTGATACTTTAAATAAGCTCTATAGCTCTTTTGAGGGTATCGATAGCTTAATAATAGAAGTAAATCGAACAACTGATACATCACATGGAGACCTCTATACAAATGTTGCTATGAAGTTAGCAAAAATACTGAAAAGAAATCCTATGTTAATAGCTGAAGAAATAACGAAAAACATAGAAGCAATGGATAGTGTCGAAAAAATAGAAATCGCGACACCTGGATATATAAACTTTTTTCTTACAAAGTCTAATAAGTTTAACGAATTAAACAGAATCATGAGTGATGACTTAATAATCTTAAAAGAAAATAATAAAAAAAAATGTACACGTAGAATTTGTATCAGCAAACCCAACAGGCCCACTTCACATCGGTCATGGAAGAGGTATGGTTGTTGGAGATACAACTGCTAGATTTTTATCTTATCAAGGGCATTCTGTTAATAGAGAGTATTATGTCAATGATGCTGGTAGGCAAATTGATCTCCTACTTGTAAGTGTATTATTGAGTTACCTTAATAAAGAAGATCATATCTTTAGTGATGAGAAAGAGAGCGATGAGGGTCTTTTAGTTACCTATAAAGGATTATATATCAAGGATGTCTCAAATATTATTTCAAATGTTCTTAAAGATGTTGATAGTCAGAAAGTTTTAAGTTTACTTAATGAACCAATAGATACTCTAATAAAATTTCTTAAAAAACATAAAAATTACTTGAATATTAGAAAATCATTAGTTGATGTAATTATAAATGATTATATTAAAGAAGATTTATCATCAGTTAATATATCGTTTGATAGCTGGTACTTTGAGAGTGAACTATATAAAACAGGTCTTCTCAAACAAATACTTATCGATTTAGATAATAAAAATTTAAGCTATAAAAAAGACGGTGCTCTATGGTTTAAAAATACTAAATTTGGTGAAGAGAAAGATAGAGTGCTAGTAAAAAGTAATGGCGATATGACATACTTTGCCACAGATATTGCTTATCATGCACATAAGTTTAAACATTATGATTTGTTAATCGACATCTGGGGAGCTGATCATCATGATTATGCAGCAAGGTTGACAAACGCGATGAAAGCTCTTGGATATGATGTTGGTAATAGATTACAAATACATTTAATTCAATTTGCTAATTTAATAAGAGGGGGCGAGTCTATTTCTATGTCAACTAGAAGTGGTGATTTTTACCCACTGCAAGATTTAGTCAAAGAAATTGGATGCGATGCAACTAAGTTTTTTTACTTAACTAAAAAAAAGGAACAACATCTCGAGTTTGATGTGGACCTTGCAGTAGAGAAAAATAAAAATAATCCTATATATTATATTCAATATGCTCATGCCAGAATAAAAAGGATAGTAGATGATTTAAAGCAACAAGTTATTGAAAAAGAGGTTTTAAATAATTTAAATACTAAAAATGAAAATCAACTTATAGAATTAATTAATCTGTATCAAGATACGGTAAATAAGTCTATTAGAGAAATTAGACCAGATATAATTACAAATTATTTATACAAGCTTTCACAAGTTTTTCACTCATATTATGCTGAAACTAAAATTCTCTCCCCAGAAATTAAAGGCGAAAAAATTCTACTTATCAAATGTGTAGATAAAATTATTCTAAATGGATTTCAATTACTTGATATTGAACCAATGGATGTAATGTAATGAAGCAGAATACAATAGCTCTGGTCTATGATTTTGACGGAACACTCACCCCGAAAACGATGCAAGAGTACACAATAATTCCTAGATTGAAACTAAATTCTAATAAATTCTGGGCAGATATTCTTAATGAGGCTAATGCTACTGATGGAGAAATTATGATGATATATATGAGACAACTCATCAGTCATGCTGAATCTTTAGGTATTAAAATTACAAAAGATGAATTCACATTTATGGCAGATAAAATTAAATATTTTAGAGGTGTCAAGGATTGGTTCAAAAATATTAATGATTATATAAAGAAAAATCATAAGAATATAAAAGTTTCTCATTATGTAATATCTGCTGGACATCATGAAATCTTACAAGCTACATCTATTAGAAAAAATTTAACTAATATATTTGGTTCTCAGTATTATTTTGATAAACATGGTAATGCTACATTTCCTAAAATTGTTGTTACAGATACTACAAAAACACAGTTTCTTTTCAGAATTAATAAAGGCAAAGAGAAGTTTTCTGAATCAATTAATAGTCATATGCCTGAGAATAGTCGCCCTATCCCATTTGAAAATATGATATACGTTGGAGATGGTCTTACTGACGTACCTAGCATGGCATTAATTAAAAAACAAAACGGACATGCTATTTCTGTTTATCCAAAAAAAAGCAACCAACAAAAAAAAGTTTCTAACGATTTACTGTCTGCTAATAGAGTTGATTTTATTGCAGAAGCTGATTACACAAAAAATAGCCCTCTTTATAAAAAAATGTGTCTACTAATAGATATGATAAGCGCTAGAATTAAGTATGAGAACGCAGTGAGTTGATTTCAACTCTCATTAATAATTTTCATACCTGAATTTCTATCTAGAAATTTATATTGTATATTTATTACATCAAAGTATTGCTTAATGTGATTCATAACTATATCCAATTTAAATTCTTTACAACTGTATATGTCTAGTTGGATTATTCCAGGCTCGGGCTCATCCCAAATATGAATTACTATATGACTCGTTTCGATTAAAGCCATGCATGTTGTCCCTCGATTGCCTGGTTGATCAACATAACTAATAGCTGGACCTTGCATTAACTTCATATCAATTTTTTTAATGAGATTTTTCATCCATTCAAGGACTTCATGAAGAGATTCCTCAGCCGGACAGTTAACTACTTCTGCTCTCAAAACAAGATGTTTATGGTCTAATTGCATAATTATAAAACTTAAATATAATCAAAATTAATATATTCTAGAATGAATAAATAAATGAAAACTAAAAATATATATTATGAACATGATGAGGCCTCTGGAACATCAATTGGTGTAAAGTATGAAAAATATTTATACCGTTGTCAAAGTAAATTTCAAAATATTGAGGTTATAAAAACACATAATTATGGTAATGCACTCTACTTAGATGGGTGCTTTATGCTCTCAGAGATAAATCAAGACCATTACCATAATATGTGTCTAGATTTGACTCCTAAGAAATCAAGAAATATTTTAATCGTAGGAGGAGGTGATTATGGTATTGCAAGTATGTTAGTTCGGCGAGACAATAAAATTAAGACAACTATTGTAGAAATTGATGATAAAGTTGTTCAAGTTTCCAAAAAATACTTTCCTGATCATTTTAAATTAACTAAAAAGCAACTAAATAATATAAAACTAATTATAGAAGACGGAATAGTTTTTATAAAAAATAATCGCACTAAATATGATTGTATAATCATTGATTCTACCGATCCGGTAGGTCAAGCAAAAATATTATACTCAAAGAATTTTATTAAACTTTGTAATGACTCACTTAAAAAGGGAGGAACATTAATCCAGCAATCAGGATCACCAATAAATGATATGAAGTGCTTAATAAAGCCACTGGTAAAAAAGTATAGTGATATTGGAATGAAGAAGATAATATTATCAAGTTTTTCAATGCCACTGTATCCTACTGGTACATGGTGTTTTATTAGTGCTAAAAGAGCGTAGCTTTCACTACGCTCCCTTAGGATATGCTTATTATTGCTCTGGGTAAACTGAAGGTTTAGCTCCTGAAGCTTTACTGAACTCTGGATATGCTTCCAATCCACATTCAGAAATATCTACACCATCTGATTCTTCTTCTTCAGTTACTCTTAAACCAAAGAACATTTTTATTAATGACCAGAAAATGTAACTTACAATGAAAGTCCATAGGAAAATCATAAGTGCACCATAAATTTGAGCACCTAAAGAGCCTCCAGTTAATGTAACTGCTAGAAGTCCCCATATTCCACATGTTCCGTGAGCTGAAATTGCTCCGACCGGATCATCAATTTTCATTTTATCAAGCATGACAATTGACATTACAACTATTAAGCCACCGATCACACCTATAATAAGTGCAAGTCCTGGTGTTGGTGCTAGGGGCTCAGCTGTTATTGAAACAAGTCCGCCTATAGCTCCGTTTAATGCCATAGTTAAATCTGATTTGCCAAACATTAATTTCGATATGATTAGTGCTCCCATTACGCCACCAGCTGCTGCTAAGTTAGTATTAACAAATACCATTGATACAGCATTAGCTTCTGCAACGTTTGAGATGATTAACTCTGATCCGCCATTAAAACCGAACCAACCCAACCATAAAATAAATGTTCCAAGAGTAGCAAGCGGAAGGTTTGCACCTGGCATAGCGTTTACTTTACCATCAGTGTATTTTCCTTTTCTTGAACCTAAAACTAGTACACCTGCAAGTGCAGCTACAGCACCACATAAATGTACAACACCTGAGCCAGCAAAATCTGAGAAACCAGCTTCATCTAGGAAACCGCCACCCCATTTCCAATAACCTTGTACTGGATAAATTACACTGGTCATGACAACACAGAATAATAAAAATGGCCATAATTTCATTCTCTCAGCAACTGCCCCAGAGATGATTGAGCAAGCTGTTGCTACAAACACCACTTGAAAGAAGTGATCAGAAATGCCTGAATAATAGACATCACCACCACTGGCTATGACTGCTTCTGCTGTATTATCAGCACCTAGAAAAAATGAAAGTTCAGGTATCACTCCTGTGCCTCCACCTGGATACATTAAGTTATATCCGACGACCATATACATGATGACCGATATCGAATATAAAGATATATTTTTTGTAAGAATTTCCGCTGTATTTTTTGCTCTGACAAGACCAGATTCAAGCATGGTGAAACCTGCTGCCATCCACATGACAAAGGCTCCCATAACTAGAAAGTAGAATGTGTCTAAAGCATAAGCAAGTTCAATGACTTTACCTTCTAAAGCTTCCATTGCAATCTCCTAATTAATAACGTTAATTAAAGAGCTTCTGGACCTTTTTCGCCGGTACGAACACGTATTGCTTCTTGGATATCAAGAACAAAGATTTTGCCATCTCCAATTTTACTTGTACTTGCAGACGACAGTATTGTTTCAATTGTTTGTTCAACAAGGTTATCGTTAACAGCAATTTCAAGTTTAATTTTCGGTAGAAAATCAACCACATATTCAGCACCTCTATAAAGTTCCGTATGGCCCTTTTGCCTTCCAAAACCTTTAACTTCAGTTGCGGTAATGCCTTGCACACCAATTGATGATAATGCCTCTCTTACCTCATCCAATTTAAAGGGTTTGATAATTGCTATTACTAATTTCATTAACAAACGTCTCCTATCACTAACTATAAACTAAAATCCTTAGAAACTATACCCTAAACTGAATACAGCGAAAGTTGTATCTGTGTTAGTGTTGGGTGCGTTACAGCAAATATCATCAGAGTTTTGCCCAACTTCAAGACCTACATCAACACCTGATACTGTTGCACCATATGACACAGAATACCACTCACCACTAAGAGAAGTCTCATCACCGCCCCAAACACCAAATGTAAGTGTTAGCGGCAGACTCATAGCGCTCATATCAATTGCGACCTGAGTATGTGTATAATCTTCTTTAACTGGAGTATCGTATCTTCCGTCAGCATAATCAATGGATATTAGACCCATAGATAGACCGATGTTGAGTTCATTGTAGTCAGAATCCATGCCATCTGTGTAAAAATAGCCTGTGTAGCCTACATAAGCACTCATGCTTTCGCTAAGATCCATGCTATATCCAGCATAGACATCATATTCGAGACCATTGCCTACATCTGCCCACCATGTTCCAGCGTATATGCCGCCGCTTTCATAATCTGCACCAAAACTTACAGCTGACTCGTGAATGAATACGCCTCTGTACCAATAGTCAGACATATATCCAACATTGTAGCTTACAGAGCTTGCATGATCATCTGCCACTGCTTCACCAGCATGCGCGAACATTGATAGTGACATCAATCCAGCCATAGCTAATGAAAGTGAAGATTTTAATAATTTTTTCATTTATATTTTCTCCTTTCGTAAAATGGTTATATTTTAGTTTATTAGTGATAGTCGACATTCATCTATGACAAATAGTAAAGCTATCATTAGTAGATATGCATAAACTATGCCAACTTTAATATTATATAAATTAAGCCAAAGGCCTAATATCCCTGTATAATATTGATGTATAATACATAAAAATACTAATTTAAAAAAGGTTTGGTATGTATTTATGTAAAATATTTGTAATATTTTTGTAATATGATGAATTTTTTGATTTCTTGCACATTTTCAGTGCATGAAAGGAGTGCAATATGGAATCGAATAAAATTAAAGAATTAATAGAGGGAATTTTAAATATACTTCCTCAAAATACGAAAGACATGAAAGATGACGTAAAAGACAATCTTAAAATTTTACTTAACGATTATTTGCGAAAAATTGATGTCGTCACAAGAGAAGAATTTGATGTACAAAAAGAAGTATTATTAAAGACACGTAAAAAACTAGACGATTTAGAAGAGAAATTAAAAAAATAAGATCTTATTTAGATTGGTCAATCATATAATCCACAGCGAGCTTAACATCATCATCGCTCAATGACATGAGACCGCCTTTTGCAGGCATGACACCTATTCCATTAATTGCATTGTTATATAATGTATCATTACCTTTTGCGATTCTTTCTGACCACTGATCTACTTTCCCTGTAATAGGTGCTCCTGCAGCTCCGCTCATGTGACACGACATACAAACAGAATTATAAATATCTTTACCTGATTTAGTTGATGAAACTTCAATAACTTCAGTTTTAAATGTAGGGTTACTTGCTAGATTGATTTTTTCAGAGGATAACAAGCGTTCTTCAGTAGCTTTTTCTTTCACAGTATCATAATTATCATTTGTAACAGATGATGCAAATACTTTGGAGAGTATAGTAATAATTATTGCTAATAAAATAATGAAAAGGGTTATATAGCCAAATAACTTATAGAATTCTTTATCTGATGTGCCGCTCATTTTTCCCTCATTTTTTTTCTCCAGTAGATTATACTTGAAAAGTAATTTATTTGAATAACTATTTGCGTCTGTAGCTCAGCTGGATAGAGCGTTAGCTTCCGAAGCTAAAGGTCAGAAGTTCGAATCTTCTCAGGCGCTATGTATTCTCTCAGCTGCTAAAATTGTATTCTCTATTAAAGCACAAACAGTCATTGGGCCGACTCCTCCAGGAACAGGAGTTATAGAAGAAGCTTTTTCTTTTGCTGATTCAAAATCAACATCTCCACAAAGTTTTCCATCAATGTTATGTATACCCACATCAATGACAACGGCACCCTCTGGTATTTGATCTCCCGATATAAACTTTGGTACACCCACAGCCACAATAATAACATCAGCATCAGAAAGTTTGTGATTCAAATCTTTAGTGCGTGAGTGACACATAGTCACTGTTGCATTCTCAGACTGACACAATATTGATACAGGTTTACCAACTATATTTGACCGGCCAATAACGGTTACATTCTTACCATTTAAATCGGTGCCAGATATTCTAAGCATCTGCATAATGCCTTTGGGAGTACATGAAACAAGAGTATCCTCACCTAAGAATAATTTACCAACATTAGTAGGTGTAAAGCCATCAACATCTTTCGATGGATGAATTCTATTAAGTACTTTTGCTACTGAAATATGATCTGGCAAAGGTAATTGAACAATTACGCCATGGATTAATGCATCATCGTTAATCTTATCAATTTCAGATAATATATCGCTTTCGCTTATCTCTGCGTCAAATCGTCTAACCTCAGATTTAATTCCAGCTTTTGCAGCAAATTTTTCTTTTTGTTTTACATAACTTGCTGATGCTTTCATTTCTCCTACAAGAATAACGACTAGGTTAGGAATGATATTCTTAGTTTTCAAAATCTCAACTTTTTTTGAGAGTTCTTCTTCAAGAATGTGCTCTGCGACCTCTCTTCCGCTAATAATCTTTGCTGTCATATTTTTCTCCTATAAATCGCTTCTTTCACGTTCAACTAATAAATTTACAACACTGTATAACTCATCGTAACTTGAAACATATGAGCCGCTAGTTAAAAACCTTCCATTAATTATAATTGTTGGTACAGAATCAATTTGATATTTTTTAGCTAGGTTACTAGCTTTTTTTATTCGTGCTTCTGTGCCAAAGCTATTATATTTTTCTATAAATTTTTTAGTATCAATACCGTGTTTCCCGAGAAAATCAATCATTTGCTGTTCTGTATTCAATCGATTGTCTTCTAAATGTATTTCCTCAAAGATTAAGTTATGAACTTGGTCAATTTTATCCATTTGTTTTAGAGCATAATAAAGTTTAGCATGGGGAATCCAAGAATCTCTAAGAGCAACTGGTAACTTAACTACTTTTGTATCCTTTTCTAAATCCGCTTCAATCCTATCCATAGTTGGCTCTAGGTTATAACAGTGGGGACATCCGTACCAAAAAAACTCATAGATGATAATATCTTTTGATTCTTGCTGCTTTTCAGTTGAAATTTGAACATACTTTTGAGCAAATACATTCGATGATGTAATTAAAATTAAAAAAAGTGCTAAGAAGGTAAATTTTATCTTAAGCATTAGTATAAACCTTCAATATAACTTGCCACAGCCTTCATTTCCTCGTCGGTCATTCTATGAACTATATTTCTCATCATTTTATTATAATCATTTGATCGAGTAGATATTTGGAAATTTTTTAACTGCTGATATGTATATTGTGAATGTTGGCCGGATAACATTGGAATCGCTGCTGCATAATTACCCTGACCATTAGGACCATGACAACTTATGCATGCTTGCATTTTAATATCCATATTCCCACCTCTGTAAATATTTCTCCCAAGCTCGAGATAATCGTCTTTGACAACGCCAACAGTTGGCTTTAATGAAGCATAATAATCAGATAAGTTATTTATATCTGAATCAGACAACGTCATAGCTATACCATACATAACAGCATTATTCCTATTGCCATCTGGACCTTTTTTAAATTCATGTAGTTGAGCTGTAAGATATTTTGGATTTTGACCTGCTAGTTTAGGCCACACTGGGTTCAATGAAATGCCATTTTCACCATGACATGCAACGCATGATGCAGAAAGCTCCTTTCCTTTTGAAACATCAGAATAAGCAGGGTTTATAAGGGCTATAAAAAGGAAACTAACTATTAGTAATCTACGTTGAAATTTCATTGGGGTCATTATAGCGAAATATGAATTTAGTTCAATCAATCTACAATTATCCCTCACTCCAATTGTAACCATTAAAAGTGTTTACTATTAGAGGAACATTTAGCCTCTCAGCATGAATCATTAAATCACATATTTTTGGACCTATACTTTTTAGATCACATTCTTTAATTTCAAAAACAAGCTCATCATGTACTTGCATTATCATATAAACATCAGATATTTTTTCTTTATCTAGCCAGTTTTTTATTTTAATCATTGCAAGTTTCAGAATATCTGCAGCAGTGCCTTGTATAGGTGCATTAATAGCTGTTCTCTCTGCGCCACTTCTTACTTGAAAATTAGAGTGATTGATATTTGGAAGAAATACTTTTCTGCCATACATGGTTTCAATGAATCCTTGTTCTTTTGCTTTTTCTTTCAATTCATCCATGTATTGTCTCACCCTTTTATATTTGGCAAAGTATGTATCAATAATACTTTTAGCCTCTATGTTATCAATTTTAAGTTGACGTGCTAAACCATAAGCCGATATTCCATATATGAGACCAAAATTAATTGCTTTTGCTGCTCTTCTTTCATCTGAACTTGGTTCACCTTTTGTATTAAAAACTTTTCTGGCAGTTGATGAATGTATATCTTCCCCATCTACAAAACTTTTTATCATTTCTGAATCATCGGATAAGTGTGCCATAATTCTTAGCTCAATTTGTGAATAATCAGCTGAGAATAACTTGAATCCTTGTCTTGGGACAAATGCCGATCTGATCTTTTTTCCATCTGCAGTTCTGATAGGTATATTTTGTAAATTTGGCGAAGATGAGGAAAGTCTTCCTGTAATTGTGATGGTTTGGTTATAAGAGGTATGAAGTCTCTCAGAAACAGAGCTAACTTGTGCACCCAACTTGTCAGTGTAAGTATTTTTAAGTTTCAAAAGGTTTCTAAATGATAAGATTAGACTTGGTAACTCATGATTTTCTGCAAGCTGAGTCATAACATCTTCATTAGTTGAGGGTTGGCCTTTTGGTGTTTTCTTGAGTATTGGAAGCTTAAGTTCATCATAAAAAATCTCTTGAATTTGTTTTGGGGAGCTTATGTTGAACTCTCTTCCTGAAATACTGTATATTTGCTTCTCAATCTTATCGATTCTTTTTTTAAGATTATGTGATTGCTTGTCGAGTTCTTTGTTGTCAATCGATACGCCAAGGTATTCCATCTCAGCAATTATTAACATGAGCTTAATTTCTATACTTGTATAAACATCATATAAGCGTTTGTCTTTAAGTAGCTTGGATTTTAATTTTCCATACAATAATAATGTCAGATCAGAGTCCTCACATGCATATGTAACTGCTTTATGTATATCTACATCTGCAAATGTAATTTGGTCTTTCCCTTTACCAACAACATCCTCATAAGATATTACCTCATGATCAAGAAACTTTGATGCTAGTGTGCCCAAATCATGCTTACCGCCGGAATTCAACACATATGACATAAGCATGGTATCTTCAATTGATGTTTTAAAATTTATAGAGTATTTCTTTACCACATTCATATCATATTTAAAGTTCTGACCTACAACTGTTAACTCTCGATGATTAAACAGTCCTTTTAACATATCAATAACTTTATCAAACGGAAGATTTTTTTCTGCGTCGCAACTGTGGCCAAGAGGGCAATAAAAACCATGATTATTCTTGTAAGAAATACTAAAGCCTACGAGCTCTGCTTCATTAAAATCAAGAGATGTTGTCTCAGTATCAAATGAGAATACCTTCATCTTGATACATTCATTTATTATTTGTTTAAGCATTTTAATAGATGTGACCAATTCATAATTTTTTTTTGTTTTTTTCTTAACAGTTTTTATTTTAAGTTGATTAGATAAAGACTTAAGTTCATATTTATTTATTATTTTCTCAAGAGAGTGCATATCAGGAGATTTAATTAGAAACTGATCAACATCAACATTTATTGGTAAATCATCTTTTAATGCAACAAGTTTTTTTGCAAGCTTAACTGTTTCTAGAGACGCCTCTATATTCTCTTTTAGTTTTCCTTTTAATTCGTGAGTATTTTTAAAAATACCATCCAGGTTTTTATACTTTGTTAGTAATGATACAGCGGTTTTAGGCCCAACTTTCGGAACACCAGGTATATTATCGGATGTATCGCCAACAAGACACAGATAATCAAATATTTGTTTTGGCTCAACACCAAACTTGCTAACAACGCCCTCGATATCTAATACTTTTGAATCAAAGTTATTCATTAGTACAACAGTTTTAGTCACAAGCTGTGCTAGGTCTTTATCACCAGAGGATATAATTATTTGGGTCTTATCTAATTTAATTTGATTAACAGCTGATGCAATCACATCATCTGCTTCAACACCCTCTTCTTGAATAACTTTTAAGCCGTATGCTTTAACAAGATCAATTATAGGTCTTGTTTGCTCAGATAACTCAGCCGGCATAGCGTTCCTGTTAGCCTTATATGAGTCATAAATTGAGTGCCTAAAGTTTTTACCTTTTGCATCAAAGACCATGAGTAAGTACTTAGGATCATACTCGCCAATGATACGATTTAGCATATTAGCAAATCCATGAATAGCCCCAGAATGCAGGCCTGTTGATGTTTTTAAATTGGGTAATGCAAAAAATGCTCTGTATAAATATGAAGAACCATCAATGATAATAAAATTATCTTTATTTTTTGCTTGGAAAACCATTTGAATTTAGATATCGTTTGTTCATTAAAAGTTATATATCATAATTACATGTCTGTATACACAAATCTAAGCACTAAGGACGTATCCCTATTATTATCTAAATATAGCATTGGCACATTGAAGTCTTTTCAAGGAATATCTGATGGGATAACTAATACTAACTACTTCTTAAATACATCTAAAGGCAAATACATAATCACAATTTTTGAAGATATTACAGAGATTAAAGTAAAGAAATATCTAAAATTAATGAATTTTTTCTCAAATAACAATATGTGCTGTCCTGAAATAATGTTCACGAAATCAGGAAGCATTTTATCAACAGTTAAATCAAAACCATGTTCGATAATGGAAAAATTGTCAGGAAAAACTATAAATACAACAAATGTCTCATTGTGTAAATCAATTGGAACCATAATAGGTAACTTTCATACAGCTGGAAGTAAATATAGCTCCAAGATATCAAACAGTAGAGATATAAAGTGGGTGGAAAGAAATATAGCAAAAATTAAAAATCATATTAGTAAAGAACAACTAGATATTCTGAACTACTCAAGCAAGATATTTAGAAAAATATTTGAAATGAAGCTCCCAAATGGAATGATTCACTCAGATTTATTTAGAGATAACGTTTTGGCCCGAGGCGATAAAGTCACTGGTATAATTGACTACTATTATTCATTCAACGGACCTTTGATATATGAATTAGCCGTAATAATTAATGATTGGTGCGTTAATAAAGATGGGGCTATTAATTTAGTAAAATATAATAGCTTTTTAAACAGTTATAATTTAGAAAGAAAATTAACAGCTGTGGAAAAAAAACAAATGAATAATGCAATGATAGCTGCGGGTCTAAGATTCTATTTATCTAGATTAGTTGATATGATTTTTCCAAAAGTTGGAGAAATAACACATATAAAAGATCCCTCCGTATTTGAAACAATCGTTAAGAAAAGAATTAATCTAGCATGAACTTCTTTAAGAGTGTTACAAGGTTAACAGAATACGTAACTATACAATTTTTTTATATAATGTTTATAACAGTGATTATAAATATTCTTCTTAGGTATTTATTCAATATAAATTATATATTTCTTCAAGAATTAGTTATGTATATGCATGCATTTATATTTCTGTTTGGAATATCTATATGCCTCAAGGAGGATACTCATGTTCGTATAGATATATTTTCAAGCAAGCTTGGTGTAGGTTATCGTAAATTAATTGATCAGATAGGTTTAATCATTTTAATAATACCTTTTTGTGTATTTGTTATATATGAGAGCACGTCAATGATAACAAGATCATGGACTATGCTGGAGGGTTCGAGCGAACCAGGTGGCTTACCTATTGTTTTCATTTTAAAATCATCAATCTATCTATTTTCTTTTTTGTTATTTATACAAGCAATCAATAAAGTCTTTGATAAGAGATAAAAATGGATGTAGTAATAATTTTTTTAATTGTTACATTCTTATTCCTTTTAAGCGGTTTTCCAGTAGCATTTATTTTATCTGGTATATCCTTATTATTTGGATTCATAGGTATATTATTTGGTTTCTTTGATTATTCATATCTAATGGCATTTCCTGCGAGATTATTTGGCGTGATGGGAAACCAAAACCTGCTCGCTGTCCCACTATTTATTTTCATGGGCTTGATTTTAGAAAAAACAAAAATTGCTGAAAGCTTAATTCAAGACATGAATATCTTATTTAATAATTCAAATAGTGGATTAGCGATTTCAGTAGTTGTTGTAGGAGCTCTTATGGCAGCTAGTACAGGAATTGTAGGTGCAAGTGTAGTTACACTTGGTTTACTTACTTATCCGGTGCTCACAAAAAATGGTTACTCGCCAAGTGTTGCTTCAGGAACAATTTGTGCATCAGGTACTTTAGGGCAGATTATTCCGCCATCTCTAGTATTGATTCTACTTGCAGATGTATTGTCATCCTCATATCAACAAGCTCAATTAAATATGGGTATATTTAATCCAGAGAGCATAACTATTGCTGATTTATTTGTAGGTGCGATTTTGCCAGGTTTAATGCTACCTGTCTTTTATATAATTTATTTGAGATCGTTGAAAATTAAAACTGTGAGTGAAGAATTATCGAATAAAAAATCAAACATATTGTCAGTCATATATCCATTAAGTTTAATGTTTATAGTGCTTGGATCAATAATATTTGGAATTGCTACTCCATCAGAAGCTGCTGGTATTGGAGCACTTGGCGCAATAATCTTAGCTTATTCTCAAAATAATTTATCAAAATTAATTTTAGATAAGTGTGTGTTCGAATCAATTAAATTAACAAGTATGGTGTTTATGATTTTAATAGGAGCTATATTGTTTTCTCTAGTATTTAGAGGCCTAGAAGGCGAAGAATTCATTCACAAGTTTTTAGTAGAAATGCCTGATAATAAATTCATGACACTATTTATTGTTCTATTAATAATGTTTTTTTTAGGATTCATTCTAGATTTTATAGAAATAACTTTTATTGTAATTCCCTTAATTGGACCTGCTCTTTTCACTCTTGGTTTTGATCCTTTATGGATTGGTATATTGATAGCCCTTGTCCTTCAAACATCATTTATTACACCTCCTTTTGGTTTTTCACTATTTTACCTAAGGGGTGTTCTACCAAGGAATGTAAAAACTACGGAAATATATAAAGGCATTATTCCATTTTTATTAATACAGATATTTCTAGTAATAGTGGTATTTATTTTTCCTGGTCTGGCTACAGCTTTACCAGAAATACTACTCAAATGAACTTAGATAACCATCTTCAGATATAAGGGTCCATGGTCTTACTCGTTTCAGGAAGTTTGTATATGAATCATAAACTTCCTTAGAAAGTTGATTTTTTTGACTCAACTCTAATAAAACCTCATTACTAATTTTATTTAATTTAGTGAGGACTTCTTTAGGAAATTTTTTTATTTTTATTTGCTCTTGTTTGAAGTATTCAAGAGCTTGATAATTTTTAGACATATAATCTGAAATCATGTCGATATTAGCAGCTTTACATGCAATATCTATGATTGATTTCTGTTCATCTGAAAGTTTATTATAAGCATGTCGATTGATAATGCACTCAAGGGTAGGGCCAGGTTCATGCCAACCAGGATAATAGTAATACTCTGCCGCTTTATGTAAACCAAATGCTCTATCATTATAGGGACCAACCCATTCTGTAGCATCAATTACGCCTGTTTGAAGGGATGTGAATATTTCAGAACCCGCAAGTGTAAATGGAGTCCCACCCGCTCTTGCAAGTACTTCACCTCCTAGACCAGGAATACGCATTTTTAAACCATTGAGGTCTTTTGTAGAATTAATTTCTTTATTAAACCAACCTCCCATTTGGACGCCTGTATTTCCTGCAGGCCTTGGTATTAAGTCAAAATCTTCGTAAACTTTTTCCCATAATTTTAGTCCATCACCATAATACAACCATGAATTCATTTCTTGTGCGGTCATTCCAAATGGTACAGATGAAAAAAACTGTGCTGCTTCAGTTTTTCCTTTCCAATAATAGGCGCCTGAATGTCCCATTTCCGCTCCACCTGATGAGACAAAGTCAAATACACCTAAAGGTGGGACTAGCTCCCCGGATCCAAATACTTTTACCGTCAAGCTACCGCCGGATAATTTGTTAATATATTTTGCAAGTGTTTCTGCTCCTGCACCAAGTCCAGGGAAATTTTTAGGCCATGAAGTAACCATCTTCCATTTTATTTTTTCACTTGCATTAGATTTTATTGAATGTAATCCGGTTACAACTGCACCTGCTGTGGTCAAACCCAAAGATTTAATGAATTTCCTTCTATTATTTTTCATATCATAAAAATTCTAAATGAGCATATGTCAGTACTAACCATTTAGAACCATAATCCTCAAAATTAATATACAATTTTAAATTATCATCTTCACCCTCATAGCTTAGCACAACACCATTACCAAACTTTTGGTGTTTTACTCTTTGTCCAACTTTTAAACCAGAGCTATTATTTGTTTGACTTTTAAATGATGATATTTTTTTATTCTTTTTATGCTGATAACTATCTGATTTAACGCTATCTAGTAGTTCAGAAGGAATTTCACTAATAAATCTTGATGGCATTAGATAGTTGTATGAACCATGAAGGTATCTTGCATTTGCATACGTAATGTACAACAATTTCATAGCTCTTGTAATAGCTACATAACAAAGTCTTCTCTCTTCTTCTAGGAAGTCATTGCCGCTCTTTCTATTTTCATTTGGGAAAATTCCTTCTTCAAGACCTGTCAAGAATACTACAGGGAACTCTAAACCTTTTGCGGAATGTATAGTCATTAATTGAACAGGATCCTCATCCAGTTTTGACTGATAGTCACCAGCTTCTAGTGCTGCGTTATCAAGGAACTCATCTACAATATTTTCACTATCAATATTATTTCTAATAAAGTTTTCTGCTGTAACAAAAAGTTCTTCAATATTTTCTTGTTTAGATATTGATTCTTCACCTTTTTGCTCAGAAAAATATGTTTTCAATTTTGAATCTTTATAAATCCTTATTAGAATCTCATCTAACGATAAGTCGTTAATATCTGAGGCAATATCTTCAATTATTCTAATATAATTTAAAAGTGATGTTTTCACCCTTGTTGTTATATCTTTAGTCTCTTTGTCTTGAAAAAGTTTTATTGTTTTCCAAAGTGATAAATTACTCTCTTTTGCAAGACCTCTTATAATATCAATTGTTTTTTGACCAATACCTCTTGGTGGATTATTTATAGTTCTTTCAAAAGCTGCATCATCATCTGGATTAACTACAATTCTAAGATAAGCAATCATATCTTTTATTTCTGCTCTTTCGAAAAAGCGAAAGCCCCCATAAATAATATATGGTATTCCACGTCCATTAAGTTCTTCTTCAAGTCTTCTTGATAAGAAGTTATTTCTGTAGAGAATTGCGATTTCTGATTTTTTATATCCATCACGTACAAGCATTTTAATTTTATCAACAATAAACGATGATTCTTCATCATTATTATAAGCTTCAAATATTTTAACTTGTTCTCCTCTGCTTGTATTTGTCCATAGTTCTTTACCAAGTCGATTTTTATTATGTGTAATTAAGCTATTGGCTACCTTAAGTATCTTATCTGTCGAGCGATAGTTTTGCTCCAGTTTAAATATTTCTACATCAATAAACTGGTCGGTAAAGTTTTTTATATTTTTACTTAATGCTCCCCTCCATCCATAAATTGATTGATCGTCATCGCCCACAGCATACATAGAACCTGTATTATTATTTAATAGTTTTAAAAGCTTAAACTGTAATAGATTTGTATCTTGGAACTCATCAACCATTATGTGTTTAAATCTTTTGACATAATAGGAGAGAATATTTTCATGATTCAATAAAAGTTCATATGTTTTAAGGATAAGATCTGCAAAATCAACAGAAAATGTTTGCTTTAAGATCGACTCATATTCTTTGTATACGAGTATATAAACTTCATCGTCCTTCTCACTAGTTTGATTACTTCTAATCCCATTATCTTTTTTCCTATTGATAAATGACTGTATGCTTTTTGCATCATATAGTTTTTCATCTAGATTATTTGTTTTGATTATTCTTTTTATAAGCCTAAGTTGATCCTGGGAATCTAGTATCGTGAATCTTTCTGATAGCTCTGCTTCTTTCCAATGTATTTTTAGAATTCTTCTACAAATTCCGTGAAATGTTCCAAACCACAATCCTTGAGATGAAATTCTAAGAAGGGACTCTATTCTCTCTTTCATTTCTCTAGAGGCTTTATTGGTAAACGTTAATGCCAATATATCTGATGGCCTTATATTAAAATCTTTAATAAGTTTTGCAACTCTATAAGTGAGAACCCTTGTTTTACCGCTACCGGCTCCTGCGAGGACAAGTTTATTCCCCTCATCGCAATTAACTGCGGTAAGTTGCTGCTTATTTAAGGAATCGTTAAAATCTATACCATTCATTTAGGTTTGGTAAAATACATTAGAGATACTAACAATATAAGAACTTCATTTTTATAGATATCAAGTGCACCAAGAGGAGCAACGAAGATCCCAACAAGAAGAATAATAGAGAAATAATAATGGTTCCTAATTTTATTTGCATGAAGTTTTTGTTCAATAATTTTCAATTGATCAAAATTCTTGGTTAGATCTGAAGAATTTCCGCTATAGTGATTTGAAATTCTTCTAAAAAAAGAGGGGATCTCAGGAAGAATTTCCATATAGCTATCTAGATTGTTAAATACTTTTTTTGCAATGACCTTCGGTCCTTTTTGATCTTTCATCCATTTCTCAAGTATCGGTCTTGATGTTTTCCATAAATCTAATTCAGGATTAAATTCTCTTCCTAATCCTTCTGTATAGAGAAGGGTCTTTTGCATAAGAATTAATTGTGGTTGCACCTCTAGCTTAAATCTTCTTGCTGTGTCAAAAAGATTGATAATAATATCACTAAGCGACACATCCTTAATCGGCTTATCAAGCATGCATTCACAGTTTTCTCTAATTGCACTTTCTAATGAAGGCATGTTTGTATCTTTCGGAACCCATTCGCACTCTACATGAAGTTTTGCAACCCTTGCATAATCTCGATTAAAAAATGCTATAAAGTTCTCTGCTAGATATTTTTTATCAAATTCACTTAAAGAGCCCATAATACCGAAATCTACAAGAACAAATCTAAACGTATCATTATGCTTTTGTATAAAAATATTTCCTGGATGCATATCAGCATGAAAGAAGTTATGCTCAAAAACTTGAACGAAAAATAATTCAACGGATTTCTCTGCTATTTCTTTAAATGATACTCCCTCTTTGGCTAATCTTTCTTTGTTATTAATAGGTATACCATAAATACGCTCCATAACCATTACTCTACTGGTTAAATATGTACAATGAACAGTCGGTATGTAGATGAAGCTAGCCCCTGAAAAATTTTTTTTAATTTGTTTTGCGCTGGCTGCCTCTTTAATAAGATTTAACTCGTCATAAATTACCATCTCATAGTCATTTACAATATCGATTAGGTGCATTCTTTTAAAGTCACTAGATAGTCCATCTAAATAAGATGCTATCTTTTTCATGAGAGAAATATCTTGAATTATCTTCTCTTTGATATCAGGTCTTACAACTTTAACAATTACTTCTTCACCAGTTTTTAGTTTTGCTGGATGTACTTGGGCGATGGATGCTGATGCCATTGGCTTAGTCTCAAAAAAAGAAAAAATATCTTCCGTGCTCTTGCCTAATTCTTTTTCAATTATTTTTTTTGCAGTATTGCCATCAAATGGAGTAACGTTATCTTGAAGCTTTACAAGCTCATTTGCAATCTCATCACTAAGTAAGTCTTTTCGAGTTGATATCGTTTGCCCAAGCTTAACAAATATAGGCCCTAAATCCTCACAAATTAACCGAATGTTTTGAGCTAAATTAATCGATTTATTAAAAGTTAAAAGATTCCAAGGCAATAATAAAAATAGATATTTTTTAAACCCTATAATATTTGATCGCATTAATGATTTATCGATATCATATTTAAAAAATAAATAGATGATCTTAAGCGCTCTTGTTATATTGGTCATTTTATTTTACTTATTAGCCTTTCAGTTCTACTTTTAATTTCATCCACATCATCAATATATTTATTTATATCATCTTTTGTTGGTACTAAGCTGATATCATATTTTAGAAAATCAGATAAAGCACTTTTATTTTTCTCTGATGATTTATCCATTTTTTCTTTTATTGGATCTAGAACAGAAAAAAGTGAAGACGATGCTTTTTGTCCTATAACTTCCATAATAATTCCTCTAAGTAAATCTGTCTCTTTGAAAAGGCTGTTTAATGAATTTGCTGTCTCTACATCACCACTAATATTGATTTTTGAAGAATAGAGTTCATTACCACCAACTGCACTATAAAAGATAAAGGAGGATAACGTTCCTGATATTTCTACATCTTGTTGATTCTCATCAATAGAAAGAGTCATGTTTTCATCTTTAAATTTTATATATAGTTCAAGAGTGATATCAACTATGGATATTTTTACAACTTTATCATGCAGTTTATCTTTGAAATAATTACTGTATATATTTTTTAATGAATCAGTCTGAAGAATAGTATTAATTTTCTCTATAATTTTATCATTCATATTTTTTTTCCTATATGTATAGAGGCGACATCTTCTGGTAAATTAACCATTTCAACCTTAGAGAAGCCAGTCTCAATGAGCATATCTTTAATTTCATCCGGTGAATAATAAGTTTGAATTGACTCACCAAGATACCTATAGCTTGATTCATCCTTTGCAATGAGTTTACCTATGTTAGGAATAATGTTTAATGTATAAAATTTAAATAGTTTTGAATAAAGCTGATTTCTAGGTTTCTTAAAATCCATAATAAGAAATAAACCGCCTGGCTCTAAAAGTTGAATTATATTTTGAAGGGCAATTTTGTGATTAGTAAAATTTCTGAATCCGAAAGTTACTGTTATCAAATCAAATTTTTTATCTCCAGGTTTGTACTCTTCTATACCTTTGATTTGGTAATCAACATTTGTAATACCTTTATTTATGAACTTCTCTTTGCAAATTTCAATCATTTCTCTATTAGGGTCAAGACAGGTAAGCTCTATTGAAGGATTTTTTTTAATTAACTCTAATGCAATATCTCCTGTCCCGCATGCTATATCTAAAACTTTTTTTTGAGATTTAATATTGCAAAGTCTTATAAACTGCTTTTTCCACAGTCGGTGTAATCCAAAAGACATAATGTCATTCATTACATCATACTTATTTGAGACTGACGTAAACACATCATTTACTTCCTTAGGTTTATCTAACTCATCAATATCTTTGTATCCAAACTTTATTTTAGTCATAACTAGCTTTTCTTTCTCTCTGCCTTAAATACATTTTTAATTTTTTTTAGTTTATCTAGTAGTTTTTTTAACTGGTTCGTATTTTTTACAGATATAACAAATACCATGGTATTGTGACCAGTAATACGACTATCAACATAATTGACACTTTCAATGTTATGGTTACTTTGAGCAACCACAGCTGATATTTCGGCTAGAACACCTCTTTGATTTTCTACCTCTATCATAATAGAAGTACTGAAATTATTATCAACACTTTCGCTCCATTGTAAGTCAATAGTTTCATCATTTGGCTTGGTATGTCTGATACTTTTACAATTACTCCTATGAACAACAATTCCTTTACCTTGGCTTGGGTAGCCTACAATCATATCACCTGGGATTGGATAGCAACATTTTGCATATGACATTACAAGACCTTCCGATCCCTCTATATCATATGAAATATTACTCTCTGTTTTCTTAAATGAGGGCGCCATTCTCAAGGCAATAAGTTTTGGTATTTTGTTGCCAAGACCTATCTCTTTGTATAATTCATTAATTGTTTTATATTTATGCTCAGACAAAATAAACTCCAATGTCTTTTTTGGAACATCATCTATAGAAACTTGTAGTTCATCTAAACATGCTTTGAGAAGCTTCTCTCCCAGACTTATAGCATCAGTTTCATGTATACTTCTCAGATAATTCCTTATGGATGTTCTCGCTTTAACAGATATGACAAAGTTCAACCATGCTGGATCAGGATTAGAAACATCAGCTTTCTTTATAATAATTCTTTGTCCATTTTTTAATACTGTATTAGGCGGCTTATGTTCACCATCGACTAAACCAGAGGAGTATTTATTACCTAAGTCTGTGTGAATAGAATATGCATAATCTATTAAGGTAGATTTCTTTGGAAGCTCAATAATTTGGCCTTTTGAAGAGAAAACATAAACTTTTCCTGGATTAAGATCCTCTTTAATGCTTCCTAAAAGTTCCGTAGGGTTGCCCGACTTGTTTCTGAATATCAAGAAGGTTGTTGAGCCATTGCTGCTCCCTTGATAGCTTACTTATGGAAGATTTTGTTTTATAAAACCAGTGAGCGGCTATCCCGGATCGTGCAAGCTTATCCATATCATGAGTTCTAATCTGGAATTCCATAGGTAAATTATGTGGCCCGAGAACAGCAGGTATGAAGAGACTGATAGCCATTAGATTTTGGAATTGCTATATAATCTTTAAATCTTCCAGGAATAGGCTTATATAAATTATGTATACAACCTAATGCGCGATAACAAAGGTCAACAGAATCAGTTACTATTCTCACGCCGAAAATATCATGTATCTGTGAGAATTTTAATTCTTTCGATCTCATTTTCTTATATATCCCATAGGCATGTTTTTCTCTAGCCTTTGATTGCCCTTTAATAGATTCTGAATTAAGTTTTTTTGTAACTTCAGTTTGAATTTTATTCATTAAGAGTTTTCTATTACCTCTAGCCTTATCAATATTAGAACTTAGTATGGAGTGGCGTAATGGGTAGTATGTTTGAAACGATAAGTTTTCTAACTCAGTTGATAAATTATGTATTCCAAGTCTTAATGCAAGAGGGGCATAAATTTCTAATGTTTCTCGGGCTATTCTTTTTGCTTTAGCTTTTTTCAGAACATTTATTGTTTTTAAATTATGTCTTCTGTCTGCAAGCTTTATTAATAAAACCCTAATGTCGTTACTCATTGCTAATATCATTTTTCTTAAATTAGCAGCATCAGCTTCTTCTTTAGAATTGAAATTAATTTTATCTAATTTACTTACGCCATCAACAAGCTCAGTTACTTTTTTTCCAAAGTTTTTTTCCAAATCTTCAAGACTAATATCTGTATCCTCTACAACATCATGTAATATTGCTGCCATTATAGTCTCATGGTCAAGTTCATATTCTGCAAGATAAGATGCTGCATCTAGAGGATGAGTGATATAATTTTCACCAGATTGCCTTTTTTGACCATGATGAGCATCTTTTGCTAAATCGAATGCCTTTTCTATTTTTTTTATTTGATATGAGTTGAGATATTTTTGAAGTTTCTTCTTGAAACTAATGAATGAAATATCTTCAATATTCTTTTTTTTACCAGGAACAGCCATATACCTAGAATAAGATTTTTAAAGAGGTTTGTCTTCTGTATTTTCGGGTGATTGAGAAGATGCTTCTTCTGGTACGGCTCTCGGAATTATCATGTGAATCAGCGCCACTATCACTATCATCTTGAGTTATTTGTTGAGACTCTGCAGTTATATCGGCGATAGCTTCCTCTTCAGCAATAGCATCAGAGAGTTGATCCTCAATTTGTTGCTTCCTTCTAGTGTCAAAATAAGACATGTCTATGAGACCCTCAGCAATTTCTTTTAATGCTATAACGCTAGGTTTACCATCATAGTCAAGTTTAGGTTCTGAACCGTCTAGAATATCTTTTGCTCTTTGACTTGCTAGAGACACAATATCATATGCATTATCAATTCTTTTTAAACAATCTTCTATAGTCACTCTTGCCATGAGGTCTGAGTATATCAGAATATTAGTACCTATCAACATTCAAAATTGCATATTTAACTTTACAATTTCTTTATGTTTTTCAATTTTATTCAGTAAAATAAGCGACTTTAGAGAGGATAATGCCTTATTGAATTCATCATTAATAATCGTGAAATCTGAAAATTTACTAAACTTAAGTTCATGAGATGCTTGTGATATTCTCCGACGAATAACTTCCTTTTCATCCAAGCCTCTATTAACTAACCTTTTTTCAAGCTCCTTAATATTTGGAGGTAATATATATATAGATACAGCATTTGGCAGTGCCCTCTTTATGGATAACATTCCTTTATAATCTATTTCAAGTATGGCATCTTTTCCTGTGTCATTTATCTCCTTGATAGATTCATAAGTTGTTCCATAATAATTGTTATAAACTGCTTGGTATTCTATAAAATGTCCTAATTTGATTTTATTCAAAAAATCATTCGTACTCACAAAATGATAATCTTTAAGATTTTCTTCCCCTTGTCTCATTTTACGCGTTGTGTAGGAGATAGTTTGCTCAACAGATATGTTTGCATGGCATAATTCTTTTACTAAACTTGTTTTGCCGCAACCAGATGGAGCACTTATAATGAAAATATTCGACATATATCCTGTTAAATTAGAAATTCATAGTTTATCATAAGTTTCAGAGGAGAGGTATATGGGTGATCCATGGAAGTCAATAACACCTAAGGGTGTTCAAGCGTTTGTAAATGCAACACTTGCCACATTATTAGTATGGTTATCTATTGAAAATCATTTGGCGATGGTTATTAATTACATGTCTAATATTTTATCCTCTCACACCGCAGGGTTATCTGCTTATTATGTGATAGTAGCATTTGTACTTTATAAACTTCTCTATAAAAGAAGCTCATATGATGTAAATGAAAAACGTGCAACTAAGTACGCTATATTAACGATGTTACTAATATGGATTACATGGGAAGGTTATCTACAATTTATTATACCCATTATGGGAATGATCGGAATATTTCCATCTCTTGCAAATTCACTAATCATAGGAACAGTAGCGTTTACTGTTTTTATAACAATGTATTACGGCTTGCATGGAAAATACTTTACCACACTTATGTTGGAACATATGCCATGGGTAATTGCTCCCGATAAATTTCTACCTTTTTTCTGGCTGTGGATAAATGCGATAGTTGCAGGTTTACTCAATGCGTTTGATGTTAATGCTTTTTGGTACTTCGTGAATTTATTTTTCATCTTCCTCTTGCCATCCTTATTCATTGGTACCAAAGTTCAAGAGAAGCATGGACTACGTATTCAGAAAAAAGATGACTATTTTGATGAATAAGTTTACTTACGATATTTATCAGGAATAATCTCTATACCTAATTTATGTCCAACCTTGACAAGGAATGCAATAGCAAGTAGTCCTCCAGGAAGTGCAAAAACTCCTGCTAATCCAAGACTCTTCAATAAATCAGAGAATTGCTTATTTGCAGTATCAAGTTCTTCTTTTGTAATCTCCTCATTATTTAGAACATATTTTTGATACACCTTTAGCATTTCATTTGATTCTTTTGTTTCATTAGAAAGAATTTCTTGAACTTTAGTTAAGCCTGATTTGATATTCTTATTTCCCTCCATAATTGAGGAATATAATTTGTTGAAAATATTAATATCCATTTTTTTCTAAATAGTAAAAACTTAGTTCTGTTATACAATGTAGTATGGTTAAATTATTTTATCTAGTATTAATAACTATAATGTCAATTTCCACAGATGTTTTATCGGACAATGATATTGGTTATAAATATTACCAGAAAGGTAATTATGAAAAAGCTCTTAAGATTTGGACTGTTGAAGCAGAAGAAGGTAATAAGGAAGCTATTTACAATATAGGTTTATTATATTTTTTTGGAAATGGAGTTGAAAAAAACTTACCGTTAGCATTTGAATACTGTCAAAAATCTGCTTTTATGGGCTCACCTAGAGCACAAAATAATCTTGCTTTTATGTATAATAAAGGTTTAGGTGTTGAGAAAAGTTACATTGACTCTTATGTATGGGCTTCTGTTGCAATCAAGCATGGATATAATTCACAACTGATTAGAGATGATGCTAGAATACAGTTAACTCCCGCAATGTTGCGTGATGCTAGAAAACTTTTCACTGATATTATCAAGGATATTAATAATGAATGAATTAATAGAAATTAATGTTGAAACTACATATTTAAGTAGTGAGTCTAATCCAGATGAAAACAAATACTACTTTTTATATACAGTATTAATAAAAAATAATAGTCAAAAGAAGACGAAATTATTATCCAGGCATTGGGTTATAAAAGATGACAATGGAAAAATTCAAGATGTTAAAGGGGAGGGAGTTATAGGCGAACAACCTGATATTAATCCTGGAGAAGAGTTTCAATATACAAGCGGTACCATGATTGAAACATCGCTTGGTACTATGAAAGGTAGTTATCATATGATTGATGATGAGGATAATTACTTTGATGCAAAAATACCAGAGTTTGTACTAACCATACCCAGAGTTATTCATTGAGCTTGATAAGTTAAATAAGAATACGAAAATTTATTAACTAAATCATAGTTTCTAGTCTCGCTTATTAGTGCCCACCTAGACAAGTCATAATTTGGAAAATATGTGTCCCCTTCAAATTTTTTATGAATAATAGTAAGGATCAAATATTCACTGTAGTTTAATGCGATTTCGTATATTTTAGAGCCTCCTATTATAAATATATCTTTACTGTCATCACATGCCGCGAGTGCAGCTTCAAAGCTGGATACAACCTTAGCGTCTTTGATTGTCAAAGAAGTATTTGTAGATATTATAATATTATTTCTTTGTTCTAAAGTTTTGCCTATTGAATCAAAAGTTTTTCTTCCCATCACAACATTATGATTCAGTGTAAGCCCCTTAAATCTCTTAAGCTCCCCTTTTATAAACCAAGGTATTTTGCCATCATATCCAATTACTCGGTTACTACTTAATGCTGAAATTATCTTTATTGACATGGACTTTACACCGAGACCGGAGCTTTGATATGATCGTAAGGTTCATAGTTCATTAATTGAATATCTTTATATTGATATGAAAAAATATCATCATATTTATTAATAATCTTTATTTTAGGAAGTACACGAGGCTGTCTTTCTAATTGTAATTTAGCTTGTTCAATATGATTACTATAAAGGTGAGCATCGCCAAGTGTATGGATGAAGTCTCCTAATTCTAAATCTAGAGTATTTGCAATTAATACTGTAAGTAATGCGTATGATGCAATATTAAAGGGTACTCCAAGAAAAACATCAGCGCTTCTTTGGTACAGTTGACATGATAAATGATCATTAATTATATAAAATTGGAATAGTGCATGGCATGGTGGAAGTTTCATTTTATCAATATCACCCACGTTCCATGCAGAAACTATATGTCTCCTAGAATCTGGATTTTTTCTTAGAGAATCCATGAGGTTTGAGATCTGATCTATGTCTTGTCCCTCAGAATCTTTCCATGATCTCCACTGAACACCATAAACTCTTCCTAGATCTCCATTTTCATCAGCCCATTCATCCCAAATACTTACATTATTATCTTTTAGATATTTTATATTAGATTCACCTTTAAGGAACCATAAAAGCTCATGAACGACCGATGGAAAATGTATCTTCTTAGTTGTTATTAATGGAAATCCTTCTTTAAGATTGAATCTCATTTGATGACCAAAATAAGACAGAGTTCCAGTTCCAGTCCTATCATTTTTTTTAGAGCCATGTTCTAATAATTTTTTTAATAAGTTTTGGTATTCTTTCATGTTGATTTTCTATTAATTAATATTATACCGATAACAAGCATTGGAACTGTCAAAAGTTGTCCCATTGTAACCCAATCAGAATAAATATATCCAATATGTGCATCCGGTAATCTTACAAATTCTATAATGAACCTGAATATTCCATATAGTAAAAGAAAATAACCACTTATTATTCCTGTAGTAAATTTTTTTTTGCTTATTAGGAATAAAATTATAAAAAGAATAATTCCCTCTAGGAGTGCTTCATATAACATGGAAGGATGGCGAGGATAAGAATCAATTGTAGGAAAGACAACACCCCATGATCCAGATGTTTTTATGCCATAAAGTTCAGAATTAATAAAATTACCAACTCTACCAAAAAATAATCCTATAGGCGCATATAGACATATAATATCTGCAATCTCAAAAAATTTTAATGCATTTTTTTGAGCTACATATGATATTCCTACAACTACTCCTATCAAACCTCCATGAAAAGACATTCCACCTTCCCAGAGATAAAATATTTTTTCAGGATTTGAAAAATAATAACTAGGATCATAAAAAAGTATATATCCTATTCTTCCACCTAAAATAGCGAAAATCAGCATAACTATTGTAAATTTTTCTGCTTGATCTTTGGATAAGATGATTTTTTTATTTTTTGAAGCAGTCACTATTAAATAGTCTATAATAATGAAAGACAGCGCATACATGAAACCATACCAATATAGTTTTATTGAAAATAATTCGAACATTATAGGATTAATATTATGAATATATGTCATGGGTAGTATTAGATTATAACAGTAAGAAAATATATATGAGTGAAACAAACAAACTAAATAAAGAAAAAAGTTTATATCTGCGCCAACATGCAGATAATCCAGTATTTTGGTACCCATGGGGTCAAGATGCATTTGATGATGCAAAAAAAATGAATAAACCAATTATGTTATCAATAGGTTATTCTGCATGCCATTGGTGTCATGTTATGGCACATGAATCTTTTGAAGATTCAGAAACAGCAAGTGTTCTTAATAGTGGCTTTATAAATATCAAAGTTGATAGAGAGGAAAGGCCAGATATAGATAAAATCTATCAAATGTCGCAATCAATAATAACTGGGAAAAATGGTGGCTGGCCCCTAACGATTTTCATGGATCACAATAAGTTCCCATTTTTTGGAGGTACATATTTTCCTAAAGAGGATAAATACGGCATGTTATCTTTTAAAAAGATTTTAAACAGAGTACTAGATTTTTATAGCAATAATAAAGAGGAAATAAAAAATCAAAATGTTAGTGTGCTTGAAGTTTTTAATAAATTACAGGACAGAGAGTCTAGAGAAGACGCTATAGATAAAAATACAGTCAATCAATTAAAAACTCAACTTGACTCTATTGTTGATACAATTAATGGTGGATTTGGTTCAGCACCTAAGTTTCCACACTTTCCCTCATTATCATTTAGTGTAGATAATTGCACATCGGATTTGGATAGAAAAAAAATAAAGTTTACTCTGGATAGGATGTGTATGAGTGGAATAAATGATCCGGTTGATGGTGGATTTTTTCGATATTCTGTTGATGACTTATGGATGATACCTCACTTCGAGAAAATGCTTTACGATAACGGTCCAATGATGAGCGTTTTATGTGATGGATATAACAAATTTAATGATTCATTTTATCTGAAAAAAGCTTACGAAATCTTTAATTGGGTAAGTAATTCTATGACATCGGATCTTGGTGGTTTTTATTCAACTATAGATGCAGATTCTGAAGGAGAAGAGGGAAAGTTTTACGTATTTTCAGAAGATGAATTAAAAAATAATTTTAATGAGACAGAGCTAAATTTAATAAATCACTATTTTACAGACTCGGGTAAAAAGAACTTTGAGGGCTCATACCATTTGCATGTATATAGAAAAAAGGAGGTTGATTTCAAAGAAAATATTGATAACTTCGAAAGTATATTGAAAAAGTTATCTAATCTGAGAAAGGATAAGGTCATGCCTGGAATAGATACAAAAGTATTATTATCATGGAACTGTTTATACATAAAAGGACTTATTAAGCTCTATAAAGTATCAAAAGATAAAAATGTTTTGGATGTTATAAATAGAGCTTTTACATTTATATTTGAATCTATGATAACAGATAAAGAGATTTACTCATGCTTTAATGAAGAAGCCTGTTTCCCGGGTTATCTTGATGACTATGCCCTTCTGCTATCGTCTTTAATTGACTATCTTACTATTGAATGGAGTAACAAGCATTATGAGGTTAGCAAAAGAATTTGTGAAAATTTGATTAATAATTTTGAAGACATCAAAAAAGGTGGTTACTTTTTTACATCGAATAATCATGAGAAATTATTCTATAGACCTAAATCTATATCCGATGATTCTGTCCCCTCCGGTTTAGTTTATGCTACAGATGGCTTACTACAAATGGGTTACATATCTGGAGAACAAAAATTTATTGAATCAGCACATAAATCAGTTAATTATATACGCAAATCATTTGGAGATAATATGACCTCGAATGTGAGTGCGATAAATCTACTTCATGAGGATAATCTTGATAGGGAGATAATAATAGTAAGATGTGACGAAAGTTCTTGGAAGAAAATTATTAAAGAAAAAATATATCAACGTAAGTTTATGATTTATATAAACAAGGATATTAAAGATTTACCGGATGCCATTGAATCAAAGAAAAATATAGGTGATTTTTCAGCATATATATGTAGAGGGATGACTTGCCAAAAGCCAATAACTAATTTACAAGACTTTATAGACTCTATATATGTTTAAAATAATTTTGTCTGCTGGCTTGTTATCAATCAGACTTCCATTTTTATTACTATTAATAATCTTTGGCTTAATTACTATTACATTCTATCCAAAAGATATTAGATTTTTTAAAAAACAACATTTTTCTATCATGATGATGTGGATGAAGTGTCTCTCAATGATACTAGGATTGAAGACGAAAATTATAGGACAAGTTGATACAACTGCAGATTTATATGTATCTAATCACGTTACATATCTAGATATTATTATATTAAATAAAATGCTACCTGTGAATTTTATAGCTAAAGAAGAAATTTCAAAATGGCCAATTATTGGGAGTCTAGCTTCTAAAACTGGTACGCTATTTATAAAAAGAGGAGATAATATTGCATCCACAAAGATGGTTGATGAGATGCAAAATCGATTCAAGTTAAAAAATAAAATTATTTTCTTCCCTGAAGGCAAAATAGGGAATGGAGAAAAAATAAAAAAATTTCATTCCAAGCTTTTTAAATCAATTGAAAATAAAGATATGACAATACAGCCTATTGCAATAAGGTACCCAAAAGATTATCCGGAAAATACTAACTATTCGGAAGAAATATCAAATAAAAGTGAAAATGGAGAAATGATAAGATTATATTTTGATTTTCTGATGAGACCTCAGTCTCATGTAATACTTCATTTCCTTAATAAGGTAAATACACGAGACTATAATGCTTTGACTATTACTAACGTTTTAGCTGATAACATTAATGAAAAACTAAGTGATTTAAATTCTTAAATCATTCCCCTTTTATCTGCCTCTCCACCTATGTTAACTTCTACAGTAATATCAGATGTTGGTGTCCATTGACAAGCAATGACCATACCGTTATCCATTTCATCTTTTTTAAGTAGAGCAGTTGGATCACATGGACTTGATGGATATTTACCCTCTCCTTCTGTGATTGTAGCTCTGCATGAGCCACAGCTTCCAACTTTACATGAACATGGCCATGCAATATTTTGCCTCAATGCTGCTTTCATGAGCAATTCATTTGGTTCACACATAAATGTCTCGCCAGATCCTTTGACGGTAACTTTTACAGGTTCCTTTTTTTTGAATAATCCGAATACCATAATTCCCTCCGTATGAATAATTGCGAATATTTAAGAAAACACTATAACATAACTGTAAGCTTCAAATATAGGTCTTTCAGCTAAATAATGCACCTCTGATGCGATTAAGTGAAATATAAAGCAATATGCTTCTAGAAATAAAGAATAATATAAAAGGGTACCAAATCATATTTGAATAACTAATCTCTAAAAGGTAGAAACTAGATAGATAGACTATGCCAGATAGAACCATTACATTTCTCATCCTTACATGTTGTAAAGCGCCTATTAATATCCCATCTATACAGAAAGCAATTGAACCAAATATTACTGTCATATATAGAAATATAATATTTTGTTGAGCAGATGCGATGACATTGATATGAGTCGTAATACTATAAATAATGTGATTTGAAAATATTAAGAAAAATAATAAAAACATGATAGCTATGGAGAGTGTAAGTTTGAAGCTTGAAACAATCGATGTATCATATTTTGTAACATTCCTTTCACCTACAGAATTACCTACCATCACTTCGGTCGCGTGAGCAAATGCATCTATTCCATAAGAAAAAATGAAGAAAAAGTTTAATAAGATTGTATTTGCAGCAAGTATTATCTCACCATAATCTGCACTAAGACTCATGAAATGGGCAAAGCATGTCATAAGTATAATGGATCTTATAAACATGTTTCCATTCACTATTAGTTTATTCTTTAACTTTGAGAAATTTATTATTGACGATAAGAATACTTTCTTGTTCACAAACCTTTTATCATTAAATACATAGAAACTTATGAATATAATTATCGATGATTCTGCTATAAGTGATGCATACGCAACTCCTTCAATACTCATAAGTAACACATATACAAATAAATAATCTAAAACTATATTCAAGAGGTTCACAGAAATTATTATTTTCATAGCCATGGACACTTTCTTAACTCCAATTAGATAACCAATGAAAATATCTCGAAGGAATATTGCAGGTATTGACCAAAATCTTATATCTAGGTAAATTCTTGCATTATCATTAATCGGTCCAGTTTCGCCTACAATGGACAATGAGTAATTTATTAAATTATCTTTGAAGAGTATTAACAGAAAAGATATTAATGACGAAATGATAAATATCTGATAAATGCTACTAACTGTTTTTTCATGTGATAGATGATCAAGTTGAGAGATATAGCCTGTTGTGGTTGATTTGATAAAACCAAAACTGAAAAGTATATAACTCATTATAATTGCGCCTAGCCCTGCAGATGCAAGATAAAGTGGACTATTAAGATGTCCTAGTACAGCGTTATCTACCAGCCCTACAAGAGGAACAGATAGATTAGAAAATATTAATGGGATTGCTATTTTTAGGATTTGCCTATCAGTGGCATTTAAAAACATAGCTATGTGATTTCTATCATATCAAAGTCAGATTTTGTAGCACCACAGTCAGGACACATCCACGTATCAGGTACATCCTCCCATTTAGTTCCAGGCTGGATATCATCTTCAGGCCATCCACTTGCCTCATCATAAATAAGGCCACATATTAAACAGAGATACTTTTTCATAATTTCGTAAAGATTAACTTCTTAGTTATAATTAATCAATATAAAGATACTATGAAAAATAAACTTACAGGCATTTACCCAATATCACCAAACTATATAGATTCGGATAGTGAATACTTAGAAAAATGTTTTATCGTAATTAATAGTGGCATATCTATATTTCAATTCAGAGCGCCAAATATTTCCTCTAGAAAAAGGAGGTTTCTTCTAAATAACATCTATAAATATTGTATTGATGCCGAAGTTCAACTAATTATAAATAATGATTACTATTTGATTAAAAATTATGAAGGCGCTGGTATTCATGTTGGAAGGAAGGATTTATCATTAAAAAATATAAAAAAAAGAATGGGGTCTGATGTAATCATTGGATACTCATGTGGATCAGATATTAACAGCTTCAATGAAATGAAAGAATATAATATCTCCTATTTTTCTGTTGGTGCAGCATTCCCAAGCAAAACAAAGAAAGGTACAAATACATTGACGGACGAGATAGTTAAAGATTTTTATAAAGTTAAGAATATTCCGATGTGTATAATCGGTGGAATAGATATAAGTAATATTAGCTCTGCTACAATTTATAAACCTGACATGATTGCTATTAGTAATGGTATTTTTAGAGAAGATGTGGATAATATAAAAAAAACAATACATGCACTAAAAGGATTTATTAATGAAAAGTATTAAATCAAAATCTATCTTTAATAAAACAAAAAAAGTTATTCCTGGTGGAGTTAATTCTCCAGTCCGGTCTTTTGCTGCTGTATCTTCAACACCTTTTATAGTAAAAAAATCTAAAGGGTCATTGATAACTGATGTTGATAATAATACTTATGTTGATTTTATTGGATCTTGGGGTGCAATGATTTTAGGTCATAGTGATAAAAGAATTCTGAAAAAACTCAATTCAGTCTCAAGAAATGGGCTGACTTATGGGGCTCCGAATGAAGCTGAAACCGAGATGGCAGAATTTATTGTTAAGCATATTCCGTCTATAGAAAAAGTTAGAATGGTAAGCTCTGGAACTGAAGCAACTATGAGTGCTGCAAGACTTGCAAGAGGTTATACAAAAAAAGATATAATAATTAAATTCAACGGTTGCTACCATGGACATGGCGATGCATTTTTAGTAGAAGCAGGGTCTGGCGCGACTACTTTTGGCAAGCCAAGTTCTAGTGGTGTAACAAAAGGATCCTCTAAAGACACTATATCGTTAATGTATAATGATAAAGATCAAATAAAGAGAATATTTAGTAAATACAAAAATAAAATAGCCTGTGTCATTATCGAGCCTATTGCTGGGAATATGAATTTTGTCAGGGCAGATAAATCTTTCTTAAGTCTCGTAAGGAAATTATGTACACAGAATAATTCTCTTCTAATCTTTGATGAGGTAATGACAGGCTTTCGTGTGAATTTCAAAGGTGCTCAACATTGTTACAACATTAAGCCAGACTTGACTACTTTTGGAAAAGTTATTGGGGGCGGTCTCCCGGTAGGTGCATTTGGAGGTAAGTCTAAAATAATGAATATGTTAGCTCCTGAAGGTCCTATATATCAGGCAGGGACACTATCAGGAAATCCATTAGCTATGCATTGCGGATTGGAAACACTTAAAATAATTTCCAAGAAAACTTTTTTTACAAATTTAAGTTCTAAAACAAAATCTTTTGTAGATAACCTAAATAATATTGCTAACAAATATGACTATGCATTTCATGCCGACTCTGAAGGTGGAATGTTTGGGTTATACTTTACGCATGATATACCTAAAAATATACAAGATATTAAAAACTCTAACTTAGAAGAGTTTAATAAGTTTTTCATACATATGCTAAAAAATGGGGTTTTCTTTGCTCCATCTGCATATGAAGCTGGATTTATGTCCGAGTCTCATACTGAACGAAATCTTAAGAAGATATACAAGTTGTTTGAGAAATTTATCTTAAACTCTACTTTATAATAGTAATTTGTATATCAGCAACATTAGTTCCAGTAGCACCAATTTTAATTAGAGCATTGATCTTATCAAAAAACGTATATGAGTCATTATTGGATAAATATTGATCCAAATTAAGACCACTGGAATTGTATGAATTAATAGTATTAGTATCAACAATAGCGCCTGCTGCATCAGTAGGCCCATCAATACCATCGGTACCTACAGAATATAAGCATATCTCTCTGTTGTCATCAGAGCTAAGATAGTGTTTAAGAAATGATAGCGCAAACTCCTGATTTCTACCTCCACGTCCTTTACCAGTTAAGTTAACAAGTGTTTCACCTCCTGAGATTAAAATTGTATTACTTGATTTAACCTTAGTTGTTTCAACAAATAGTTTTTGTGCATCTGAAATAGCTAGTTCTTCGTAAGGTTGATTTATGTTAATTACATTGAATTTTTTATTTTTAGCAAGATTCGATAAAGTTTCTTTAAACACATTATTACTGCTGATTATTTCTGTTATGTTATTTGAAAATTGTTTCGGTGTTTCCAATATATTATTTTTTGCTCCATTTTGAAGATACTTCTTTATAGACGTAGGAGCTTTTTCAAAAATATTGTATTTTTCTAAAACATTAATAGCATCGTCAAATGTAGTTGCATCAGCGACTGTTGGACCACTGGCAATTGAACTTAAATCATCATTAATAACATCCGAAATAATTAGAGAGATAGACTTGCTTGGAAGTGCTGCAGCATTTAATCTACCACCTTTAATCTTTGATACATGTTTTCTAACTGTATTAATTTCATTTATGTTACAACCCGAGGCTAGGAGTAAATCTGTGAGCTCAATTTTATCATTTAATGTTATTCCATCTGCAGGGTATGACAACAAAGAAGATCCGCCTCCACTAATCAAGAATACGACAAGATCGCTACTATTAGAGTCTGATATATAATTTAAGATTTCTTTAGATGCTGCTACGCTTTTTTTATCAGGTGTTGGATGAGATGAAATTATATGTTTAAAGTTGTAGATAGAACTATTAGTTTGAGGATTACTTACAACTATAGGTTCTTTATAGATTTTCGATTTATGATTTTTATTGAGATACTCAAGCAAGCCATCCATCATCATTACTGATGCCTTACCAATTGCTATAGGAAATATTCTATCTGCTTTTGAAAAATCTCCGCTATATTTCTCAGATGATTTTAGAACTATATTTGATGGTCGTTGAAGAGTTATTGCTTCTTCAAATAAAGAATGTGCAATATCTCTCAACGACATCTAGAATTTTACTCAAACAACTTTATTTGGCAGGTCTTTGTCATCAAAGAACGCAAGAGCATTATTAATGGCTGTATCACCCATTGCGATTCTGGTTTCTATAGTAGCACTTCCCAAGTGTGGGAATGAGACTACGTTTTCAAGTGTTTTAAGTTCTGATGGCAAGTTAGGTTCTGTTTCAAATACATCTAAACCTGCGCCAGCAATTTCTTTATTTACAAGTGCATCAACTAATGCCTTCTCATCAATAATATCTCCACGCGCTGTGTTTATTACAAATGCTGTAGGTTTCATCATTTCAAATCTTTCTTTATTCATTAAATGAAATGTCTCTTTAGTTGCTGGGCAATTAACAGACACAAAATCAGATTCTTTACAAATATCTTCGATAGTATCAAGTTTAGTAGCACCAAACTTACTTACAATATCTTGAGGAATATCGTACGGATCCCAATACAATATATCCATATCAAAGCCAAATTTAGCTCGTTGAGCCACAGCCTGACCGATTCTTCCAAATCCAATAACACCGAGTTTTTTTCCAGTAACTTTGGTACCAAGCAGGTGTGTTGGTCTCCACCCCGTCCAATTGTCAGATCTTAGCTCTCTTTCACCTTGTCCAACTCTTCTTGCAACCATAAGTAGAAGTGACATTGCAATATCAGCAGTGCAGTCCGTTAGTACAGATGGCGTATTAGATACTGTAATACCTAATTCTTTTGCAGCTTCAATATCAATATGGTTAAAACCAACACCAAAGTTAGCAATCATATTAGCAGTTCTACCTTCAACGCTTAATACATCGCGTGTTACTTTATCAGTAACTGTTGGCATGAATACATCACAGTTTTTAAGAGCATCTTTAAGTTGATCAGATGTAAAAGGAACATCTGACTCGTTAAATGTAACATCAAAATATTCTTTCAGTCTCTCCTCATTTGCTGTAGGCCAGCGTCTTGTTACTATGGCTTTTGGTTTACTCATTTAATATCTCCTAATTTGATGACCAGTACTTAGATGCAGCTGCTGCACCACTACCAGGCTCGACTTTTATACCATTATCTAACATGGCCATCTCAGCACCTGAAATTGCACCAAATAACATACATTCATTTAAATCGCCCAAGTGACCGATTCTAAATACCTTGCCTGCAACTTTCGACAGACCAGCTCCTAAAGCAAGGTTATATTTATGAAATGCTGTACTAATAACTTTAGCTCCATCAACTCCCTCGGGAACCATGATTGCAGAGACAGTATCTGAATACCATTTCTCTTCTTTAGCACATAACTTTAAACCCCAGCCTTCCGTTATAGCTTTTCTAGTTCCTTCTGCTAAGCGATGATGTCTTTTCCATACATTCTCAAGGCCTTCGTCTAAAATCATATCTATAGCAACTCTAAAACCTCTTAGTAGATTTACAGGAGGTGTATATGGTAGGTAACCTCCATCAAGTTTTTCTATCATGTCAGCTACATCAAAATAGCATGTTGGATAATTTGAGTCTTTCATTGATGCAATGGCTTTTTGACTGACGCCTAATATTCCAAGTCCTGCAGGCAACATAAAGCCTTTTTGTGAACCACTTACAATTGCATCCACACCCCACTTATCCATTTCAAATTCATAACTTGCAACAGAACTAACTCCATCTACAAAAAGAAGCGCTGGATGATTTAAATCATCAAGGATTTTTCTGATAGCTTGTACATCACTTCTAACACCTGTGGCTGTTTCATTTTGACAGACCAGTACAGCTTTGATTTCATGGTTTTTATCTGCTGATAATTCTCTGTGATAACTTTCAGGATTAGCGCCTGTGCCCCACTCTTCTTCCATTGTGATAGCTTCGAATTGAAGTCTCTTGCACATATCTAGCCAAAGCATACTAAACTGACCAAAACTAGCACCTAATACTTTATCACCTATATTTAGCGTACTTTGTAATGCTGCTTCCCAGCAACCTGTACCTGATGATGGGAAAAAAACAACTTTCCCTGTTTCTGTTTTTAAAAGTTTCTTTAAATCTTGTGTAATCGGCTGGATTAGATCTGGTATTGTTGGATTTCTGTGATCTTCCATAGGGCAATGTATTGCCTGTTGAACTGCTGAGGGAACATTAGATGGCCCTGGTACGAATAAAAAGTGATGTCCTGACATATGATTTTTTCCTAAATAACTGTTAATTGGTTGTGGTTACTAAAATAATTCGGTTTATTATGCCATATTTAACCAGATTTTAAACTAGAATGTACTCACTTTGGATGCATAACATATGGAATTAATATACGTATACATACTTATCGGCTTTATTGGAGGGATTACAGCAGGAATGCTTGGTCTGGGTGGTGGAATTATATTTGTACCCGGCTTGATGATAATTCATAAATATTTTGATATGTTTAGTGGTCATGAATTACAAGTAGCTGTTTATACATCTCTAATATGTATAATTTTTGCTGGCTCTACAAGTTCATATTTACATTACAAAAATAAATTGATAAATCTAAAGTTAGTTAGAAAATATTTCATATTTGTAAGTGTAGGTTGTTTTTTTGGTATTTATATTCTTGAACATACCTCTTCAGAATTACTTGAAATTATTTATAGCTTAATATTAATAGTTTTAGCTATGTTATTAATAAGTGATGCTAGAATTATTAAAGATAATATTAAGACATTAGATAAGATTGGATATTTATATTTTTTTAGTAATGGAACTATAAGCTCTTTAATGGGGATAGGTGGCGGAACATTATCTGTACCATACTTATCTTTCATTATTAATGATATTAAAAAATCAATTGCTACTGCATCTGCTATTGGTTTGATAATAGCAATAACATCTCTGATTTATATGTTCATACTTAATGCTAGTATTTATACAGAGAAACTTAATCATTTGTCATTATTGATTCTTATCCCTTCAAGTATTTTAGGATCTTATACTGGTGTATACCTCTTGAAAATTATAGATCCAGAGAAGGTTAAAAATATATTTTCTGCTTTATTGATAGTTGTTGCCATTTACTTATTGATTGATTAAATTCTATTATCACAACCAGTAGCTTTTTTAATGATAGTTGGTTTCATGAGTAATGTTTTATCAAAAAAGTTTAAAAGATATTTTTTAAAATCATCTGGCATCAACTCAGATGAGTGAAATTGTATTATTAAATCAAGTATATGTTGAAGGCTATTGTTTTTAGATATGCGTTTGATTGCATACTCACGAGATATAACTTTCAAATCATGATGTTTTAAGATTAATTGTGTGAGAAATGATATATCTTCAATACCCATATTTAAACCCAAACCCGCGAGTGGGTGAAATTTATGCGCTGATTCTCCGATAAGTAAATTATTTTGATAAAAATATATATCTGCATGTCTAGCAGACAGAGGAAATGATTCCCCGATAGTTATTTCTTGAATCTCACCTAGAATAAAATTAGCTCTCTTTTCAATAAGTGTTTTATATTCTTTCATATCCTCTAAAGATATTTTTTCAAATAAATTATTTGGCATACTCCAAATTAAATTATAGCAATACTCATTAATAGGGAGAAAACCCAATATTTCATTATTGAAAAATATTTGTCTTGGAACATTATTATTTGATTTTGAGTGAGTGATATTAATATTTATAGCTGTTTGATTATAAGTTTTTGAAGTATAGTTTTTTGATTGAATTTCAGGAGACACGTCTTTGTAATCAGAAATTATGTTTGTAGAGGTAGAGAGATTATCAGAATAATTCTTTTCAGAAATAAAGTTAAAGTTTTTATTAGCTGTAATTTTTTTTGTTACTGAATTTATCAGATTGTCTTCATTAATAATATAACCTAAGTAGTCAATATTTATATCTTTAGCATGGAAAGATAGTGTCTTTACATCTTTCTTATATATTTCAATATTATTATATGGAACGATGTGCTTTGATTCCATATGATCCCAAATGGTTAAATGTTCCAAAAATTTCTTACTGAAGTAATTAAGTGAATAATATCTCCCAAATGATTTCAAATTTTGTTTTCTTAAACTTATATTCTCAATTCCATATTTATTTAGACTCAAAGCCATAATGTAAGATATAAGACTCGTGCTAGATATATTGAAGTTCATATTGTTATATATTTAGGATTCTTTTAATAAAAAAGTTTTTAATCGTATTTGATAAGTTTAGGGTTTTTGCAATAAAAGATGAAGAGATTGCTGCAAGTATATTATTTTTCAGTAATAGTGAAGATGTTAAATCAATTCCATTAAAAAGTTCATTTCTTCTTTTAGTGATATCATTTATTACATGCTCAGTAGATTTATCGTTACTAGATAAATATTCCCATTGTGTATCAAGCTTTTTTATGCAATCTAATGCAAAGTTAAATCCTTGAGCCCCAAACGGGTGTAATAGCTGTGATGAATTTCCTAAAAATAGAGTCTTTTTAAAAAACCAACTGTCCAATCTAGCTGTATTAAGAGGATGTTTGTAAATAAGCTTAAGATTTTTTAAATTTTTTACATATGGTAATAGCTGACGTACTAATAAATTTTCATTAACAGTATTAGATTCAAATTTAAAGTCATCAATAAATTGATTATGAATTGTTGCTACAATTGATTTTTTATTTCCATTACCAGGCAAAACAGCAAATACACCTTTATCAGTGAATATTTGTGCAGTCGATTTCTCCATCGAGTCATATTCACCATTAAAGATATATGATGTTTGATCATAGTTAATATTCTTGTAAGGTATATTGAGCTTTTCTGCAAATTTGGAGTTAGCTCCATCTGTGACTATAAGTTGACCGAAATCTATCGCCTCAGACTCATTAGGTAGATAAATTTTTGATAATGACTCCAATTGCTTTATATCTAATTCAGTATTATCTATAACATCAATATTCTTATTTTTCTTAGACAAGTTTCTTAAATAAGATAAAAAAGATGCTTTATCTACAACTTGTCCAATCGATTCAAAATTTATATCGCTAGTTGATATTTTTATTGTGTTGAAACTATTAAAAAGCTTTATATACAGTGATTCAATTAGATTACTTTTAATTAAATTTTCGTCCCAAATATTTTTTTCTTTTAGAAAGTTTACAGAATTTATACTTAGTGAAAGTGGAGAGTAATCATCTGTTATAATCTTATTGATCTTGTTTTTTTCTATTAAACAAACTGATTTATTCTTGCTACTGATAGATAAAGATGCCATACAACCTACAAGTCCGCCACCTATAACAACAAAATCGTATTTTTTAGCCATGAGCCATTTGAGTCTCTATAGCAGTGACAGTTTTTGGGACAGCTTCAGATAAAACTATTGGACCTTTCTTAGTGATCAGAACATCATCCTCAATCCTAATAGCAATATTATGAAATTTCTTATCAACGCCACTATCTTTAGAAATATATATCCCTGGTTCTACAGTAAAAATCATTCCTGGTTTTAACTTCACAGGCTTACCGTTGATGACGTATGGACAAGGGTCATGAACATCTAGTCCCAGCCAATGTCCAGTATTATGCATGTAGAATTTTTTATATTTTTCACTTTCAATGTTCTTTTCTAATGTTCCTCTAAGTATTTTTACATCCAAGAGACCTTTTACAATATATCTGACTGCTATTCTATGAATGTTTGTTAGGGTTTGATTAACAAGACAAGATTTAATTGCCATAGTCTGTGCTTTTAGTACGATATTATAAATTAGCTTTTGATATTGATTAAATTTACCTGATATGGGTATTGTCCGGGTAATATCAGAAGCATAATTTTTATATTCAGCAGCTGCATCTACCAAAAGTAAATCGTCAGCTTTTAGGGTAGAGTTATTTTTAGTGTAATGGAGGATAGTGCCATTCTTACCGGATGCAACTATAGCAGGGTATGCTTGATTACATGCATTATCCATACAAACTTTCATGAAATCTGATTCAATTTGATATTCTTTCAAGTTAGGTTTACAAGTTTTCATTAAATTAATATGTGCTTTAGTGGAAACTGATGCTGCATGTTTTATTTCATCAATTTCATGACTTGACTTTATTAATCTCATTTCAAATATCAAATTAGAAAGGTCTAGCCTAGATGATAAGTAATTAGAATTAGTTAAGTATCTACTTGTAACTGAACTTTCTAAGTTTGATAAAAATTCCACCATGCGATCATGATGATGAAACTCATAATATAAATTCTCTATATCTCTTAGGTTGATTTTCTCTATTTCATCAAAATAAATAACACTATCTAAATTATATTTGGACCTATACGAAGAATTAGAAGGGATTTGTCCCGTCCAAATACGGTCTTTATCATTGGGTCTATGACAAATCAATGTTGTAGAAGTATCGTTATTATATTTTGTCATAATAAGCACTAATGAAGGATCATCTATACCTGTCAAATAAAAGAAATTACTCGACTGCCTAAACTTATATGTGACATCGTTGTTCCTGGTTTTCTCTTCTTCTGAGAAAATTATGCATGAAGAGTTATCACTTATTTTATTAAGCAATTTCTTCCTTCTATTTATAAAATCATCATTCATTCGAGTTCCTTTTAAATAAGTATAAAGCTGATTTTGTAATGTAGCTATTTATATCACTGAAGTTATCCTTGGGTGAACATTTATCATCAGTTTGGTATTTTTGATTTATCTGGCTTATTTCATCAAATATATCTAAAATCTCTTTTTCTCTTAAATCATCGTTAGATGATGAACTATTTTGATATGAAATTAGAAAATAATATGTCCACTCAGATAGGGCGGTAGCAATATCAATATTTTCTTTCATCATGTAGTCACTTTCAGGGTATATTTCAAGAAACTCCTGTGATAACTCTGAACTTATTAGATTTGTAAGCTTGTCAGTTAAAGTTAGAGATTCTTCAGTCAAATCTAAAAATTTCATCATTTTATCTTTTTTTGTCTTTTGCTCTTCAGAAGATAATACCAATCCTATAAAAAATCCATGGACTTCAAATTCTGTGAAGGGGCAATCATCCAATTCAATTATTTGTTCGATAAGATCTTTTGTAGAATTTTTCATAGAAAAGCAATGTAAATTAATAATTTTATTGATTAATGTGGTTACTAAAACTATATTATACAGTATGTCAGATATATTAGATAAATTGAATATATTAAAAGAGAACCTTAAAGCTCTCGACAATCAGTTCCAATCTACAAATTTAGAAAACCAATTATTAAAAAATCAACAGGGACAATTGGTTGCTGAAAAAGCTGCATTGATAAAAAAAAATGAAACAGCAAAATCTCATTTGAAGTCTCTGCTTGAAAGAATAGATAACATAAAAGATTATGGAAAAGACTAAAGTAGACATAAACATACTAGGACAAGATATTTCGGTTATGTGTACCGAGGAAGAAAAAGAAATTCTTCTAAAGTCACGCGATCGGATAGTTAATGAAGCAGAAAAAGTAAAATCTCAAACAAAAAATGTAGGACATGATTATTTTTTAATATTAGTACTACTTAATATAGCTGGCTCAGATATTAAAAATGAGATGAAAATAGATGATCTTAAGTCTATAGAAATCGAATTAGACAACATCAATCAAAACCTTAATGAAGCACTTAAATGAACTTTTGGTTAATGAAGAATGAGCCAGAAGATTATGATATAGATGATCTGGCACGTGATAAGACTGAACCATGGGATGGTATAAGAAACTACCAAGTTCGAAATATGATAAGAGATGAAATGCGCATTGGTGATAATGCCTTTTTCTATCATTCAAATTGCGAAACACCCGGAATATATGGCCAAATGACAATATGTAAAGAGGCATATGCTGATCATACTGCTTTTAATAAAAAAGCAAAATATTATGATCCAAAAAGTAAAAAAGATGCACCAACATGGTTAATGGTAGATGTAAAGTTTAAAAAAAAATTTAAAAAAATAGTAACACTTAAAGATTTAAAATCTTATAAAGAATTATCTAAAATGCGAGTTGTCCAACGAGGTAATAGATTATCAATAACAAAATTAGAAAAAACAGAGTGGGATTTTATAATTAAGTTAACAAAATAAAAAATATTTATTTAAATATTTCTCAAATTTTTACTTGTTTTATGTAATGTTTTTACTAAACTAATAATTAACCACCAATACCGCGGAGGAATGTATGGTTAAAAAGAAAGCAAAAGCTAAAAGAAAAACTAAAGTAGCTAAGCGTAAAGTTGCTAAGAAAAAAGTAACAACTACACGTAAAAAAGTTGCTAAGCGTAAAGTAGCTAAGAAGAAAACTGCTAAGCGTAAAGTAGCTAAGAAGAAAACTGCTAAGCGTAAAGTAGCTAAGAAGAAAACTGCTAAGCGTAAAGTAGCTAAGAAAAAAGCTAAGAAAAAAGTAGCTAAGAAGAAAACTGCTAAGCGTAAAGTAGCTAAGAAAAAGACTGCTAAGCGTAAAAGACGTTAATTCTTCATAGAAGTATGGAAAAGGCCCTTATCACAGGGCCTTTTTTATTTCAAAAACTGCCTGTAAGCTACATTGCCTGATTCATTGTAGAATTCATATTTAAGTGAGCTAAAATGCCTTTCAAGGCTAGCTAAATCGTTTTCTTCGACCTGTAATCCAATCAATACTCTTCCAAAGTCTGCTCCATGGTTTCTATAGTGAAACAGACTAATATTCCACTTTGAGCCTATAGCGTTAAGAAAGTTCAGTAACTCGCCAGGTATTTCAGGAAACATGAATCTATAGATTCTCTCGTTCTTTGCATTGTTGCTTGTTCCACCTACCATGTATCTTATGTGTAGTTTAGCCATCTCGTTGTCTGTAAGGTCATAACATTTATATTTTGATTTTTTTAACTTTGAAATGATATCTTTTCGCTCTTCATATCCTTTTGTTGTCCTAACTCCAACAAATACCTGCGCGCTTTTTTCACTTGAATAGCGATAATTGAATTCTGTAATCGATCTCTTTCCGATAATCGAGCAGAATTTTTTGAAACTTCCAGGTTTTTCATCAATAGTTACGCCCAATATTACTTCCGCACTTTCACCAATATCTGCTCTTTCAGATACGTGCCCAAGCCTGTCAAAATTCATATTAGCTCCGCATAATATCGTAGCTATGTTTTTATTTTTGATATTATGGGTGGATATGTATTTTTTCATACCAGCTACTGATAAAGCACCTGCTGGTTCTGCTATTACTCGTGTTTCATCGTATAGTTCTTTAATACTTGAGCAAATTTCATCTGTTGTTACCGTAAGCGTATAGTCAATAATATTTTTTGTAAGTTTAAATGTTTTTAGACCTATCTTTTTTACTGCCACCCCATCGGCAAATATACCAACATGTTTCAAAGATGTTGGTTTTCCAAATTGACATGCAAGATTAAAACATGCTGAATCCTCTGCTTCTACAGCAACTATTTTTATTTTTGGATTGATTGTTTTTAAGTACACGCTTATACCAGCTAAAAGTCCGCCTCCGCCTACAGGAATAAAAATGTAATCAGGATGCTCTTTTAATTGTTCAAGTATTTCAATTCCAATAGTTCCTTGACCAGCAATAACGTCAATATCATCATAAGGATGAACAAAATTGTAGTTGTTTTTTTTAGAAAATTTAATGGCATATTGATAGGCTTCGTCATATGTATCGCCATAAAGTATTACCTTCGAGCCATATTTCTTAACAGCATTAACTTTGATGGATGGAGTTGTTGATGGCATTACAATAGAGGATGGAATTTTCAGTTTTTTACATGTCATAGCAACGCCTTGTGCATGGTTACCTGCTGATGCTGCAATAATGTGTTTCGGGTTTTTAATTTTAGAAATTTTATTATATGCACCTCGTAACTTGAATGAAAAGACTGGTTGTAAATCTTCACGTTTAATATAAATTTTGTTTTTTAGTTTTGATGACAATTTAGGTGCAAACTGCATCGGGCTCTTAATAGCAATATCATAGACTGATGATGCGTCTAATATTTTTTTGTAACAATTTTTTCTATAGTTATCGCTCATTTGCAGTATTCTTATAGTGTATACTATAAAAATAATATTTTTTCAAAATGGATCAAAATTCTAAGAAACGTAAAGTAGCGGAATCAGTCCTCGATCTAATCGAAAATGGTGAGATACTGGGTATTGGCTCTGGGTCGACAGTTAATATTCTTATTGAATATCTTCCTAAAGTTAAAAATAAAATACAAGATATAGTCTCGAGTTCAGTTAAGTCCACGGAACTATTAAAAGCTAATGGATTCGATGTAAATGAGCTCCGTGCTGTAGGAAAGTTATCAAAATATATTGATGGTGCTGATGAAGTTAATAAATATCTTCATATGATTAAAGGTGGTGGTGGTGCATTAACAAGGGAAAAAATACTCGCTCATAACTCTGAGAAGTTTATTTGCATTGTAGATGAATCAAAAAAAGTTGATACCCTAGGGAAATTTCCATTGCCTGTGGAGGTAATACCATTAGCACAAAGTGCTATAGCACTGGAACTTATAAAAATTGGTGGTAGACCTGTTTTGAGAGAGGGATTTACCACAGACAACGGTAATATTATTTTAGATGTCCATAATTTAGAAATATCACAACCCTTAGCTTTAGAATCAAAAATAAACAATATCCCGGGAGTTATTACAAATGGAATATTTGCTATGGATCATGCCCACTTACTATTAAGTGCAGGTGATAACCAAGTTGAAATTACTGAACCTATCGTTTAGAGAACTGGGTAGCTTTTCTTGCTTTTCGTAAGCCAACTTTTTTACGTTCTACTTTACGATCATCTCTAGTCAAGAAACCTTCTCTTTTAAGAGTAGGTAATAAATCATTTTGATATTTTACCAACGCTCTTGTCAGACCATGAACAATAGCCCCTACTTGCCCGCTTTTTCCGCCGCCAACTACAGAGATATTTAAGTTAACTTTATCCTGCATTTGTGTTTTGGCAAGGGGTGCCAGTAAATTTGCAGTTAGCGTTGCAGATTTTGTAAATTCATCTACTCCCTGTGAATTAATTTTAATTTCTCCAGTTCCGCTATTTAGATAAACTCTAGCGCTTGATGTTTTTCTTCTACCTGTACCGTATGTTTTATGCATAGTTCCTTTAAACCTCTAAAGCTGTCGGTTTTTGTGCCCCATGCCCATGGGTGTCACTTTCGTAGATTTTGAGTTTTTTAATCATTGATCTACCTAGTGGATTCTTTGGTAGCATTCCTTTAACAGCATTCTTTATTACAAAGTCAGGCTTTTTATCAAGCATTTTACCTAGCGGCGTTTCTTTCATGTTGCCTATATAGCCAGTATGCTTGTAATAAATTTTATCTGATAGCTTATTGCCTGTAACTTTTATTTTTTTTGCATTGATCACAATAATGTAGTCTCCCTCATCGGTATGTGGCTGATATTGGGGTTTATGTTTACCTTTTAACATATGAGCTACTTTTGACGCTAAGCGTCCTAAAACCACATCTGTGGCGTCTATTACATACCAATCTTTGTTACTATCATTTATACTCACGGATAGAGATTTTACTCATTTAACTAAATGTATACAAGTAATTATTTGAGAATATACCAAAAGGAAGCTGATATATGCCTAATATAGATAATATACTTAAAGAGATAGATTATGCTCTTAATGTTTTATTTGAACCAGTCAAAACAGACATAAGAGATGTTGATTTAAAATCCAATGATAAAAAGGTGTCTCAAAGAGTTATGAGAGTGAATCATATGGGTGAGGTTTGTGCTCAAGCTCTTTATAGAGGCCAAGCGTATACAACTAATGATGCTTCGCAAAAGCGAATTATTTTAGATATGTGTGAGGAAGAAAAAGAACATCTAAATATGTTAAACCTCAGAATGAATGAGCTCGAAGGGAAGACGAGTTATTTAAACACACTATGGTATTTATCTTCGTTCGCAATCGGAACATTTGTTGGCAAGTTAGAGAAAAATAAATCTTTTGGCTTTATTTACGAAACAGAAGATCAAGTTGAAGCTCATTTAGATGAATATACAGAAAAACTTCCTGATAATGATCAAAGAAGCAAAGAAATATTAAATGATATTAAAATAGATGAGACTAAACATAAAAATACTGCAAAAGATCATGGCTCGGTAGAACTCAGTGATAGTGCGAAGAAACTTATGACGATTTCTTCAAAGATTATGAAAAAGATGAGCTTTTATATCTAAATAAGATAGTTGTATAAATAATCATAAAGTTCACGTAATCTTATTTTTTCTTCATGTTTTACTATTTTATAATGACTAAACGATTCTGTTTGGTCATGTGCCTTTACATTAAACTCTTTAGATTTGTTTGCTAAAAATGAGGTAATTATAGAGTGATTCTCCTGATTTTGTTCTAAATCAATTCCTCTATGAAAGAAATCTAATGTCAATCCATCATAACTATTGAATAGTTGTTCTTCCATTAAATTATCTAGAGTAAAATAAACGCTCTTTCTGCTACATGAAGATATATGAAGCTCGAGTCTCAAAATTATAATATTCTTTATAGAGTTCTCAAAATATGAATGAAAACTGATATGACTTTCATTTAGATGGGCAACACCAGATGATCCGAATACTGTCTCAGTAGACTCTATGATTGAACTAAGGCTGGTTCCAGATGGTTTAAATGTATGTTTTGAAGTGTGTAATATTTTTGTCTCTAGAGTTTTTGATATATTATCTAATATAGACATAAGATATACTGGGTTGAAGTTTTCTTCTATTTTTTTATTTACATCATATCTATTGCTCTCACTACATGAGAAACCATAATATGAATTTACAACGAGAGTTTGGCTAGTATTTGTTATATTAGGTTTCATTGCTCAATGTAGGATGCCATAGTATCTGCAAAATATTACCATCTGGATCTTCTACATAAAAGCTAATAGAATCGTCTCTGTGGACTTTTTTTTCTTTATGAATTTTTACTTGGTTATCCTTCATGTGCTTCAAATAAGTATCAATATCTTCTTTGTTTTTCACAAAAATTCCAAAATGATCTAGTCTTGAATCATCCGAATCACAAGATACATTACTGTCATAATGTAGTGCGAGATTGTCAGAGCCATTTGTTAAATAAACGTTATTATCATCAGGTTTCCAGTCGATTGACATCCCAAGTATTTCTGTATAGAAAACAAAACATTGTTCAAAGTTTTTGACCTTTAAAGCTAAGTGTCTTATACCTAAATTATTCCCCATTAATCAATACTCCAAGTTCATTAGTTATGTTGTTTGATTTTATCAAATGTTCACCTACTAAAAAGGTATAAATTCCAGAACTATTGAGTGTAATTATATCACTACTAGAACTAATTCCACTTTCACTGACAAGAACTATGTCATTATCATTTATGGTTCTTGCAAGATCTATGCTCGTATTAATATCAACATCAAATGATTTCAGATTTCTATTATTGATACCAATAAGTTTTGAATTTTGTGATAAGGCAAAATCTAATTCGTTAATATCATGTACCTCTGTGAGAACATCTAAGTCTAGTTGGGAAGCCAATTCAAACAATTGTTTATAAGTTGATTGAGACAAAGCAGAAACTATTAACAACACACAGTCCGCTCCTAACATTTTACTTTCGTATATCTGAATAGGATCGAGCATAAAATCTTTTCGAAGCAAAGGGAGGTTGATGGAATTTTTAGCTTCTAATAGATCCTCATTAGATCCATTAAAGTAGTCCTTTTCTGTTAATACTGAGATACATGCAGCTCCTCCAGATTCATATTCAGAAACAGTTTTTGAAACATTTAAGTTTTCAGCCAGCACACCTTTGCTAGGAGATCTTCTTTTTATCTCTGCGATAATTGAATTTTTTTTATTGTTTTGATTCTTTAATAGTCTCTTATAGAAATGATTTTTTTTATTAGAATTTATATTTATACCAGATATGTCTAGTGTCTCTCTAAGCTGATTGACCTCTTTTAGTTTATTATTAATTATTTCATTTAACATCTTTTGAAACCTGATTTGTAAAATCTATGTATTGATTAAATTTATCTCTAACTAAATAATTCTCTAGAGCATCATTACATTCTGATAATGCATCTCTCAAACTAATCTCCTTGAATAACATAACTAGAAGGGATGCATTTAGAAGAGATATCTTCCTAGCATCCGAATCTACGTTATTAATAACAGTATAAATAATATCAAGACTACTCCTTTCAGAGTTTGTTTTAATTTCCTCAATACTGTTGCCCCTTATTCCAAAATCTTTAGGATCTATTGAATAGCTATCAATACTATTATTTTTAATTTCTAATACATCTGTTTCACTATAAATACTTGCCTCATCCATACCATCTCTTGAATTAATTATTAGTGCTCTTGAAGTGCCCAACTCGAGTAAAGCGTTAGCGATTAAATGCATCACTTCATTATTATATACACCTATTAACTGAATTTTTGCATTAGCGGGGTTTGTAATAGGCCCTAACATATTAAAAATAGTTTTATCTGGAGCAATACTTTTTCTAGTATTTGCTACATTTTTCATAGCCTGATGATGCAAAGGGGCGAACATAAACCCAAAGTTTGTATGCTCTATACACTTACTTACATGTTCTGGAGCTAGGTCAATCTTAGCACCAGCATCATGCAGCAAGTCTGCGCTTCCTGATGAACTTGTAATGGCTTTATTACCATGTTTTGCAACTTTAACATCACAAGCCGCAGCTATGAAAGATGCACATGTGGAGATATTAAATGTATTCAAACCATCCCCGCCGGTACCACAGCTATCAATAACCTTGTCGTTAATTTCAACTTTTGTAGAAATTTTTCTCATTGCCCTTGCGAAACCAATTAATTCATTTGAGCAAATATTTTTTTTATTAAGTAACAAAAGAATATCTTTTATTTGATCATCAGCTAGAAATCCTTCAAACATTTTTTCAGAGACAATGAATGCTTCATCCGTAGATAAATCTTGACTATTTTTTAGATTGTCCAATATGTTTTGAAAGCTAGACATCTAGAAAATTCTCGAGAAGTTTGTGTCCAGAATCTGTCAAAATTGATTCAGGGTGAAACTGGACTCCAAATAAATTATATTCCTTATGTCTTAAACCCATAATTTCAGATTCTGGTTCATCATCCTTTGTTCTAGCTGTAACCAACAGCGAATCTGGAAATGATTTTTTCTCTATGACCAATGAGTGGTACCTAGTAGCTGTGAATTCTTGAGCAATGTCTTTAAATATATAATCACCATCATGTATTATTTGAGATGTTTTACCATGCATAATTTTTTTAGCAGAGACTATGTTCCCTCCAAATACTTGTCCAATAGTCTGATGGCCCAAGCAAACTCCTAATATCGGTATAGTTTTATAATATTTCTTTACTACCTCTAATGATATACCTGCTTCATTGGGGGTGCATGGTCCAGGAGAGATGACTATCTTTTCTGGATTAAGTCTATCAATTTCGTCTAGGGTAATTTTATTATTTCTTTTTACCAATACGTCTGCCCCTAATTCACCTAAATATTGGACTATATTAAAGGTAAAAGAGTCATAATTATCAATCATCAATATCATATTCGTTCTCTAAGTTTTTCCAAAGCCTTAATGATCGCCTTACCTTTATTTATAGTTTCAACCCATTCAAGCTCAGGTACAGAATCGTATACTATACCCGCGCCACATTGAATGTGAAGCTTTTCTGATTTTATAACACAAGTTCTGATAGCAATAGCGGTATCCATATTTCCATTCCATCCCAGGTAACCAATAGCACCAGCATAAATACCTCTACTTATGTTCTCAAGCTCAAATATAATTTGTAACGCTCTAATTTTAGGTGCGCCTGAAACCGTCCCCGCAGGAAAAGTTGCACGAAGCACATCAAACATAGATAAATTAGGTTTGATTTGTCCTTCTACATTTGAAACCATGTGCATGACGTGTGAATATTTTTCTATTATCATTTGGTCGGTTAAATTTATGGACCCTGTCTTACAAATCCTACCAATATCATTCCTACCCAAATCTATAAGCATTAAATGTTCTGCTAATTCCTTTTTATCATTTAATAGGTCTATTTCATAATCTTTATCTTTTTTGTTATCATCACTCCTCGGCCTGGTGCCAGCAATAGGTCTTACTGTAATATTTTCATCCTCTAACCTTACTAAAATTTCAGGTGACGATCCTACAACCACATAATCGCCCATATTAAGATAATACATGTATGGTGAGGGATTAATTTTCCTAAGTTCCTTATAAAATTCAATTGGCCTTTCATGAAAATCAATCGTCATTCTCTGAGATAATACGACTTGCATCACATCTCCTTGATTAATATATTCTTTAATCTTATTTACCGAAGACAAGAAATCTTTTCTTTCAAAGTCATACTTTAAATTCATTTCATATGAAACATTTACATCTTTTGTTTTATCTGAGCTTTTGTTGAGTAATAATTCATATTCATTGAGTTTTTTTGTACTTTCTTTATATCCTTCTAATGTATTATTTGAAAAAACAACTATAAATATCTTATTATTAACTTTGTCGAATACAATGAATTCTTTACAGATGATTAATGATATATCTGGTGCATTAATATCATTTTTTTGGTCTCTTCTTATAACGCTCTCTTCAAAGTAACAAACAGATTCAAACGAAAAATGTCCCACAAGGCCCCCACAAAAAGAAGGCAGGGTTTTTGGAATAAATACCTTATAAGAGGAAAAAAAGTTTTCAATCCAATTTATAGGATTTTCATCATGATACTCACTTTCTTCTAAAAAGTTACTGTATTTTTTTATCTTATTACCAAATACTTCTAGGTAGTCTCCGGAGGAACATCCTATTATTGTATATCGGCTCCAATTTTTATCTCCTTCTAAAGATTCAAAGAAAAATGACTTTTTTTGATCAAAATGGTGACCATAAATATCAATAGCTTCTTTCTTAATTGAATCAAGTTCTTTGATCAAAGGTATCAAATTAAAACCATCTTTGACCTTATTTGAAAACTCAGTAAAGTCCATTTATCTTTACTATGATTTAGAAATAATTTCTCTCATTTGAGAAATAGTTTTTTTATAATTATCTGAATTAAAGATTGCTGACCCTGCTACAAATGTGTTTGCGCCACACTCTGCAACTTTACCTATATTCTTTAGATTAATGCCGCCATCCACTTCTAATCTAATATTTGGATTAACTGCATCGATCATTTCTTTAACTTCAATGATTTTTTCATATGTTGACTCTATGAATTTTTGTCCTGCAAAACCAGGGTTTACCGACATAAGCAGAACCATATCTATCTGATCAAGACAATATTCCAGAATAGATACATTAGTAGCTGGATTAAGAACTATGCCAGGCATGCATCCGTTGTCTTTGATCAACTTAATTGTTCTGTCTACATGTTTGGATGCTTCTGGGTGAAATGTAATGTAATTAGCTCCTGCTCTCGCAAAATCAGGTATTATTTCATCTACAGGACTAATCATTAAGTGAACATCAATGATCGACTTTATTCCATAATTACGAAGAGCTTCACATACTAGAGGGCCTATCGTTAAATTAGGCACATAATGGTTGTCCATCACATCAAAGTGTATAAAATCTGCTCCCGCTTCTACCACATCTGACACATCTTTACCAAGATTAGCAAAGTCTGCGGATAGAATTGATGGAGCTATTTTATAATCTTTCATTTTATGTAGTGGTGGTGAGGTCAGTATAAGTCATTCATTAGCTTAATTAAAATAATTTTTTTATGATAAAATACTCCTACAAAACTTATAAGGAATTTAAAAGGAGAAATCATGGAAATAATAAGAAAGTTACTCGTACTAATGATATTTGTTATTAGTGTGCCAGCATTTTCTGCCGATCATACTGTAGAGATGCTAAGCTCTTCTAATGGGCAAATGATGGTTTTTAAACCTGCTGTGCTTCAGATAAATCCTGGTGATACAGTTACATGGAAAGCTACTAATCCCGGGCATAATACTGCCTCGATTAGTGAAATGAGTCCTGACAGTTCACTTCAGTGGGATGGCAAGATTAATGAAGAACTTAAAATTACTTTCACTAAAGAGGGTGTCTACGGGTATAAGTGCACTCCTCATTATATTTTAGGTATGGTTGGAATAGTTTCTGTTGGTGATAACACAACCAATTTATCTGCTGCAAGTGAGTATGCTGCTGATGCTGAGAAAAAGTTTGCTACAAATAAAGATAGGTTCTCTAAATATATTAATGAGCTTAAATAATTAATGAATCAAAATGATACTTATTTTCTAGAGAATAGTCCGCTATTCTCTGGGAAGATTAGACAAGTATTTAATTACTCTCAAGATAAACTTCTCATTAAAACATCAGATAAAATATCTGCTTTTGATTTTGTGTTTGATGACGAAGTTACTACAAAAGGATCATTGCTAACGAAAATTACGAAGTTTTGGTTTAACAAGACTCAGCATATAATCAAGAATCATCTATTGGATGATAGTGAGCTGCAAGACTTAATCCCCAAATCTCATGAATCTTGCATGCTTGTAAAAAAATGTCGACCTATCAGAATAGAATCAATTGTTCGTGGTTATTTGTCTGGCTCTGCATATTCCGAATATCTCAAAAATGGAAAAGTATCAGACATTAGCATGAAGCCTGGACTCAAGTTAAATGATAGATTTGATGTTCCGATTTTTACTCCATCAACCAAAGCTGAAGTGGGTGATAAAGATGAAAGTATAACATTCACTCAAATGAAGGAACTAATCGGTAATGATGAAGCAATCTACATAAACAAAAAAAGTATAGAGCTCTATAACTTTGCACATGAATATGCGCTATCAAAAGGTTTATGTCTGATAGATACAAAATTTGAGTTTGGCTATGATGAACAAAATAATATCATATTAATTGACGAAATATTTACACCTGATTGTTCAAGATATTGCCTAGAACAAGACAGAAATAACAGAGATGTAGATTTTTTTGATAAACAGTTTTTTAGAAATTATCTAAGAGAAATAGGCTGGCAAAGCACACAAATAAATATTCCTGAAAAAATAAAAAATACTCTTATTACTAGATATCAACAAGTCTATAATATGATTGTTAATGCCTAAATATCTATTTATAACTGGGACCAACACAGATGTTGGTAAAACCTTCATAGGAACAAAACTAATAAAAGGTTTAAATAAAAAATACAGTTGTCTTGTATTTAAACCTATTGAAACTGGTTGTGTAAAAAGGAAGGGCGAACTAATTCCTGAAGATTCCACCAAGTATTACAGTATAGTAAATAAAGTCATGGACTTAGACGAGTTGAACCCATATAGATTCATACCGCCAATCTCCCCATATCTGGCTATTAAAAGAGCAAAAAGAAAGATATTTTTAAAAGATTATTATAAAAAACTCAAAGTAATATCAAAAAATGCTCCTGTATTAGTAGAGGGCGCAGGTGGCGCTTTTTCTCCTCTTGCTCTGGATGGTTTAAATATTGATCTTATGAAGATGATTGGATCATTTAATATCTTAATTATTAAAGATGAGTTGGGATGTATTAGTGGAGCTCTATCAAACATACTGGCCTTTGAGAAATACAAAGTAAGATTAGACTTACTTATTTTAAATACACAAAATAAAAACAACATGGATAACTTTAAAGAAATTAGAAAATATACAAGTATTCCCATGATCAACTACACTAAGTCAGCTGATATTAAAACTATCCAAGATAAAATTAGCAAATTTCTATAATTCACCTACAGATGCTTTTGAACATCTACTAGCACGCTCTATGAGAATCTTTTGAGCATTATCTAAATTTGTGTCATCTCCTTGCCAAGCTGCAAGTGCTGCGGCTTGTATTGCCCTTGCATATGAGAAAGTCACTCTCCATGGTAGATTATTTTTCTTATTCATGATGTTCAAATGCTCTTCAGCCTCTGTATCACTTTGCCCACCTGATAAAAATGCAATTCCAGAAGTAGTCTTTGGGACACAATCGGATAGGCAGTCAACTGTCATATTAGCGACGGTGTTGTTGTCGGCTCTCGAACTGTTATCTTGTCCTGAAATTACCATGCTTGGTTTAAGTACTGTTCCTGGAAGATAGACATTTAACATATCAAGATTTTTAAATAAGGATTCAAGTGATTTTCTAGTAACTGTATCGCATTGTTCTATAGTATGAGATCCATTTATAAGAACTTCCGGTTCCACTATTGGAACTAAATTATTTTCCTGGCATAGGGAGGCATATCTAGCTAGCGCATTCATATTTGATTCGATGCAAGCTTCAGATGGAATATCCTGACCGATAGTTATAACTGCTCTCCATTTGCAGAACTTTGCTCCGTTAGCATAATAACCAGCTAATCGCTCTCTTAAACCATCGAGACCTTCGGTGATTTTTTCATTAGGATGACATGCAAAATCCTTTGCTCCTTTATCTACTTTAATACCTGGAAGTATTCCTATCGAATTAAGATAGTCTCTAAAAAGAGTTCCGTCTGACATTTTTTGCTCAAATGTTTCTTCAAATAATATTGCTCCACTTATGTAACTAGAAAGATTCGGCGCAGTAACAATTAATTCTCTATATCTTCTTCTATTAATCTCGTTATTTTCAGTATTTATTGATGCTAAACGTTTAGCGATAGTAGGGCTGCTTTCATCCATTGCTAAAATACCTTTGGGTTGAGCCATCATTTTTTTTGCTGTTTCTTCAAGAATATTTTTATCCATTATATTTTCTCCTAGTCATTAATTTCTAGCATATTACCAACTTCCACAACCTTCATTGCATTTGTTCCACCGCTAGTCCCCAATAGATCTCCTTTTGTTATGATAACTAAGTCTCCTTTTTTCACCGTACCAATCTTTTTCATAAGTCCTATCACTTGCATATTAGCTTGAGCATGATTTTCCTCTAATTTATCTAGTTTTATAGACTGAACGCCTTTATATAGACATATTCTTCTTGCTGTTTTTATATTTTGGGTCATAGCATATATAGGAATATTTGATTGCACTCTAGACATCCATAGTGCTGTAGAACCAGTTTCTGTAAGTGCAGCAATTGCAACAACTTTTGTTAATTTAGCACTGTAAACTGCTGATAAAGCAATTACTTGGTCAACCGGAAGTGTCTTAGGAACAACTCTATCAACTGACAGCGGCCTTATATAGGCTCCTTCGGATTCAGCGCAAATTCTACTAGCCTCACTAATTACGTCCGATGGATACTTACCTATTGCTGTTTCTGCTGAAAACATAATTGCATCAACGCCTGATGTAACAGCATTGGCAACATCAAATACTTCTGCTCTTGTTGGTACTCTATTAGTAATCATAGATTCCATCATTTGAGTCGCAACTATTGCTAATTTATCAAAAGATATAGCTTTTCTTATTAAAAACCTTTGTGCAGCAGGCAGCTGTTCTATGCCAATTTCAACGCCAAGATCGCCACGAGCAACTAATAGACCATCTGAAACTTTAGTTATTTTATCAATATTTTTTAGAGCTTCATTTCTTTCAATTTTTGCAATTACTTTAATATCTTTATCCTTAATAATATTTTTGATTGCTAGAATATCTTTTTCATCTTTTACAAAAGACACAGCTATATAATCATATTCATAACGTAATGATTTTTTTAGGTCTGATTTATCTTTAGCAGTAATTCCTGATAATGATAGGCCACCACCTTTTTTATTTAATCCTTGGTGAGGTTTTAATTTACCTCCACGCTCTACGGTTGTATATATCTTTTTAGACTGTATATTATTAACTCTCAGTTTAATTAAAGCATCGCTTAGAAGTAGTTCATCGCCTTCATTCACGTTTTTGTATAAATCTTTATATGTGACTCCAACTTGTTTTTGGCTTCCGTTTTCATTAAGATCTCGGTTGATAATAAAATTATCCCCTGTCTTTAATGTTATATGCGTTTTATTTGAAAATCCTTTTATCCTTATTTTTTGACCTTGAAGATCAATCATTATTGCAACAGGCCTGCCTATTTTTTTTTCTTTGCTTCTGACTAAATCTATTAATGTTTTTGCATCTTCGATGGTAGTATGAGAGAGGTTAATCCTAAAAACATCTGTACCTGCGAGCATCATCTTTTCTAACTTAGTTCCAGTTGAGGATGATGGACCAAGAGACGCAATAATTTTTGTTCTTTTTTTCATATATTAAAATCCAACTTATCCAATATGGGTAAATCGCCTCCTTCTAAGTATGTGAGAAGGGACCCTCCTCCTGTGGATAGACAGCTAAATTGGCTTTGTAAATTTAAATTTTCAATGATAGGTAGTGTATCACCACCACCTATAATAGAAAAACAATTATGCTCAGCAATTGTTTTTGCTAACTCTATAGTTCCTATATCAAAAGGCTCTTTTTCTACATATCCGAGAGGTCCGTTCCAAAATATAGCAGCTGATTTATTAATTATTGATTTAATATGTTCGAGGCTTTTTTCTCCCACATCAAAAATAATATCGTTATTACTAATGTTACTAACATCTATATTCTTGGGTTTTGATTCTGACTCACAGGACATGTCAATAGGAAATATAATCTTTGATGAAAAGTCAGAGCTTAATATATTTTTTGCTTCATTAACAAGATCTTCTTCATAAAGAGACTTGCCAATTTCGCTACCTTTTGCTTTTAAAAATGTATTTAAAATGCCGCCTCCAAGAATCATGAAATCACATTTTGCTAATAGCTTTTTTATCACAATGAGTTTAGTTGATACTTTAGCCCCTGAAATAATTATAGTCATAGGCCTAGAGTCTTCGTTTATAAGTTGGTTTATTGTAGAAATCTCATTACTAATATTTAAACCAGGAAAAGTTTTGAGATATTCACTCACGCCGAATGTGCTGCTTTCTTTCCTGTGTGATACACCAAAAGCATCAAAAACGAAATAGTCTGCTAATGAAGCATATGCTTTTGATAAATCTGAATCAGAGGATTTCTCACCTGTATTAAATCTCACATTTTCGAGCATAGCAATTTCATAATTCTCAAAATTTATATTATCTCTATAAGAATTAAAAAATTTAATATCTCTCTCTAAAAGTGTTGATAAATATTTGCATATCGGCTTAAGTGATAAAGATTCTTCGTAGACACCTTCTGTTGGCCTTCCTAAATGTGAGACAATGATAATCTTATTTTTATTTGCTAACAGTTTATGTATAGTTTCTAGCGACTGCTTAATTCTGAAATCATTTACAATATTTCCATTATTCATTGGAACATTGAAGTCAAACCTTACTAGAATTCTTGTTGATACAATACTGTCAAGTGTCACTTAACTAACCCAATGCATCGTCACATCTAACATTCTATTAGAAAATCCCCATTCGTTATCATACCAAGCACAAATTTTGTATAACTTATCGTCGGATGCTCTTGTTAAACTTTCATCAAATACAGATGAGTAAGATGAATGATTAAAATCAATAGAAACTAAAGGAAGTTTGTTATAGCCAACAATATTTTTCATGTCGCCCTCAGATGATTGTAATACAAGATTATTAAGTTCATCTACAGATGTAGATTTACTTGTATTAAAACATAAATCGACAACAGAAACATTTGTCGTTGGTACACGAATTGCAAAACCATCTAGCTTACCATTTAAATCTGGCATAACTAATCCAACAGCAGCGGCGGCACCTGTGTTTGTTGGTATCATAGATTGTGTAGCGGAACGTGCTCGTCTTAAATCTGAGTGATAAACATCTGTTAAGACCTGATCGTTAGTATATGAGTGGATTGTTGTCATTAGACCATTTGTTATTTCTAGATTTTTATGAATATTTTTAATGACTGTAGCAAGACAGTTTGTCGTGCAAGATGCATTTGAAATAACTTCTTGATTGTCAGTCAACGTCTCATGATTTACACCAAAGACAACCGTGTTATCAACTTCTTTTCCTGGAGCAGATATAATAACTTTACTGGCTCCTGCTTTTATATGTCCACCAGCTTTTTCTTTTGATACAAATATTCCTGTACATTCATAAACTACATCAACATTTAGTTTGCTCCATGGTAATTTTTCAGGGTTTCTTTCAGATGTAACAAGAATTTCATCTTGATTATTTATAATGATTTTATCCCCATTGACATCAACGGGAGTATTGAATTTACCGTGGACTGTATCATGTACTAATAAGTGTGCGTTTATACTACTATCACCTAAATCATTTATGGCTACGATTTTAATATCTTCATATGCACTATTTTCATATTTAGCTCTCAATATGTTTCTGCCAATTCTTCCAAATCCATTTATAGCTACTCTAATTGTCATATACTCACCTATATTTTTTTTATTAATTTTTGCATTTGTTTTTTTATGTTAGTCACAGTAAAGCCGAAGTGTCTCATAACATCATTTCCAGTACCTGATAACCCAAAAGATTCCATAGTTATCATTGAACCTTTTTTGCCTATATATTTAAACCAACTCTGACCTCTGCCAGATTCAACAGCAAGTATATTATCAAAATTTTTAGGAATACATTTGTTTTTGTATGCTGAAGTCTGCCTCTCATATAGCTCTTGGCATGGCATTGAAATAACACGGATATCTAAGTCTTTATCTTTAAGTTCCATGGCGGCTTGAAGTGCAATAGATACCTCAGACCCAGAGGCAATTATAATCCCATCTGGCTCATTACGCGATCCAAAGACTATGTAGCCCCCTTTATTAATATTCATATTTTGTACTTTTGATTTAGGGAGTTCTTTAAGAGTTTGTCTTGTTAAGGCAAGAGCCGATGGTCTTTCTTGTGACAAGAGCGCATGCTTCCATGCAACTGCTGTTTCTTGTGTGTCTGCTGGTCTCCAAACATCCAAGTCTGGGATAAGTCTAAGTGACGAAATCTGTTCAACAGCCTGGTGTGTTGGTCCATCTTCACCAAGACCAATTGAATCATGTGTAAAAATATATACTATAGGCAATTTCATTAGTGCAGACATTCTTATCGCGTTTTTTGCATATTCAGAGAATATCAAGAACGTGCTAGCAAAGGGTCTCATTGCTCCATGTAAGTATATACCATTTGAAATTGCAGACATTCCAAACTCTCTCACTCCATAATAAACATATTTACCAGAAGGATTATTTGGTGAGAAAACTTTCATGTCATCGTAATATGATAAATTTGATCCTTTAAGATCTGCTGAGCCACCAATAAGTTCTGGCATGTATTTACCAAATACAGACATCACCACTTGTGAAGATTTCCTAGTTGCCATTGGTTTATGAGTTTTTAAAATAAATTTATTTAAATTATTTATTGTAATAGCTGATAGTTTATTTTTTATCCTTCTATTTAGTTCGTTATATTCCTTTTTATATAATTTTTTATATTTTTGTATCTTCTTATTCCATTGATCCTCACTTTTTTTACCTTTTGTACATCCATCCCAACTCGTATAAATTTCTTTTGGTATATTGAAAGGCTTGTATTTCCAACCTAATCTTTTTCTTACTACTTCTGCCTCATCTTTTCCAATTGGTGCTCCGTGTGCAGCACTTGTTCCTTGATATTTTGGGGATCCATAACCTATGACTGTCTTGCAGCATATTATGGTCGGCTTAGTAATTTGGCTCTTCGCATTTTTTATAGCTTGTCTAATGCTTACAAAGTCATGGCCATTAATATTTTTTACAACGTTCCAGCCATAACTCTTAAATCTGGATGGGATATCTTCGGTAAACCAACCATTGACATTTCCATCTATGGAAATACTGTTCATGTCATAAAAGACTATTAGTTTATTAAGTTTCATTGTCCCTGCTAGTGAGCATGCTTCGTGAGAAACTCCCTCCATTAAACACCCATCACCTGCAAAAACATATGTATTATGATCAATAATAGTATTACCAGGTTTATTATATTCAGCAGCTAAATTTTTTTCTGCCAGAGCCATTCCGACACCATTGGCAAGTCCCTGCCCAAGAGGTCCAGTTGTTGTCTCTACACCTGGCGTGATATCACACTCTGGATGTCCTGGTGTTAATGAATTTAATTGTCTAAATTTTTTTATATCATTGATCGATAATTTATAACCGCTTAGATGTAAAAGGGAATATAGCAGCATTGAACCATGTCCATTTGACAGAACAAATCTATCTCTGTTGAACCATTTAGGATTTTTTGGATTATGCTTTAGAAACTCTCTCCATAAAACTGTGGCAATATCAGCCATACCCATCGGTGCTCCTGGGTGTCCAGAATTTGCCTTATTAACTGCATCAATACTCAGGAACCTTATAGCATTCGCTAAAATACGATTATTCACCTTGTCTCCATTTAATTGAGCACCCAACACTCGGAATTTGGTTTACAGGTCCCTTCCCAGTTCTAGCTATTTCTATCATGCCTTTAAATAAATCACTCGAATTAGCTGACATTTGTTTCGACATTTTTCTATCATCAAATCTTCCCCGATACTGTAACTCTAGATTACTATTAAATCCAAAGAAATCTGGCGTACAAACAGATTTATATTTTTTTGCAATATTTTGCTTATCATCTATGAGGTATGGGAAGCTAAAACCAAATCTTTTAGAGACCTTCTGCATGTTTTCAAATGAATCATCCGGATATGCATCATAATCATTAGAATTAATGGCAACGCATCCGATGCGTTTTTTCTGCATGACACTTACTTCAGTAGCAAGTTGATCAATGATAGATTGAACATATGGGCAATGATTACAGATAAACATAATGAGAGTCGCTTTTTCCCCTCGACATGAATCAAGTGTATGAAATCGATCATCAACACCCAAAAGCTCAAATTCATGAGCTTTCATGTCAAAGTCACAGTTAGGTGTATAGATTTCAGCCATGAATTATCTTGAAAAATCTGAACTTGACCCCAATATTAACTGGAAATCAGGTTTTTTGTGTTAATTAAAATATTATTAGTGATATAATACCTCACTTCCAAAGAAGAATATATCTATGCCAAGCAATAATTTATCTAAAACCAAACAAAAAGAAATTAAAGAGCTCATTGAAAAAGGAAGATCGCAAGGATTCCTTACGATTGGAGAGATAAATGATCTTTTGCCTACTAATTTATATGATGCTGATCAAATAGATGGAATCATTAAATTAATCACGGATTTAAAAATTAAGGTTGTAGAAAGCAATAAAGATATACAAACAGAAGTCGTTATTGGAGATGAGGAGGTAACAGATGATGATGATAATGAGATCACTGAACAAGAAGCTGTAGAAGTATTATCTAATCTTGATGAAGAATTTGGAAGAACATCAGATCCTGTAAGAATGTACATGCGAGAAATGGGTACTGTTGAACTTCTAAATAGAGCTGGTGAGATAGTTATTGCCAAGAAAATTGAAGAAGGGCAAAAATTAATTTATCAAGCAATTCAAAGATTTCCATTATCAGTAAGCTATTTCTTGAAGTTATTTAAAGAAGAGGAAGAGTTAGAGGCACAAATTTCTGATTATATTCTGGATGTTAAAGAAAATTCTAACGAGGGATTCAGAACAGAACAGATACCTGAGGCTCCTGTAGCATCAGACAAATCTGATGAGATAAGCGAGACGGAGGAGGAGGAGGAAATAATTGATAATTCACCTGATAAAGAACTTGTATCTCAGAAAATATTAATAATAAAAGAATATTTTGATAAATATAAATCTCAAAAAGATCAGATAAAAGCGGAAAAAATATTTGATAAAATAAAAGACGAAATTTCAAATTTTAAATTTACTAGCCTTTTTATTGAAAAACTAATAGCTAAAATCCAAGATATTTCTAATAACATTGTGAAATATGAAAAAGAAATGTTTTCACTTTGTCTTAAACAAACGTCACTCTCTAAAAAAGAATTTGTTAAGCTCTTCAAAAATCATGAGACAGATATAAATATCCAAGAAGAAATTAAGAATAATCACCTCAAACCAGGTACTGATGGAGGCACTTTTTTCGAAAGAATTTAGTAAAATTAATAAAAAGCTAACGCTTATCGAGTCTGGGACAGAGAATCAGTATTCAAGAAATTAAAGTTATCAATAAAGCTAGAAGAACTGGAGAGATTAAAGAGAGAAACGCCAAAAGAGAAATGGTTGAAGCGAATTTACGTTTGGTAATATCCATAGCTAAGAAATACACTAATCGAGGATTACAATTCTTAGATTTAATTCAAGAGGGTAATATAGGCTTAATGAAAGCTGTGGATAAATTTGAGTATAGAAGAGGATATAAATTTTCAACCTACGCAACTTGGTGGATTAGGCAAGCTATAACAAGGTCGATTGCCGATCAAGCGAGGACTATCCGAATACCGGTTCACATGATCGAAACAATTAACAAACTGAATAGAATACAAAGAAAGCTTCTCCAAGAGAATGGTAAAGAAGCCTCGCCTGAGGAACTAGCTGAACATATGGATATGACTGAAGAAAAGGTTCGAAGGGTCCTAAAGATAGCGAAAGAACCTATATCTATGGAATCACCAGTAGGTGATGATGAAGATTCACATCTAGGTGACTTTATAGAAGATGAAAATGCAGAAAAACCTTTAGAACAGACTATCAATGATGGTCTATCAGACTCAACACGTGATATTTTATCTAGTCTCACTCCAAGGGAAGCTAAAGTTTTAAGAATGCGGTTCGGCATTGATATGAATACTGACCATACACTAGAGGAAGTTGGTAAACAGTTTGATGTCACAAGAGAGAGAATAAGGCAAATAGAGGCAAAAGCTCTAAGAAAACTAAGACACCCATCACGTGCACAAAATCTTAAAAGTTTTTTAGATAATGACTAATCTTGCAATTTTTGCTGCAGGATGTTTTTGGGGTATCGAGGAAAAATTCTTATCACAACCTGGAGTATTAAATACAGAGGTTGGTTATATAGGCGGTGTAACAAAAAACCCAAATTATCAGGATGTTTGTGTTGGTAACACAGAACATGCAGAAGCAGTTCGAGTAAAGTTTGATAGTCAGGCTATTTCCTATGAAAGCTTATTAAAACTTTTTTTTGAGATACATGATCCAACAACTTTAAATCGTCAAGGCCCTGATATCGGGACGCAATATAGATCTGAGATCTTTTGTCTAGATGAAGATCAATATTTAATCGCAGACACGTTCAAAAGAAATTTAAATAACGACAAGTTTAATGGTAATATTGTCACCTCAATAAGCATGGCTGGGACTTTTTGGATTGCTGAAGAATATCATCAGAAGTATATAAGAAAAAAGAAGAACATGATCTTATAAAAATTAAATTAGGGCCTGTAGCTCAGTTGGTTAGAGCAGTGGACTCATAATCCATTGGTCGCAGGTTCGAGTCCTGCCGGGCCCACAGAGAATATGGATAGTCTTGATAATTATAAAAAAGTAATTGAAGAACTGCAACAATCGCTTGCTTCGCATAGGCTTTTTTCTAGTACACTCAATGCAGATCAAGTAAGACAGTTTATGCAGTCTCATATATTTTCAGTATGGGGATTTATGAGTCTGCTTAAGGGGCTTCAATCAGGAATTACTGTCAATGACATACCTTGGATGCCGAATCAAAATACTAAAAATGGACTGACTAATTTTATAAATGAAATTGTATTGTGTGAAGAAAGTGATGACATTGATGATATTGGGTATATATCTCACTTTGAAATTTATCTTTTAGCTATGGATAAAATGAATGCTAATGCCTCACAAATTAATCTTTTAACTGAAAGATTGAAAAGTGAAGAGTATGATAAAAAATTTATTGATGAATTAACCATATACGACGAAGTTAAGGATTTTATTAAATTTGATCTTGATATTGCACTATCAGGGAATTTACCAAAAATTGTTGGCAGCTTCACACTTGGTAGAGAAAAAGTTATACCAAATATGTTTAGCTATATAGTCGCATGCATTGAATATAACAATTCAACAAAAAATCTACTTACTTACTTAAAAAGGCACATAAATATAGATGGAGATAGACATGGCCCACTATCTATTAAATTGCTTGATACGATTTGTGATACCGATGAAGCGTATGAGCTAGCATATAATTCCGGTATTACATCTTTACAGTTAAGGATTAAGGTATGGGATAGAATAGCTTCTGAACTTGGTATTGACTGAGTATCATAATATGATAATATACTTATATACAGACCTCCTCCGTATATAAAGAAGCCAGCAGGAAGCTGGCTTTTTTATTCATAAAGTAGAAAAGTTCCTGTCTTGATTTCATATGAGGATACCTCTTCTTCAGTGTTGATGCCAAGCAGAACGCTAATTGCCCTTATTGTATTTCCGTGAGAGACAACTAATATATTTCCACTACTAGGTAATGAATCAATAAAGCTCAATACTCTTAAGCTAACATCTTTTAAACTTTCTCCATTAGGTGGGCTTGTACTCCAACCTCTTCTAGCAGAAAAAAAAGCATCATCACCAATTTTAGTTCTAACATCTGATTTATTTAATCCAGACCAGTCACCGTAACTTCTTTCTTTCAAACGATCATCATATGTTATGTCTACGTAATCACCTACAATACTAATTGCTGTAGTCATTGCTCTTTGCAAAGGAGAACTAAATACATAATCGAATACGACATCTGATAATTCTTGCTTAAGATTTAAAGCTGCGCTCATACCTTTTTCTGTTAATTGAGGATCATGCCATCCTGTAAAAAGATGTTTCTTGTTATATTCTGATTGAGCATGGCGTACAAACCATATTTTTCTAGTGCCTTGAGATTTCATTTTTTATTTGCAATATCATTATATACTTCTTCATTATTATTAGATAATTTTCTTATTTTAAAATATTTTGAGGAGTGAAGACCGATTTCATATAATAGCCACATAGGCAAGGCAAGAAGTATTTGTGATATCACATCAGGTGGAGTCAGTAGCATACCAAGAGTAAAAGCACCCACTATGATATATGGTCTTTTTGAAGCAAGTTTTTCTCTTGTTGTAATACCAGACGTTATTAATAGTACTGTCACTATTGGTACCTCAAAGGAGAATCCAAATGCAAAAAATAACGCTATTACAAAATCTAAATATCTTCCGATATCAGTCATGACAGCAACATCAGTTGGAGCAATACCAATGAAAAAAACGAATATTAAAGGAAATACTATGAAGTATGCAAATGACGCGCCTAGATAAAATAAAAAGCTGCTTGATAATATCAATGGAAAAATAAGTTTCTTTTCATGCGCGTACAGGCCAGGTGCAATGAACGACCACAGATGATAGAGAATATATGGTATTACAATGAATATGGATAAATAAATAACTAGCTTAAAGGGAATTAAAAATGGTGATGCTACATCTATTGCAATCATCTCGCTGCCATCAGGAAGAGCATTCAAAAGAGGTATAGATAAAATATTATAAATCTCTCCTGAGAAAGGAATTAATAGTATAAATATTACTAACACAGATAATAGGATTTTAGTAAGCCTACTCCTAAGCTCTAATAGATGTGGAACGAATGAATTTTTAATCAGATTTTTCTGATTTGTCTGACTCTGACTCATATTGTGTCTCTTTAATTCTTTTTTGTAATTCTGATATAGACAACTCTTGATCTTTCAATATTGATTTAATGTCAGTACTATCTACCTCGCTGTCAATTTGATCCTTTACTGAACTAAAGTAGCGTTGTACTTTACCGAACTGTTTACCAAGATAAGAGGCAACTTCTGGAAGCTTTTCAGGACCCAAGACAAAAAGTGTTAGGAGGAATAAAAAAAATAATTCCCAAAAACCTATATCAAACATCGTTAAGTATTTTTATTTTGATTATCATCGTCAATTGTTTTATTGCTAGTAGAGTCTTCTTTTGAGGACTTTTTGAAACTCTTCATCGCTGCTCCTAAATCAGCACCAACGTTTCTAAGTTTCTTTGTACCAAACAATACAACAACTATGATTAAAATAAGTAATATTGACCATGGAGATATTCCGCTTAACATTTTACTACCTCATCATTTTCTATTTTTTTTCTCTTCTATACCAGAAGTACCAAATCTACTCTCTAATTCCTCTAATATCCTAACATATTTAATGTCATGTGAAGCTAATAATACAAGTACATGAAATAATAAATCTGCAGATTCATGGATAATTTGATTTTCACTTTGTCTTGTAGCTTCTACAAGCTCACTAGCTTCTTCAACCACTTTATTACAAATATGATTATTGCCTTTTTTATATAATGAAGCGATATAAGAATCTTTAGGGTTTGAAGATTTTCTATCTTCTAAAATTTTGTCTAGTCTATCTAATATATCTTTCATTCAATCCTCACAAAAAATTATCTTACTGAAATACCTTTGGCTTTCAAGTACTCTTTAGCCTGACTTATCGTATATTCTCCAAAATGAAAAATACTTGCTGCCAACACGGCGTCTGCATTTCCTCTAACAATTGCTTGATATAAATGATCTAAGTTCCCAGCTCCACCAGATGCTATTACTGGTATAGTAACATTATTTGAAATTTTACTAAGTATCTCAACATCAAATCCATCTTTAGTTCCATCTTTGTCCATACTCGTCAATAAGATTTCACCAGCTCCTCTTTTTTGACATTCAAGACACCAATCATAGGCTTTAAGGTTAGTTTGTGTTCTACCGCCATGTGTAAAAACAATATAATCATTATCAATTTTTTTCACATCTACAGCTACAACTATACATTGTCTCCCAATCTTATCAGTTACATCATCGATCATATCAGGATTAGACACAGCAGCAGTATTTATTGTAACTTTATCCGCACCTACAGATAATAAAGCTCTTACATCATTAAAGTTTTTAACGCCACCGCCAACAGTCAGAGGTATAAATACTTCATCAGCTACTCTTTCAACTACGCTCAATATATTATTACGACCCTCATGTGATGCGGTAATGTCCAGGAAGGTTATTTCATCTGCACCCTCATTATCGTATTTTTGAGCAATTTCCACAGGGTCTCCTGCATCCACGATATCTATAAAGTTTGTCCCTTTTACAACCCTGCCTTTGTCGACATCTAAACAAGGAATAATTCTTTTAGCTACACTCATCAATAGCCTCAGACAGTTTGATAGAATCTTCATAAAGTGCTTTGCCTATTATCATTCCATTAATTTTTGATTTATCCATAGATAATATAGTTCTTACATCATCCATAGTTGTAACCCCTCCTGATATGATTGCGCTTGTAGTGATATAATTTAATATAGAATTTATTGAATTTTTACTTATGCCTTTCATCATTCCATCCTTGCTTATATCAGTGATGATAAACATTTTAATCTCATTGATTTCAAGATATTCAATAAAAGATTTTATATTCTCACTTTCAGTTTTTTCCCAACCATCGCCAGCAAGTTTACCGTCTTTAACAGCAATATCTATAGCAATACGTTGCCTAATGCTTTTGTCCAAAGATAAAATAAATTCTTTATTCTTTAAAACTTTTGTACCAAGAATAATTCGATCCACACCATGACTAATGTACTTTTCTATAGTGTCTATAGTTCTAATTCCTCCACCAACCTGCATGAAAATATTTGGGAATGATTTTCTTATATCAAGAATATTTTCAATATTAGTAGGGATACCAGCCTTAGCTCCATCAAGGTCAACTATATGTATGAATTTGGTTCCATCTCTAATCCAATTTTTTGTAATGTCATTTAGATTTTCTGAGTAAATTGTTTTTAAAGTGTAGTCTCCCCTTGAAAGTCGAACGCATTTACTGTCTATAATGTCAATTGCAGGATATATAATCATGTTAATTTTTCTGACCAGTTGATAAAGTTTGATAAGAGCTGTAAGCCATGTTTGGAACTTTTTTCAGGGTGGAATTGGCAAGCAAAAATATTATCTTTAAGAATGGCAGATGTAAAATTTATCTCGTAATCAGAATCTGAAAGTATATTAGTTTCAGTAGTTGCCTTCGCATAATAACTATGAACAAAATAAAAAAAAGATTTATCGGGAATGTTTTCCCAAAGAATATGATTATATTTTTGGTTTACTTTATTCCAACCCATATGTGGAACTTTCATATCTTTTTTTATAGTGCTTCTAAAATCTTTCACATCTCCAGTTATTAAAGAAAAACAATCAACGCCATCATTCTCAAATGATTTTTCAAAAAGAATTTGAAACCCAAGGCATATTCCCAGAAAGGGCTTATTCATAATGTGTGTTTTAAGATTTGGAAAGTCAGACGCAAGTTTTTCTATACATGAATTAGCTGCACCCTGCCCAGGAAGAACAAGTAATGATGCATCTTCAATGTCCCTTGAAGAATATGCTATAGAAAGATTATAATTTTTATTAATGACTTTTTTTAATGATTTTAAAACACTATGGAGATTACTCATCCCATAATCTATAACAGCAATATTTTTCATCAAAGAAATTCTTTAGTCGACGGTATCTTATTTATATTTTGTTTGTCAAAAGAGATGGCCATCTTTAAAGCTTTACCGAATGCTTTGAATATTGTCTCCGCTATATGGTGAGCATTCTTTCCTCTAATATTATCAATATGAATAGTAGCTTTAGCATGATTACTAAAGCCATGAAAAAATTCACTCAAAAGTTCAACATCAAATTCTCCTACTCTTGCTCTTGGGTAGGTTGCATTATATATAAGACCTGGTCGACCTGAAAAATCTATAACAACTCGTGACAAAGCTTCATCAAGAGGGATATAAGCATAGCCAAATCTATGAATTCCTTTCTTATCACCAAGAGCCTTATCGAATGCAGCACCCAGTGTAATTCCAATATCTTCTACAGTATGATGAGCATCTATTTCAAGATCACCTTTTGCATTTAAGTCAAGATCTATTGAGGAATAACGAGTAGTTTGATCAAGCATGTGTTCCAAAAAAGGTAAATTTGCAGAGAGATTGCTATTACCTGAGCCATCAAGGTTTAAAGAAAGGGTAATGTCTGTTTCCTTAGTTTTTCTACTTTCCTGAATTTTTCTCATGTCATATATTAATATATTATTGATTACTTAGCCATTTCTTTACAAAAGTTATAACTCTCTCGCTATTATCTGTATGATAATGATCTGATGATTTTATTTTAATCTGTTGTGATTTAGCACTTGTTTCTTTTATAAGTTGCTTTCTTTTATTCGCATTTTTCAAAACTAAATTAAAATCATTTTCACCAAATAAATCTAGTATTGGAACTTGTATCTTACCATAAGGATATTCGTAAATAAGTTTTTCTCCTTTATCTACAGCCCCACTTCCAATTAAAACTAAGGAACTTATATTGTTAGTAAAGTTTTTATTTTGTATAAATGACATCAGCATATGCACGCCACAGCTGTGTGCAATTATTATTACTTTATTATTTTTTTTATATATATGTTCAAGTGCAGATAATATTCTTTCGTCTGAATCATAAAATATTTTTGTATATTCTAAATATGTAGATTGTTTTTTTAATACTGGCAATTGAAGGCTATATGTGTTGTAAAGATTACTCAATGTGACTCTTACAGGGTATGCCAAATTTTGTTCATTAGGGCTTAACCCCCTCCCGTGTAAAAATAATACTGCAGTGTTATGATCCTCATTATATACTTCTAACATTGAATATTTCCCGAACTTGTAATCTATATAAAGATGTTTTCCATCAAATATCTCACTTAAGCTTTGTTCATATATCATTGACTCTCTAGATTTATCTGGAATATATATATGAGTGCAATGAACAATAAATGGAATTATCAGAAAAAATGTTATGATTCTAAACAACAAGTTCATCAAATATACTCAATATTTCTTTACTAATTGTCGGCTCTAAAAGTGAGTGCCCAGCGTCCTCAGCAACGATTAGTCTAGACTTTGGATAAACCTGATTAAGATCATATGCCTGTCTAATAGGACATACAACGTCATACTGACCATGGACGATTGTACATGGTATTCCTAAAATTTTATCTATATTTTTTATAATTTGATTCTCTTCAATAAAGCAGTCATTGACAAAGAAATGAGACTCGATTCTAGCAAGTGATACTGAGCACTCATCAAATGCATCAACCACATTGCGAGTGGGATATAAACAAGAGGATCTACCTTCCCATAATGACCATTCTTTACAAGCCTTGTTGGCAAGTTTTTCATCATCAGAAAATATCATTTTGTGATACTCAGATAGAATATCATCTGTCATAGCTTTATCTACTATAGAGATATAATTTTCCCAGTACGCAGGATATATCTCAGAGGCGCCATATTGATAAAACCATTGGATATCATTTTTTCTGCACAGAAACACACCTCTTAATACCAAGGAGATAACTCTCTCCGGATATGTTTCAGCATAAAGTAGTGCTAGTGTTGATCCCCACGAGCCACCATAAATATAAAACTTTTCAATACTTAGATAGTCTGAGATTGAGTTTATGTCAGCTATTAGATGATTAGTTGAATTTTCTGAAACCTCTCCATAAGGTGTGGACTTCCCACAGCCTCTTTGGTCGAACATTATTAAGTGATACTTTTCAGGATTGAAATATTTTTGGTAAATTGGAGATGTTCCCGCTCCTGGTCCTCCATGTAAAAAAATTAATGGTGCGCCATTTTTATTTCCATATTCTTCAATATAGATCTCATGGATATCGCTAACTTTAATTCGATGAGTATCAAAAGGTTTATTAATATTATAAAAATTCATATACAATTATATCTTATAAATATCACTTCCATCAGGTCTGTTCTTATAAATTCTAAGTGTCCACATGTATTGCATTTTATTAATCATAATTTGTTTTTCTAGTACAGAATTTATCTTAGCACAATCATCCTGAAGATTGTCTGATGGAAAATTTTCAAGTTCAGGAAATACTTGAAAATGATACTTCTGCTTTTTTATGTCATAAGTGCATGTACATGGCAGAACTCTAGATTTTGTAATTTTTGCAAGTTTACTAACAGACTTGAGTGCAGTTTTTTGAGTATCAAAAAAATTAGAAAACAGTGAATCTTCCATACTTATATCCTCGTCTGCAAGCAAATAAAATACACTAGGTTTTCTCATATTTTTAATAATAGTTTTCATACGAATCTTGTCACGAGGATAGATCACAACTTTATCAGTATCTTTACTTCTTGATCTACCAATGAACCAATTCAATAGCTCATTTTTAAAAGGTTTATACATACTTAATAAGTCATACTTAGATAATGCTCGACCACCAAAATCTAATGATAACGTGTGAGGTGCTAATAAAATTATACTCTGATCTTTCTGTAAATTGTCGTCTATTAAGTTTAAACCTTTTTTGTCAATCAATTTTTGTAGTGCCCTATCACTCTTCCACCAAAGTAAAGGTAAATTAATGTACATATGCCCAAGGTTTCTAAAAAATAATTTAGATAACTTAGTTCGATCTTCTTGACTTAACTCGTCAAATGTTAGCTTCATATTTATCTCAACAATATCTTTTTTTGATTTACCAAAATTATATAAAACCTTACCTATTAGTTCACCAAGTAGGGCTCTTAGATATTTTGGTAAGTATGCAACTAGAAAACTTAGGCCAAGAAAACTCCATGTGAGCCAATATCTTGGATAAAAATATTTGTATTCAAAAATCTCTCCATTAACTTCTGATTCACCAAACGGATTATTTTTTGATATAAAAGGTTTTGACATCTATTTAGTATTTCCAAAAATATTTTGTTATTAAGATAATAAATGTATAAATCTCAAGCCTTCCTATAATCATCATCAATGAAAGTAACGATTTAGAAAAATCATTGAGAGATGCATAGTTCCCATAAGCTTCTCCAAGAGCTGGACCGAGATTATTTATACATGCGGCAGTTGTTGAAAAGGATGTGATCAAATCATGTCCTGACATCATAATTAGTAACGACGATATAAAGAAAATAACAATATATAGGATTATGAATGACAAAATAGTCTCAATAGTTACATCTTCTACTTTTTTATCATTAACTTTTATAGATATCTGAGCTTTGGGATGTATTACTTTTAATAACTGTTTTTTTATAGACTTTAGAGCAATAGTTATTCTTATAACTTTCATTCCTCCACCAGCTGATCCTGCACATGCACCTATAAAACTTGATAAAAATATCAGAGTAATAATAAACGTAGGCCATATGTTATACTCTGAAACAGTGAAACCTGATGTAGTTACAAAAGACAACACATGGAAGATTAAATCTATATTGTTAATTGACGATAATCTCCCTCCTATTGAAAAAAGGAACACCAGAATAAGGAGGCCCATAATTATAACTATAAATGTTTTAGCTTCAGAATTAGAAAAATAATTATCAAAAGATTTTGTTTTATAGAATAAAAAATGTAGAACAAAATTTAATGCTGATAAAAACATGAATACCATACATATTATTTTTATATAATCACTTGAGTAGTATCCTATGCTTTCATTGTGTGTAGAAAAGCCACCTATAGACACTGTAGAGAAGCTATGCCCAATAGCATCAAAAAAATTCATACCTGCGAGTTTATAAAATATCATACATATGATTGTTAATATAAGGTAAACACCCCATAAACTTTTGGCGGTTTCTTTAATTCTTGGAGATAATTTATTATCTTTGATAGGTGATGATGTTTCAGCTTTATATAAATACATCCCTCCTACACCTAAGATGGGTAATATAGCTAAAACGAGAACAACTATCCCAATACCTCCTAGCCACTGGAGCAATTGACGGTAAAGGAGAAGTGGTCTACTCAATTCTTCAATATTTGTTATAACAGTGGCACCTGTTGTAGTCCAACCAGAAGTTGATTCAAAAATTGCGTCTATAAAACTAAGATTGAGTTGTTTATCTAAAATGAAAGGCACTGAACCAAAGATGCTTAAAACAAACCAAAAAATTGCAACAATAAGAAACCCTTCTTTTATTTTAATTTGTGATTTTTCTTTTTTATTAGGAAAATATGTGATTAGCCCAGAAAAAAAAACTATCAAAAAAGATTGTAGAAAATTGTCTACACTAATAGCGTAGTAAAAAGATGCAATTAACGGTATTAGTAAGAAAAAACTAAAAATTAATAGGATAATGCCAGTTATTTTAAGTATTTGATAATAGTTCATTTAGAAAAAGCCAATACTTACTTGGAGTAGTTTCGCAAGTTTAGAAAAATCTTTTTTATGAAGTAAATAAATAATTAATCGATCATTACTTTGTATGCTTACATCTTCATTTAATAGAATGACTTTTCCTTCCCTGTAGATTGCACCTATTCTGCAACCTGATGGTAATTCTAATTCTGATACTTTTTTGCCAACAACTTTTGATGTTTTATTATCACCATGAATAATAATTTCTAATAATTCTGCTTCTCCGAAACCTAGAGAATGTACTTTAACAACATCACTTGTTCTTACAGAAGCTAAAATAGAGCCAATAGTTACATCCTCAGGAGAGACAACAACATCAATTTCTTTAGATACAAGTTTTCTATATGAGAGCTTATTGATGATTGCTATTGATTTTTTTGCTCCTAGATCTTTAGCCAGTTTTGCAGACAAAATATTCATCTGATCATCATTTGTAACGCTACAGAAATAGTCTACTTCTTCAATCCCCTCATTATCTAATAAGGACTCATCTGAAATATCGTCATTCAAAACAACTGTGTCTTCTAAAGACTCTGATAAATATTTTGATCTGATTAAGTCTTTTTCTATAATTTTCGTGGAAAATTTTTGCGAAAGTTTATCAGCTAATGTCATTCCAACAATTCCTCCTCCTGCAATCATAATATTCTCTATGCGAGACTGATTTTTACTCAATTCACTCATAAATCTCATATTTTCTTCTGTTGCAAGGAAAAATAAATCATCGCCTGTTTCAATAACAGTAGTTCCATTCACGGGTAGTATTTTTCTATCTCTATATAATGCAATTACATTTACATCTACATTTGGTAGGTGTTTTTTAAATTCTGATAACTTTCGACCGGCTAGCGGGCCATCTTTTAAAACTGTAGCTCCTATAACTTGAAGCTTTCCGTCAGCAAAATCATATGCTTGGAATGCGCCTGGGTGTTCGATTATATTTTTTATAAAATCTGTAACTAACTGACTTGGGCTAATTATAGAATTAATGGAAAATAAGTCTAAATCAAATCCAGATGTACTTACTTGAAACTCTGAGTTACGTAATCTTGCTATTACAGTGGGTACATTAAACATCTTCTTAGCTAAGTGACAAGAAACTAAATTTACTTCATCGCTTGCCGTTGTTGCGATTAGTATGTCGCAATCGTTTACCTCAGCTTGTTCTAAAACTGATGGTGATGAAGCATTACCATGAATAGTTTTTATATCATTATCTTCTTGAAGATCTTCAATGACCGATAGATTTGTGTCGATAAGGGTTATATCATTTCCATCATCGGTAAGAATTTTTGCTAAAGAGGAACCTACTTGCCCTCCGCCTAATACTGCTATCTTTTTCATAGATGTGTCTGGTCATAATTCTACATCATAAAATATTTAAATTATAATGATTTATATGAAATATTAGCGCAATTATTAATAAGAGTTTCTTTAATAGGGTGATTTGAATTATACAAATCTCTACTTGTAATAGTTTTTTTACCTTCAAGCTGAAGCTTTAAAATAGATAAAAATCCTTCCTTTGCTGCTATTACTAATTCATTTTTATTGAAACTGACTACAGTGCCAGTTGGATATTCGTGTTTTTTTTCAATACAATTTGCATCAAGTATTTTTATATTATCTCCGAAGAGATTAATGCGTGCCACTGGCCATAAATGGAGCGCTCTTATCATATTAAACATTACTCTCACATTCATATCCCAATTTAAGAATGCATCTTCCTTTTTTATTTTTTTGGCATAAGTTGGCTTTTCGATTAATGTACTTTGGATATATTCTTTTGCGCATATTTTATCGATTGCTTCTGAACAACACTCAACAGCTATGTCAGTTAGATTATCTTGTACCGCAGTACAATTATCTGATTCTTTTATAGTGTACGCTTTATTCAATACCAACTTTCCTTCATCCAGTTTTTGATTTATTTCAAAATAAGTTACACCGGTTGTAGTTTCATTATTTATTAATGCATGCTGAATGGGGGCAGCACCGCGGTATGCAGGCAGTAGTGAGCAGTGAAGGTTCATGATACCGAACCTAGTAGCATCAATAATGGATTGTGGGATTATTTTTCCATAAGCATAGACGATACCGAGGTCAGCTTTGATACTTGAAATATCATCCACAACGGGATTACTAAATTGATCAGGCGTAATACATCTTAATCCATTTTTATCACAAAACTCATATATTGATGTATGGACTATTTTTCCTCTTCTCGTCTTCTCTGAGCCTTGTGAAATTACTAAAGGTACTTGATGTCCTAAGCTAATAATCTTTTTTAGTAGTGATACTGAATAATAAGGGCTTCCAAAATAAATTATCTTTAGCTTAGTCACTTTATATACGGGTTCTCCGATCTTTTACTCGATTCTGGATTTTGTTTTTGCTTAATAAGGCCTTTCTCAATCTTTGATCTTTTCATGTCAGATAGATAATCAACAAACAATTTTCCATTAAGATGATCAATCTCGTGTTGAATACATACAGCTAGCAAGTCTGTGGCTTCAGCCTCATACAGCTTACCTTTAATGTCATTAGCTTGGTATTTAATATAATTATATCTATCGACTTTTTCGTAGAATCCAGGAACAGATAAACAGCCCTCATCAAAAACGATAGGTTCTCTTTTATCCAAGATAACGGGATTAATAAGTATAATCTTTTCATTTCTATCTTTCGAAACATCAATTGTTATCACTCTTGTTATTACATTAATCTGTATTGCTGACAGACCAATACCTTTCTCATGGTACATAGTTTCAAACATATCAGATATTAGTGTTTTCAACTCATTATTATATTCAGTCTGATCAGGACAAAGTTGTCTTAATCTATTATCTGGGTAGTGCAATATCGTTCTCAAAGTCATTTTTTTAACCTAATGTCTTGTACTTATTGTTATTTTGATAGTATAAAGTAAAAAAAAGAATAATTAAGCCTAGGTTAGCTATGAAAAACTTAATGATAGTAGAGTCACCAACAAAGGTTAAGAGTATTGAAAAATTTCTTGGCCCAGATTTTAAAGTCGTTGCATCAGTTGGTCATGTAAGAGATCTTGTTTCTTCTGCAAGAAAGGGGATTGATGTAGACAAGGGATTTAAGCCAGTTTGGAAGGTATCGAATAATAAAAAGTCTGTAATTGATGACATCAAAAAATATACGAAGGATGCTGATGTAATATATTTTGCGACTGACCCGGATAGAGAGGGTGAAGCAATATCAAAACACTTATATGATATTTTAGAAAAAGCAAAATTCTTAAAAGGTAAAGAGACGCATCGAGTTGTATTCAATGAAATTACAAAAAATGCTGTTGTAGATGCTTTAAAAAATCCACGAACAATATCTATTAGTCAGTGGGATGCATATTTAGCTAGAAGGACTCTTGATTACTTAATGGGCTATGATATTTCTGAATTTTTATGGAAGAAGGTGAGTCGTGATGCAAGAGCGGGAAGAGTTCAAAGTCCAGCATTAAGATTAATCGTAGAGCGTGAAATTAAAATAAATGCATTTGATCCACAAGAGTACTGGAATTTGTCTGCAAGCGTTTCAAATAATGATAGAAACATAGAAATAGAATTAATAGAAATTAATGGAGAGAAAATAAAAAAAGATAATATTACAAGTATAAATGACTCTAAAAGCGCTGAAGAGATAAAATCAAAAATAGAAAAATATAAAAATGTAAAAGTATCAAATATAAAAAATGGTCAAAGAAAAACCAAACCTAAGGCCCCATTCACAACTGCATCTTTGCAACAAACCGCTTATACAAGTCTTGGGCTTTCTGTTAAACAAACCTCTGCAATAGCACAAAGACTCTATCAAGGGATGGATATAGGGAGTGGTCAACCCGTTGGTTTGATAAGTTATATGAGAACAGATTCAACAAACTTGTCAAAAGATGCTTTATCCGATATTTCATCATATCTTAAAAAAAATCACCCAACGCTAGCAGAGGATCAAGTAAGAATATACAAAGGTAAATCAAAAAATGCACAAGAGGCCCATGAGGCAATAAGGCCGACATCTATGTCAAATACACCTAGTGCTGTGAAAAAGTATCTCGAAGAAAATGATTATAAGCTATATGATTTAATATGGAAAAGAACATTGGCATCTCAAATGAAAGACTCTATTAGCAAAACAGTATCAATAGACCTATCTATGGAAAATGATTTCACATTTAAATATTCTGGTTCATATCTAGAGTTTCCTGGATTCAAAGAAGTTTATAGTTTTAGTGATAATGATGAAAAAGAAAAAGAGAATAAAAAAATACTGGAAAGCTTGAAAATAAATGATGAGCTAAATCTTGATAGTGTTAATGCGGAACAAAAATTTACTCAGCCTCCTGCTAGATACAATCAAGCGAGTTTAATACAAGCGCTGGAGGAATTAGGTATTGGAAGACCGTCAACATATGTGACTATTATTAATAAAATAATGGAGAGTAATTATGTTGATCCAGAAAAAAGTAATTTTCAGCCGACAGCATTAGCTAAGGTTGTCTATGAGACTCTCATAAACCATTTTAGAGATGACTTAGTTGATTATGATTTTACTGCCCGTCTTGAAGAAGATTTAGATAAAATAGCAAATGGCGAAAAAGAATATATGGAATGTGTTGAAAAAACATATAAACCATTTAAGGAGAATCTTGATGAAAAGATTAAAACTGTTGATATCTCTGAACAAAGAGAACTCAAAGACTTAGGAATCCATCCAGAAACAAAAAGGCCTGTGACCGTAAGACTAACTAGATATGGGCCAACAATTCAAATGGGCACAAAAGAAGATGAAGAAAAACCAAAATGGGCAGCATTGACACCTGATCAAAAAAAGAATATTGATTCAATAACGCTTGATGATGCAATTCGACTGTTTAAGCTGCCCGAAAAGATTGGGGAATTCGAAAAAGAGGAAATACTTATAAATATTGGTCCATTTGGACCTTATGTTAAATGTGGTAAAACTAATGTATCAATGAAGGATATTGATATTTTTTCTCTATCAGAAGCCGAGGCTATTACGCGCATTGAAGAAAAAAGAGAAATTGATGCAAATAGAGAAATTAATATATTTGATTCATCAGGAATAAAGGTACTCAATGGAATGTATGGGCCGTATATAACTGACGGCAAGAAAAATGTGCGTATACCAAAAGATGTTGACCCAAAATCCCTAGATGAACTTACATGTATTGAAATGATAAAAAATGCACCTAAGAGACGCGCTCGTAGAACACGAGCAAAAAAATGATACCAAAACTTGATCCTTTTGCTGCCTCAGAGATTATCAAAAATGGTGGAAATGCAATTTATCCAACTGAAGGCATATATGGAATTGGATGTGATCCATTCAATAAATCAAGTGTAGAAGATATCTTTAATATTAAAGGTAGAGATTTAACTAAAAACTTTATCATTCTCGCCTCAGATATAAATTATTTAAAAAAGATTATAGATAAAAGTTTATTTAAAAATAAAGCATTAACTGATGGAAGCTTTACAACATGGGTTGTTCCAATAAATAAAGATTGTCCGCCATGGCTTGAGTCCAATAATAGTATAGCTATAAGAATTACGAGTCATCCTGTTATAGATGAACTATGTGAAAATTTAAATGGGCCAATTATCTCAACGAGTGCTAATTATTCGAACGAACAATATATTAATGATATAACTACTATAGAGAAAATATTTGATGGAAAAATTGACTGTATTGTAAAAGGAAAATTAGGTGATGAGGAAAAATCTTCTACGATTAAGGATATTTTGACAAATAAAATTTTAAGACACTAATAAATGAAAACAAAAGATATATATAAATCCTTTTCAAAGGTGCAAGGAATTATCATTGATGAAATACAACAGCTTGATAGTTCTTCAAATAGAAATATTACTAAATGGAAACATAATCAAGGTGGTGGTGGCCTAAGTTGTGAAATATCAGGTAATAAATATTTAGAAAAAGCAGCCGTTAACTTTTCTAGTATTACAGGGGGAAAACTACCATCTAGTGCTTTAGAAAAAACTGGCATGAAAGGATTAAAGAAATTTAATGCGACTGGTGTATCTGTTATCGTGCACCCCTGGAATCCTAAAGCTCCATGTTCGCACTTAAATATTAGGTTCTTTGAGGCAGTTGTCGGTAAAAAAACCATTTGGTGGTTTGGTGGTGGTTTTGATCTAACCCCATACTTTATCAATAAAAGTGATGTGCTGTTCTGGAAGAAGTCTGCAGAGACTCTTTGTAATAAATATAATAAAGGCTTTTACAAAAAGTATAATGATAATTGTAACAAATACTTTTTCTTACCACACCGTAATGAGCCCCGTGGTGTAGGCGGCATCTTTTTTGATCAGCTTAATAGCCTAGACTACGATGTTTGTAAAAGTTTTGCTTTAGATTGTGCTGCGACTTTTATTCAATCATACTCAAAACTGTTTAACAGTAAAAAGAATCTTAAATATACAAAAAAAGAAAAGGCATTCCAGCTGTATAGAAGAGGAAGATATGTAGAATTTAATTTATTGTATGATAGAGGAACATTATTCGGATTGCAGTCTGGTGGTAGATCAGAATCAATATTAATGTCTATGCCACCAAAGGTATCTTGGTCCAAAGATTATAATTTCGAAGTATATGAACAGAAGCTATTAAAAATGTTTACCTTAGCTAGAAAATAAGCTGTCCAACAGTTTGATATTTTTTTCTTTTTCTTCTTCTTTAAGATCTACAATTGCAGTTGTTAATCTTGATACACAATTCATCTTGCCAACTTCATTAAATATTTCAATATTCCATACATGAACAGATTTACCTAGAGCGACTGCTTTAGTAACTCCAGTAACTAATCCAGATTTTACAGGCCTTATATGATTTGCATTTATTTCTAAGCCTACAGCTTTTTGTTTTTTCATATCTAAACATAGGTTTGATGCAATACTTCCAAGAGCCTCTGCAAGTACGCATGATGCTCCACCATGCAAAACACCTCTAGATTGTCTAGTAAAATCCTCAACTGGCATGGTTGCTGTTATTGAGTTATCGCTGATTTCAGTAAATTTTATACCTAGATGTCTATTAAGATTGTTATCTCTTAGAGCAATTACATGCTCGAGCGTATAGTTTTCATGCCAAATTCTCATCTATATACCTCATATGTTAAAACTTGATAGATTAATATATCATCTTCTCTTAAAATGAAAAGGCAAATGAAAAAGTTATCTAAACAAACTTACCCGTCTTTAAGAATGAGAAGACTAAGAAACAATAGTGGTATTAGAAAGTTAATAAGTGAAACTAAACTCACAGTAGATAACTTAGTACAACCTATCTTTGTTACCGAAGGAAAAAATAAAGCTGAAAAAATTTCTTCACTTCCCGGGATATATAGATATTCTGAAGATAACCTACTAAGAGAGGTAAAAAAGTTAAAAAGTTTAGGTATCATAGCTGTAGCATTATTTCCAAACATATCAAAAAATAATAAATCAGAAAGCGCTAACGAAGCTTTTAATAATGATGGTCTCATACAAAGGTGCATTAGAAAGATAAAAGATAAATTTCCAGATTTTATTGTTATTAGTGATGTTGCTCTAGATCCTTATACCTCTCATGGGCAAGACGGAATTATTGACTCTACTGGTTACATTATAAATGACGTTACAAACGATGTTTTGTTAAAACAAGCATTAAGTCATGCTGAAGCTGGCTCTGATATAGTTGCTCCATCAGATATGATGGATGGAAGAATAAAAATTATAAGAAAAGGACTTGAAAAAGAAAGTTTCTATAATACAAAAATACTTTCTTACTCTGCTAAATATGCATCAAGTTACTATGGACCCTTTAGAGATGCAGTAGGTTCAATATCAGCTTTAGGAAAAGCAGATAAAAAAACATATCAAATGGATTTTTCAAATAAATCAGAAGCTATCAGAGAGGTCGACTTAGATCTTAGAGAAGGAGCTGACCTAGTGATGGTTAAGCCCGCGTTGCCATATTTGGACATTATTTCACTAATAAAAGAAACATTCAAAATTCCAGTATTTGCGTATCATGTTAGTGGTGAATACTTAATGATAAAATCTGCTGCTAAAAATAAATCAATAGATGAGAAATTGATAGTCATTGAGACTCTTACTTGTATTAAAAGATCTGGAGCATCGTCAATCATTACATATTACGCAAAAGAAGTTGCACAATGGCTAAACTAGATTTTGCTGTTATAGGAAAACCGGTAGCTCATAGCATGTCACCTCAAATTCATAATTTTTTTGCTGCACAATTTGATTTCAAAAATTATAGTTATAAAAAGATTTTATCATCTAAAGAAAATCTTAAGGAGACTGTAAATGATTTCTTTAGAAATGGTGGCTCTGGTTTAAATATAACCGTCCCATTCAAAGTAGATGCATATAATTTATGTGACATATTAGATGAGACGGCAAGTCAGTGTGGCAGTGTGAACACTCTAAAAAGTGAGTTAGGTAAAATAAAAGGATATAATACCGATGGCCAAGGCTTCATAGATGACTTAATAAAAAAAAATGTATGCATTAATAACTCAACAATATTAATTTTAGGAGCTGGAGGTTCCGCCATGAGTATTGCAAATTCTCTACTGCGAGAATCTATCGAATCAAAAATATCTATTTTAAATCGAACTATAAGTAATGCTGATAAATTAGTTGATTATTTTAGTAACAATAATCTTCAGATTCACAAAACTGGTTCCGTTTACGATTTGGTTATAAATACCACACCGATAAGTATGTCTGCGGATAAAGTAACTTTTCCAAATAACTTTATTAAACCATCTACAACATGTTATGACTTATTTTACAGTAATCAACAAACAACATTTCAAGAATGGTCAATTAGAAATGGTATTGAAATTTGTTATGATGGTCTTGGGATGTTAATAGAGCAAGCAAAACATTCTTTCACAATTTGGAATAATAAAATACCTGATGTAAACAGTCTAGAAGAACAATTAAGGCTCACTTAGGAAATCATCTTTAGTATTCACATAATGAGTCGCTGAATATTTTAGAAACTCGAGCTCAGCATCATTCAAAGGTCTAATCTTCTTACATGGTGAACCCATATATAAATAACCCGACTCCAACGTCTTACCAGAGGGTACAAGTGACTTTGCTCCTATTATAACTTTTTTTGATATTATCGTGCCATCAAGAATAACACTGCCCATTCCGACTAGGGCCATGTCCTCTATAGTGCAGGCGTGTATTATACATCCATGTCCTATTGTTACATCTGCCCCAATATGGCATTGATAACCCTCTGAATATTGACTTTTATGAGTGACATGTACAATACTGCCATCTTGAATATTTGTTCTTTCTCCTATAGTAATTGGGTTTATATCTCCCCTAATCACTGATTGAGGCCAAACACTTACATCATCTCCAAGAGAAACATCACCAATAACTGTAGCTTGCTCATCAACAAATACCCGCTTTCCTATGCTCGGGGTAAAATCTTTAAATTTTCTAATCATAATGTATGTTTAAATAATTACTTAAAAACTATATCATAGTCAAAAAATTAAAATAGGAGTAGAAATGAGTGAAAAAATGACAATGCGTGTTGGTGAATCACTAGTCGCTGGAGGTCCTGCCGGCACAGCTGCTGAGCCTGAAGTAATCATAGGTGAGCTTGACGGGCCTTTCGGTACTGCCTTTGCAAATCTATTAGGTGACCAAGCCAAAGGACATTCGAAAGTCTTAGCAATTATGAATACAGATATTATGGTTAAACCTGCAACGCTTATGGTCAGTAAAGTTTCAGTTGATAATACTAGATATACTAATATTCTAATGGGTACGGTTCAAGGCGCTATAGCAAATGGAGTTTTAGATTCTGTAAGAGACGGCACTATAGATAAAAATAAAGCAAATGATCTTGGAATTATTGTATCGGTCTGGCTTAATCCAAGTGTAAGTAAAGATGATAATTTAGATCATAAAATTCTTTTTGATATTCATAGAAAAGCGACACATCAAGCTATTAAAAAAGCTATGAATAACGAACCGTCGATAGATTGGTTATTAGAAAATCAAGATAATCTGATTCATAAATATTATCAAATGGGCCTAGATGGTAAAATATAAATAATGTTTAATCGAATGAATAACTATTTTCTATTAATGCGATTGAACAAACCTATAGGCATTTATCTACTTATGTGGCCTATGCTTTGGGCTTTTTGGGTATCTGCGAATGGACAACCAAATATATTTTACTTATTACTATTTATGATAGGCGCTGTACTCACAAGGTCCGCTGGTTGTGTCATTAATGATTACTTTGATAGAGATATTGATTCTAAAGTAGAAAGAACGAAAGAGAGAATGTTAGTCTCTGGCAAAGTTAGCTCAAATGAGGCTACAATTATTTTTATAGCTCTTATATCATTATGTATCTTACTTCTGCTAATGATTGGAGCTGATATTCTTATCTATGCCTTAATTTCATTCTGTCTACTTGTTATTTACCCCATCTCAAAAAGAGTGATTAAAATTCCTCAGTTAATTCTAGGCATAGCTTTTGGATCAAGCATACCAATGGTTTACATAGTCCAAATTGGAGAAGTTGATACTTCATGCATACTGCTTTATCTGGCCACAATTTCATGGGCGATATCTTATGATACTTACTATGCGATAGCAGATAAGCAGGATGATATAAAAATAGGAAATAAATCGTCAGCAATTTTGTTTGGAAATAATGATATTCACGCACCTTATTGGCTACAAATGTTAACTATAACTTTATTAATAATTGTCGGTTTGATAAACAATTTGAATTTAATTTTCTATGTTGCATTATTTTTAGCTACACTAATATGCATCTATCAGAAAATTTTAGTATCTAGTCGAAAACCATATCAATGTATCTCAGCTTTTGAAAATAATAATTACTTTGGATTAATAATCTTTTTTGGACTACTATTAAGCTACCTTTATGAATAAAAATACTAAAAAATGGAAACTTGATGATATAGAAAATCTATATCGTCTACCTTTTAATGATCTTATTTTTAAAGCTCATTCTATTCATAGAGAGCATCATGATCCTAATAAAATTCAAGTCTCGACATTAATGTCTATCAAGACTGGTGGCTGCCCTGAAGATTGTAAATATTGTTCACAAAGTATCAAATACAATACTGATGTAGAAATTGAAAAACTGCTTTCTGTTGAAGATGTCATTGATCAGGCGAAAGCTGCGAAAGACTCTGGTGCATCTAGGTTTTGTATGGGTGCTGCATGGAGAAATCTAAACGATAGTAACCTAGAAAAGATTAAAGATATGGTCAAAGCTGTAAAGAATCTTAACCTAGAGACCTGCTTAACGCTAGGTATGTTAAAAAAAGAGCAAGCAGATTCTCTCAAAGAATGTGGATTAGATTATTATAATCATAATTTAGATAGTTCGGAAGAGTATTACAGCAAAGTTGTATCCACAAGAACTTATCAAGATAGACTCAATACATTAAGTTATGTCAGAGATGCAGGTATAAAAGTATGCACTGGTGGTATATTAGGTCTTGGCGAAGAAAATATAGACCGGCTAAAACTTATTGAAGTACTTTGTAATATGGAAGAACAACCAGAGTCAGTTCCGATGAACAAACTAGTAAAGATTGATGGGACGCCATACTCAGAAAATGAAAATGTTGATAACTTCGATTTCATAAGAGTTATAGCTATTTCAAGAATTACTATGCCAAAGACTTTTGTGAGATTATCTGCAGGAAGAGATAGTATGAATGATGAGATGCAAGCATTATGTTTCTTTGCTGGGGCAAATTCCATATTTTATGGTGATGAGCTACTTACAACAAAAAATTCCTCTATTAATCATGACAAAGTTCTGATGGATAAACTTAGCATTAAAACTCTATAATCTTGACGTCTTTCAAAAATCAAATAAAAAAAATAAATTCCCTAGGCTACTTAAGAACAAGGTCTGTTATAAATGTTGAGAAGAGTACTAAAGTAAATTTAGGCAATAAAATAGTGACATCCTTCCTTAGCAATGACTATCTTGGAATGTCAAAGAATCGAATTATAATAACTGAATTAAAGAAATCAGCTAATACTCATGGAATAGGCTCCGGATCCTCTCCTCTTATTTCAGGTTATAGTGAATCACATCATTATCTTGAAAAAGAAATTGCAGAATATTTAAATGCAGAATCTTGTCTAGTGGTTAACAGTGGATATATGGCAAACCTATGTCTTTTGAATATTTTTGATCAGGAAATGAATGTCGTTCAAGATAGACAGTCTCATAACTCGATAATTGAATCCTCTAAAATAAATAAAATAAAAATTAATCGGTATAAACATCTTGATAATTCTCATTTAGAAAAACATTTGCGAAATGGAAAGCAAGATATTATTTTTAGCGAATCTGTATTCAGTATGTCAGGTGATGCAACAAATATTAAAGAACACTATAAGTTAAAAAAGAAGTATAAACCTTTTTTATTTGTTGATGATGCACATGGATTTGCTATAGCAAAGTGCAAAATAAAAAATAATTCTATAGAAAACTCATGTTCATCTTTTAATATTAAAATCTCAAACATTGATGCATACATGGGAACTTTTGGCAAAGCTGTTGGAACGCTAGGGGCATTTATCTGTGGGAATAAAGACCTTATTGATATGGTTGTACAAAAAGGCCGTCCATATATATACTCAACTGCGCTTCCAAGATGTATTATTGACGCTACTAGGAAAAGTTTAAAAATTCTTGCAATAAATAAAACAAGATACAATAAGCTTCATAGCAACATATCTTATTTTAATAAGCAAAGTCTTAAGAAGGACATGGCATTCAATCTTACAGAAAGTCCAATAAAAACATATCTGATAGGCGACCCTCATTCAACACTTAGCATTAGAGATAAGCTTTTAAAAGAAGGAATAATGGTTCAAGCCATAAGATACCCGACTGTACCCAGAAAACATGATAAATTAAGAGTTACCTTAACCTCAGACCATACGAAGAAAGATATTGATATACTTCTTGATACACTAGAGAATATACATTGTGAAAAATCTAAATAATAAAAATATATTAGTTGGTATTACTGGCAGTATCGCTGCGTATAAGGCGGCTCAGCTTGTTAGTAATTTAAAAAATAATGGTGCTAATGTAAAAGTTATAATGACTAAAGCCTCGACATCATTTATTACTGAAAGAACTTTAGAATCAATATCAAATAATAAAGTATTGGTAGATGAGTCTGAAACAGGAGAATCATTCCTTCATCTAGAAGTTGCAAAATGGGCAGATATTATTCTTGTTGCACCATGCACTGCAAACTCACTAAATAAGATTACAAAAGGTCTCGGTGATGATCTCTTATCTACGACATGTCTTGCGTTTAAAAGAAAAATTTTTATAGCTCCTGCAATGAATCCCGATATGTGGAATAACACTATCGTGCAAGATAACTTAAAAAATATATCAGTAGATAAATTTGAGATAATTGGACCAGACTATGGCAATCATGCGTGCGGGGATGTTGGTTATGGCAGAATGTCATCTCCAGATCTTATTATCGAAACCTTAAGTAAAGCAATGGGCAAAGGTATCTTAGATGGTATCAAAATATTAATCACTGCAGGTCCAACAAGAGAACCAATAGATCCAGTTCGGTTCATCAGTAACTACAGTTCAGGAAAAATGGGTTATGCTATTGCAGAATATGCTAGAGATTTAGGTGGTGATGTTAGATTAATCACCGGGCCTGTGAAACTTGCATTACCAGAAGCAATACCAACTAAAGCTGTTGAGACATCTTCAGAAATGCTGGACGAGGTCTTAGATAGTGTATCTGATTGTGATATTTTTATTTCTGCAGCTGCAATATCAGACTACAAGCCTTCTGATACCTTAACTGAAAAACATAAAAGTGCTGATGGTGATCTTAATATAAAACTTGTGCGTGGAGAAGATATCTTAAAAACAGCTAAATTAAAAAATAAGAATATGTTTGCTGTTGGATTTTCTGCAGAAACGAAAAATATTGAAGAAAATGCAAAAGCAAAGCTTGTTAGTAAAAAAATTGATATGATAATAGCTAATGAGGCAAATCACCAAAAAGGATTGGGCTTTGAATCTGATTATAATCAAATAGTTATCATAAATGAATCAGAGACAACTACGATACCTCGTAATTCAAAAAAAGAATTGGCAAAGATTATCATTCATAAAATAGTATCTATATACAAAAAAAATCTGTTGAAGATAAAAAATGCTTGATAGTGTTCAAGTAAAAATTGTCAATAATATTATTAAAGAATTGCCAGATTACGCAACAGAGGGTTCGGCGGGCTTGGACCTCCGTGCGGCTATAAATAAAAAGATGAAACTGCACTCTAAGGAAACAATTTTAATACCAACAGGGTTATCTATTTTTATTGAAGATAAAGATTATGCTGCAACACTGCTACCGCGGTCTGGTCTAGGCCATAAAAAAGGAATAGTCTTAGGTAACTTAGTTGGTCTTATAGATTCTGATTATCAAGGTGAACTCATGATATCTTGTTGGAATAGAAGTAAAGAGAATTACATAATTGAGCCTTTAGATAGAATTGCACAAATGATATTTATAAAAGTTGAACATCCTAAGCTAGAGATTGTCGACGAGTTCAGGGCTTCCAAAAGAGGTGAGAAAGGTTTTGGTTCATCAGGAAAAAAATAGCACATGAACGCAGATATCTTCAGAGCATATGACATCAGAGGTCTTTATCCATCAGACCTTAATGAAGAAACCGCATATAAAATTGGGGCTGCCTTAGCTGATAAAATTACTATCAATCGAAAAGCAGTTGTAGCAATGGATGGAAGGCTAAGTGGGCCTCGTATTAAGAAATCATTAATTGATGGTCTTGTTTCGCATGGTATTGAAGTTACTGATTGTGGAATGCTGCCAACACCAATGCTTTATTTTGCAACTAAAATACTCAATATACCGAATGGCTTTATGGTAACCGGGAGTCATAATCCTAAAGACTATAATGGAATCAAGATGATTGTAGGCGATAATCCACTTTTTGACAAAGATATATATGCTCTTAGAGACTGGATAGCCAATAATATAATTGAAGAGGTTGGTAACAATGATAAGCCAAACATATCTAGTGATATAGCTGATAAATACATCAAAAGAATAAAAGAAGATATATCAATTAATCTTGAAGACAAATTTGTTATTGACTGCATGAATGGAATCACAGGAAGTGTAATAGAAAAAGTAACCAGAGCATTTAATATTAATGCGGAATTTATCAATAGCGCTGTAGATGGTAATTATCCTAATTGTGATCCAGATCCCACAAAAGAATCTAACCTAGAAATGCTGAAAGAAAAAATAATCGAGACAAATGCAGAGTACGGAGTTGCATTTGATGGTGACGGTGACCGTCTTGTAATTATTAAAAAAAATGGAGATATCATTTGGCCTGATCAACTTATGATTTTATTCTCAAAATCTATCCTTGCTGATAATCAGAATGCAAAGATTGTATACGATGTTAAATGCACAAAAAATCTAAAAAAAACAATAGAAGATTCTAATGGCATACCTATAGAATCAAGAACCGGACACTCATACATTAAACAAACAATTAAAAAAGAATCTGCAAAACTAGGCGGAGAAATGAGTGGTCATATATTCTTTAATGACAAATGGTATGGGTTTGATGATGGAATTTATGTTTTTCTCAGGTTCTTAGAAATATTATCAAATGAGCCTAATCTAGTTGATCATTTATCAAGTTTACCAAAAACATTCTCGACATCAGAAATTGATATAGAATTTCCAGGAAATGATCATTTTGAATTTATGGAAAGCTTCAGAGCAAATAGTGATTTTCATAACTACTCAGTGTCATATCTAGATGGAATTAAAATATCAGATACAGATTCTTGGGGCTTAATAAGAGCCTCAAATACATCACCTAAAATAACGCTCCGTTTTGAATCATTGTCAGAAAGTAGCCTTAATATTATTAAAAATGAAATTAAAAATGCTATTCTTAAAATTGATAATACGATAGAATTACCGTTCTAAATTATGAACAAAGAAATTGTGCTAAGAAAAGATACTGCGAATATACCCTCTACGGCAGACGTGCTTATAGAAGCATTGCCCTATATACAAAAACTATCTAACAAAATAATAGTCATTAAATTTGGTGGTAATGCAATGATTGATGACAAACTTAAAAATAGCTTTGCCCGTGATATTGTTCTTTTAAAACAAGTTGGTCTCCACCCTGTAATTGTTCATGGTGGTGGACCACAAATAACAAGCTACCTTGAGAAAATGGGAATTAAAAGTGAATTTGTAGATGGCATGAGAGTGACAGATGAGAAATCAATAGACCTTATTGAAATGGTTCTTGGCGGATCTATTAATAAAGAGATTGTAAATTTGATCACAAGCCATGGAGGCAGAGCCGTAGGTTTATCTGGCAAAGATGGTGGATTAATAAGGGCTAAAAAAATGGTTTCTGAAGGTAAAAATAAAAACTTTGATTTCAAGAATACAGGTATGGTCGCAAGCATTGATCCAAGTGTAGTAAATCTCCTAGACTCTACATCGTTTATTCCTGTCATTGCGCCAATTGGCATAGGAGATGATTACAAAACCTATAATATTAATGCCGACATAGTTGCTGGCAAAATTGCAAAAATCCTACAAGCTGGTAAATATGTTATGTTGACTAACACTGCAGGTGTCTTTGATGATGATGGCAATCTTATTAAATCCATGAATGCTGAACAGGTAAGACAGTTTGTAAAAAAAGGTACTATATCTTCAGGAATGTTACCTAAGGTTGAGTCTGCACTTGAGGCTGTATCTGCTGGTGTACATAACGTGCAGATAATTGACGGCACAATTGAACACGCATTACTCCTTGAGCTTTTTACAGACGAAGGTGTTGGAACAATGATTCGCAGAACATAAGATTTGGAATACATATTCCTTCTTTTTGTATCTTTTATTTCAAATTTATTCTCTGCTTTCTCGGGAGGTGGCGCTGGTATAATACAACTTCCTGCAATTCTATTATTGTTCGAAATAACATTTCCAGTAGCACTTGCTACTCATAAAGTCTCAACAGTTCTTTTGGGTTTAGGTGCGTCTCTAAAGTTCTTTGAAAAAAACATTCCTAATAAAAAAATATTACTAGAGGGAATCATGGTTGGTTTGCCAGCAGTGATTGTTGGTGCATACTCAATAAGCTCTATAGATGAAGGTCTAGCAAGAAAACTGCTTGGGATTTTAATACTAATAGTATTCCTATTATCATTTATAAAACGTACTGGAAACATAAGTGATAGCATGCATCCCTTTGCGCTCTATTTTATTTTATTCATAATAGGTTTTCTAAATGGCTCACTCTCAGCTGGGACAGGTTTACTGTACACTTTGATGTTGACCCAAATATATGGCATGTCATTTAAAGAAGCAATTGGTTATACATTATTAGTTGTAGGTCTGTTTTTTAACTTAATAGGAGCTGTGACTCTGTACCTAATTTCAACGATAGATTTTACAATCCTGCCGGTGCTTATAATTGGATCTTTTTTTGGGGGTTACGTTGGAGCAATGATTGCTATTAGTAAATCTAATAAAGTTATCAAAGCTGCTTATCAATTCGTTACAATCATAGTTGCGTATAAACTTCTATTTTAAATACCCTTATATTTAGAAATATACACATCCATATTTTGAACATATTTTGTATATTTTGAATTTGATTTTATATATTCATAAATGTCATCAAGATTAATTAAATAATGCGTTTGTATATCATATTTTTTTTTAAGTTCTTTTGATGCCATTGAATTTATACCTATTTCCATTCTGTTAAATGCCACAAGAATATTCTTACAAGTAGCATGAGATTCTAAAATTAGGTTGTATGATTCGATTATAGATGATCCAGACGAGATTACATCGTCTACTATCAAGGACTCTCCTTTTATATCGCAGCCTACGAAGTTACCTTTGTCACCATGCAATTTTGTTTCTTTTCTGTTGAATGCATATTGTGAAATGATTGAATATTTAGAATATAAGCTCTGGCAAATTGATGAGCATAGTGTGATCCCTTTATAAGCTGGTCCAAATATGAAATCATAATTGAGATTATTATTTTTTATATAATCAGCATAATATGAGGAGAGGTCAGATAATAGCTGGCCATCATGACATAAACCAGTATTAAAATAATAAGGACTTTTTCTCCCTGATTTGAGCGTGAAATCTCCAAATCTTAAAATTTTTTTATTAATTGTAAACTCTATGAAATCGCGTTTCTTATTAAACATAGTGGCTAGCCATAAATTAATGATAACATAACGATAAAAGTAAAATGAAAGTTATAACTATAAATGTCTGTGGAATAAGGTCTAGTCAAAAAAAAGGCCTCTTTGATTGGTTGAAAAAAACTAAAGCAGATTTCATATGCATGCAAGAAACCCGAGCTCTTGAGGAACAAATTATGGATTCTTGTTTTTCTCTGAAAGGCTATTCTAGATATCTTAATGTTGCTGAAAAAAAAGGATATAGTGGAGTAGCTATTTATACAAAGCACAAGCCTCTTAATATTAAGACCTCTTTTTCTAAATCAATATTTGAATCTGAGGGCCGCTTTATTCTCACTGAATATAAAGACTTTTCTTTGATATCTGTGTATTTCCCATCGGGGTCATCTGGAGAAGAAAGACAAAAATTAAAATATGAGTTTATGGGACATTTTGAGAAGTTTATAAAAAAGCTCATCAAAGAGAAGAAGCCATTGATTGTATGTGGGGATTATAATATTGCGCACACTAAAGATGATATAAAGAATTGGAGATCTAACCAGAAGAATTCTGGCTTTTTACTTGAAGAGAGGGAGTGGATGACAAAATTGATTAATAAGATTGGATTAAAGGATGCGTTTCGAGAAAAGTGTAAAAAAACAGATATATATACATGGTGGTCAAATAGAGGCAATGCTTATAATAATAATGTAGGCTGGAGAATTGACTATCAAATGGTGACTGATAACTTCTGTAATAAAATTAAAAGTGCTTCAGTATACAAAGCAAATAAATTCTCAGATCATGCGCCTCTTATAGTTAATTATGATATTTGATTCTATACAAAATATATTTAAACCTTATTCAGACAAAAAAATAATTATCTCAATGATAATGGGTTTTGTTGCAGGCCTTCCTTTGCTATTAACTATCACACTTCTTCAAGCATGGCTAACGGACGTCAATGTATCCAAATCAACTATTGGATTATTTGCATTGATTGGCTTACCTTACTCTTTAAAATTTTTATGGGCACCAATTTTTGATCGGTATGTAATATCTCCTCTAGGAAGAAGGAGAGGCTGGCTTTTATTCGTACAAGTACTATTAATAATATCTATATTTTCATTAGGACAATCAAATCCAGAGATTAATCTTTATAATGTTGCTGTTCTCTCATTATCAGTTACGTTCTTTTCAGCTTCTCAAGATATCATTATAGATGCATATAGAAGAGAAAGCCTTCTAGAAAGGGAACAGACCATAGGGGCATCAGCTTATGTTTTAGGATACAGATTCGGGGCTTTAGCTGCCGGAGCAGGGGGGCTTATTCTAGCGGATATTTATTCTTACTCATTTGTTTATACGTTGATGTCATTGATAATGCTACTAGGTGTTGTAACAACATTCTTTGCAAATGAACCTAAAATTACAGCTCAGCCAACCACACTGAAAGAATCTATAATTGAACCTTTTAAAGAATTCTTTAATCGCTATCAGGTTGAAAAAAATGATATTCAAAAGTATGTTCCATATCTAATTTTATTATTCGTATTGTTGTATAAAGTAGGCGATACGATGGCACACTCATTAAGTACAAATTTTTATCTCGAGATAGGATTTTCAAAAACAGAAATTGGTACCGTAGTTAAATTTTTTGGTCTAGGCGCTACATTGATAGGAGCTTTCGTAGGCGGTGTGCTATCACTAAAAATTGGCTTATACAAATCCCTAATATATTTTGGTGTATTTCAATTAATCGCTACACTAGGTTTTGCCGTATTATTCTACACCGGCGATAATATAGTTATGCTAATTGGTGTCATTACACTTGAAAATTTAGCTGCAGGAATGGGGTATACTGCTTACCTAGCCTTTATAGCTAATATGACTTCAAAGCAATTTACAGCAACACAGTTTGCTCTTATGACAGCATTAATGTCTTTACCAAGAACATTCTTATCTGGGACCTCAGGGTTCTTAGTTGAAATGTTAGATTGGGATATCTACTTTATTTTTTGTTCTTTAATAGCAATACCTGCTCTGTTAATATTAAAAAAAATCAAATTTATTATTAAAGATGAACAAATTTAATACAGCTGACTTGTGTGACGACTATAAATTGGTTGTAGCAAAACCTATCTTCAAGTCTTTTGGCTCTCATACACATTGCTATGGAAGAATTAAAACTGTAGAAGCTATCGAAGATAACTCATACGTAAAGAAGCTATTACAAGAAGATGGATCAGGCTGTGTAATGGTCGTTGATGGTAAAGGGTCAGAAAAATGTGCTCTTGTAGGTGATAATTTAGCTGCACTCGGAGCAGAGAATAACTGGTCAGGAATTATAGTAAATGGCTGTATAAGAGATAGTTTGGAGATTAACAATATTGGTATATCTATAAAAGCCATTAACTTAGTCCCCAACAAGAGTGAAAAAAAGGATGTTGGAAAATATAATCTAGATCTAAACTTCGCTGGAGTAACATTCAAGGAAAATCAATTTATTTACTCTGATCCTGACGGTATTGTTATCTCGTCAACAGAGATTATCTTAAAGTGAATAATACTTTTATAAATCTTGAAAACATTAACTTAATTAAACAAGGGAAAAAAATAGTAGATGATTTTTCACTAGCTATATCTTACAGAGAAAAAATTAATATTTTTGGAAGAAACGGAACTGGAAAAACTTCATTACTAAAATTGATTTCTGGAATTACATGTCCTTCATCAGGCAAAGTAACCATAGATGAAAATACTTCTATCCATGAGGATTTATTTTATATTGGCCATAAATATGGCTTAAAAAATGAACTAAGTGTGGCTGATAATATTAAGTATACTCTTGGATTCCATCAGCGGAACTTAGAAGAAAAGTACATTATTGATGAATTAGATTTATATAACATAAAAGATAAATTTATAACTAAAGTAAAATATCTATCACATGGGCAAAAGAAGATTGTAACTCTGGTGCAATTATCTCTACTTAAAAATAAAATTTGGATTTTAGATGAACCATTTACTGGTCTTGATCAAAACATAATTGATACCTTTATAAAAAAAATAGATCAGCATATAGCTGACGGCGGAACAGTTGTTATTACTAGTCATAACCAAAAAGATAAATTTACTAATGTAGAACTATGATGAACGTTTTCTTTTCAATCATTTTCAAAGATATGAGAGTAATTCTAAACTCTGGTACAAAGGTTTTCATGCCTATAGTGTATCTTTTACTAATACTAATCTTCTTTTCAATTAGTATTGCAAATACAACCCTTGGTGGTTATGACAAAGTATTGCCTCAAATTATTTGGCTAGCTTGTTTACTAGTAAGTCTATTAAATATGGAAGCTTTGTTTAAGGACGATTTTGAAGATGGAACACTAGAAGGTATTGTCATTAATTCTCATGTACTAGAATTTAATGTTTTGGCCAAAGTTATATCCTATTGGCTCTTTACAATTATACCATTGGTTATCATTGGTTTTCTTGCTAACTATCTTCTTACATCTAACATGGGGGCTTCAATAGTCCTATTGGTTAGTTTACTTCTAGGGACCTTAACTATCTCATTAATTGGGTCTATTGCTGCTTCTCTTACTTTAAGTATAAAAGGAAACAATCTATTATTATCATCAATAGTACTGCCTTTGGATATTCCTGTGCTGATCTTCGGGACGAGTTCTGTCTATAATGCCATGTCAGGAGTTGATTATAATTCTGAATTATTATTTTTATTATTATTGTTAATATTATTTTTAATTATTTCGCCATTCGCATCTGCGATGGGTCTAAAAAATAGCTTAGACTAGTTTAGCCCAGGATTTGTTTTTCTCATTTTCAAGAAGCATGTTTTGAGATGATTTAAACATAGTACCAAGAAAGAAAAATGTAAACCCAAGAGCGGTTATTATTAGAGGCGTTAACATATCACCTGCAATACTAGGAGCGCTCAACTTAATTACAGATGGGCCCTGATGAAGTGTATTCCACCACTCTACAGAAAAATGAATAATAGGAATATTTATAAAACCAACAATAGATAATATATTTACAGAAGTTGCAGCTTTTTTCTTATCTTCAAAAGAACCATGTAATAACAATATTGATATATAAATAAAAAACAAGATTAGCTCTGATGTAAGCCTAGCATCCCATGCCCACCATGTTCCCCACATTGGCTCTCCCCATATAGCGCCAGTGATCAGTGTAAAAAAAGTAAATACAGCACCAAGTTTGCAGGAAGCTAACAAAATTAAATCATAGACCTTGATGTGCCAAATTAACGATATGATTGCAGAGAAGAAAACCACAGAATAAGCAAAAAGAGAAATCCATGCGCTGGGAACATGAACATACATGATTCTGAATGCATCACCTTGTTGGTAATCTGACGGTGCTACAAATAAACCTTCATACAGTCCATAGCTAATGAATATCAGAGCAAGTAGCAAAAGCCATGGTATAATTGCATCGGTGAATTTATAATAACCCTCGGGTGAAATAGTTGAAAAAAGTTTTTTTAACATAATTAATAAAAAATGATAGCATACAAATAATTTTATGACTGAAAATAAACTAAGAGACTATGAAAAATCTATGGTTACATGGTGCAAAAGTTTGCAAGGAAAATATAAACTTATGAAAAAACTTAATAAAAAAGCATTCAATAACTCAGTCAAATCAAAGAAAGACACTGGTTAATTGAATCCTCATGTTCTTTCATCTGACCATTGACTACGAAGAACGGTCCGTTTAAGAACTTCGACCCTTGCCCGTATCTAAATCTCTCAAGGTTTTTGTCTACGAAGAGAGCTCCAGATTCTTCAATTATACATTGCCCGGCTGCTGTATCCCATTCATGAGTGGGCCCTAGTCTTACTGAAAAATGCCCTTTACCCTCTGCTACTCTAACAAATTTAATTGCACTCGACATATAAATTAGCTTTGAATGTTTGAAATTATTGTTCAATAATTTTACAACACTATCTCTTATAACTGTGCTTACAAATATATTATTATCGATTTCAGATTTATTAGTAATTTTGACTTTAGGCATATTCTCTTTTATCAAAAATGCACCTTCACCAGAAGATGCATAGTAAAACTCTTTACTTGATGGTATATAAATTATTCCAAATGAAGGATAGCTATTATGTATATATGAAATACATATACAAAATTGTTCACCTCCTTTTATATAGTTCTTTGTTCCGTCAATTGGGTCGACCAGCCAATAGGAAAGCTTTTTATTGGATTTATCATCGCTCTCTTCGGAAATAATAGTATCTCCTTTAAATGTTCTAGATAGATAACTAACTATCAACTCACTAGAGCGTATATCTATATTAGTCACAGGGGTATTATCAGATTTTACATTAATGTTTAAATTTTTTTGTCCATCTAATTGAATCTGTCCTATATTTTGACAAAGTTTTAGAAGATCCGGAATGTGTTTTTGAAAATTGTGATTACTCATGATTTTCTATAATGTTCAGAGCGGCATGTACTCTCGAATCTATAATTTCATTTTTATCAAGAAAATTAATGACATCATCTCTGTGAACTCTTATTACCTCGAGTTCTTCTGGTTCGTCACCACGAAGCGATGATACAGATAACTCCTTAGCAACCATTACATAAGTCATGTGATCTATATAACCAGGCGCAAGATAAAGTTTTTTTATAAGTTTAATTTCCTTAGATTTATAACCAACTTCTTCTTGTAACTCACGATTAGCAGCTTCCTCAATTGTTTCCCCTTTGTCAATCTTGCCTTTAGGAAAAGTAATCATATAATCATCGATTGCAGCAGCATATTCTTTTATAAAAATAATATCATTTTCTATGAAAGGGACTACCATCACAGCACCACTCCCCGTTCCAGATATGATTTCATACTTCATAGTTATACCATTAAACTCTATGTCTGCTTGTTTGATATCAAATAGTTTTGATTTAAATATTGATTTTTGCTTAAGTATTTTTGGCATTGTGTACTCTGACTATCAAGGATGATACATTATCAGTTATGATTTTTAAAGATATAGAATGCATGCTAATAGACATGGATGGGGTCATTCTAGATAACACTTATGACAATAACTTTTGGCAAAATCAAATTCCAGAAGTTATCGCACAAAATAAAAGAATCTCATTCGATGACGCAAAAAAACTTGCTATACAGATATTTAATTATAAGAAAAATACTAAGGATTGGTATGACGTCGATTACTGGTCTAATATGCTAGACATAGATATTGAGGCTCAAAAAAGATCAGAGCAAAGCTTTAGTAAAATAAGTTTATATGATGGAGTTATTGATACTTTAAATGAACTTAAAAAAAAATCAAAAATAATCCTAATTACAAATGCCCATAGAAAAACACTGAATATCAAATTAGAAAAATATGATTTAGCTCCTTATTTTGATGACATGGTTTGTGCGCATGAGCTGTGTTATGTCAAGGAGGATATACAGTTATGGTATATGTTACGTTTAAAATATAAATTAGATTATAAAAAAACGATTCTAATTGAAGATACAATTAATAATATTAATGTAGGGCTATCTGCTGGGATATCAGGTGCCATATATCTAGGTGATGAAGGCTTTACTGCTTCTGACAAAATACTCAAGCTATCATCAATTAATCAGGTTCTTTCTGCAATCAATTAAAGAAAGCGTTTCATAATTATTATCTATGGGAAATGTTTCCTCAACATGAATTATAGTTTTGTTTTTTTTAAAAAGAGTAACTCTTGTCACATGATTTTCTTGTAAACAATAGTTTATAGCATGTTTCACAAAACTGTGGTTATTAAACAATATAGTTGCCAAAGATTTGTCCTTAAGATGCTTTATATGTTTTATCTTCCCTTTAATATTACTTATAGGTGTATATGATACAGCCTTTATCGATTTATCTAAGTTGCCCTTGATCTCTACTTTTCTTATAAATGAATATTTTTTTGATAAGCAATTAAGCCTTTTTGTTAAACTTATATGAGATGAGATAAACTTCACACGACCTGACTTATTACTAATTATCCTTTTGGTTAGAGAAGAATTATCAATTAAGATTCTCCTGAGATTGTTTGGTAAATCTTTGATTTTTCGCTCGCATCTCCATTTCTGTTTATAATTGTATTTCATTTATGCTTTTTATCTTCCAACGTTTTTTCAGTTCCCTGATCTTTGCTGATGATAATTCAAATTTGAAGTTTTTTATATATGAAATGTTATCCATAATGTCGTTGATGGTTGAAATGCGGTAGTTATCAGGCATGCCTGACTGTTTACTGCCCAAATATGTTCCTGTTCCTCGTGTTTTTAAATCATACTCCGCAACATCAAAGCCAGAATGATGTTTTTCTAGATACTCAAGCTTTTCTATTGATTCTGATGTAGCTTTTCTAGAATGTACTAAATAACAATACCCATTTACTAAACCTCTGCCTACTCTTCCTCTGAGCTGATGTAACTGAGCTAATCCAAATAATTCTGCATTTTCTATAACTAAGCAGTTAGCATTGGGGCAATCTATCCCAACCTCTATAACGCTTGTGGATACAAGTATGTCTATCTTTCCTGATCTAAAATCATTAATTATTCTAATCTTTTCTTCAGATAATAACTTTCCATGGAGTATTTTTATTTTATAACTTGGGTATATTTTTTTGATAGTGTTTGAAAATACATTGACCGACTGTTTGTCAGTGTCTTCAGTATCTTCTATTCTTGTACATACCCAATATACCTGCATACCATCTTTTAGATGCTCTGCAACTTTATCATAAATTTTTTTTCTAGAATCATCATCATAAACAGTTGTCTTTATAATTTCTCGGTTTGATGGTTTATCTGAAATAGTAATATAATTCATATTTTCATATAGAACTAAGGCCAATGTTCTTGGTATAGGTGTTGCTGACATATAAATAAGATGTGGTTGCTTTTCATATTCTGAGGATATCTTTTCTCTTTGTTTGACACCAAATTTATGTTGCTCATCAATAATAACTATAGCCAGGCTTTTAAATTTATAGTTGCCATATAAAAGAGCATGTGTCCCTATCAGGATAGATATTTTCCCATCATACAACTCTCTTTTGATACTTTCTTTTTCTGCTTTTGTGGATTTACCGCTAACCATTTCTATCTTCCCATACTTACCAAGGTACTCCGTAAAGGTTATAAAATGTTGTGAGCATAAAACTTCTGTTGGAACTAGAACTAGGCACTGATGATTATTTGAAAGGGCTTGATAACAAGCCATTATCGCTACTAGCGTTTTGCCACATCCAACATCACCTTGTATGAGTACTTTTGATGGCGCCTTATCTCTTATAGATATACTAATCCTGTCAATTGCTGATAATTGCCCATCTGTAAGTTGGAATGGTAATGATAAGTAGAAGCTATTCATTGATTCTTTATTTATCTTTAGTTCAAAAGAAGGTTTAGAATTATACTTTACGATAGTTTTTAGAAATTCGTGTTTATGTAAGTAGATTTCTTCAAAGGCTAACCTTTGTCTGGCAAGTATATATTCATTTATCGCATCAGAATAATTTCCATCGGGAAAGTGTAATTTCTTGAGAGCTTTTAATAATGACATACTATTAAATTCCTCATTAAAGTAATCATCTAAACAGGTAAATTCATAGTTCTTTGAAAAGGTTGAAAAAGCTTGTCTTATTAATTTTCTAATTTTTGATTGTGAAACTCTTCCTCTAAGTGAATACTTTGGGATAATATTTGCGAGAGACGAACTATCTTTAAAAACTTCTACTTCTGGATGTATAAATTCTAATTTTTTGCCTTTCAGTATAGCAGTGCCTGAAACCCTAATACTCATGCCTTTTTGTAAGTTCATGAATACTATAATTTTATGAATGAATCTTATATAGAAAATACCAGATACTGATTGAATCGTTAAAATATAATTTGGCTTATACCCTTTGGTTTTTATAGCTTTTATAATTTCTCCTGAAATTACCACCGAGTCGCCATTATTTACGTCATCAATATTATCTATTTCAGTCTTATCTATTAGATCAATTGGCGGGTAAGATAAAAGATCAAATAATGATGTAATACCAATTTCAGATAAAAGAGACTTAGTTTTCTCACCAACCCCTTTCAATGAACCTATACTCTGAGAAACTTCGTCAGAATATTTTCTCATGTACTAGTCTTTAAATAATATAGCGTCAATTTCTATATGAACATCTTTAGGAAGTCTACTGACTTCGACTGCTGCTCTGGCAGGGTATGGCTCTGTTAAGTGACGCTCCATTATAGAATTAACAATTGAGAAGTTTTCTAAGTCTTTTAGATAAACAGTGAATTTAACACAATCATCGAGAGTACAATTTGCTTCCATTGCTATGTTTTTTAAATTATTAAGGACAACGACTACCTGATCTTCAAATGTTCCTTCAATAATACTCATGTTCTTGTAATCAAGAGGAATCTGCCCAGATATAAATGTAAATTTATCTACAGTTATTGCTTGAGAGTAAGTGCCTATTGCAGATGGTGCGGTATTGCATGTAATCGCTTTTTTGCTCATGGCTTTTTTCTAGTATGTCCTGCTTCTTTCAGTCTTTCTAAATAATTATGCCAATTTTCTTGATAGTTTTTGCATAAACTATATAAGTGTTCCCAAGAATATAACCCTGTATCATGCCCATCGTCAAAAACAATTCTTACAGCATAATTGCCAACAGGTTCTAATTTATCAATTACAACATCTTCTTTATTTATTTGTAGTTTCTCTTGTCCTGGTCCGTGGCCTTTGACTTCAGCAGAAGGAGAGAAGCATCTTAAATATTCTGAAGTAATATCATTACTGAAACCATCTTCAAATGTAATTGACAGTGTATTTGTTTTTTTAATATATCTTAGTTCTGTTGGTTTTATCATAAAATGTACCTACTCAAATCCTCGTTTTCTGCTAATTCATTTAAGTGCTTATCAACATAGTCTGCATCAATTGTGATTTTAGTGTCTTTTATATCACTAGCCTCAAAAGATAACTTTTCAAGCAATCTCTCCATTATAGTATGTAGCCTTCTAGCACCAATGTTTTCAGTTTTCTCATTAACTGTCCAGGCAATTTTCGATAATCTTGTAATTGCTGATTTATCAAACTTAACATCTATTCCCTCAGTTTTCATCAGAGCAATATATTGTTCGGTTAATGAATAATCTGGTTCTTCTAAAATTAATTCGAAATCATCAACCGATAGCGCACTAAGCTCTACCCTTATAGGCAATCTCCCTTGTAGTTCAGGAATTAAGTCTGATGGTTTTGATAAATGGAATGCTCCAGATGCAATGAAAAGAATATGATCTGTTTTAACGGGGCCATGCTTGGTGTTAACTGTACTTCCTTCAACTAAAGGAAGTAGATCTCTTTGAACTCCCTCTCTTGAGACATCTGCTCCACTTGCATTAGCCCTTGATGAGACCTTATCTATTTCATCAATAAAAACAATTCCATTTTGCTCTACTTGCTTGATAGCATCTTGCTTTATGTCATTATCGTTAACTAACTTCTTGGCTTCTTGCTCTGCAACTACTAAAAGAGCATCCTTTATTTTCATTTTCTGTGTTTTAGTTTTAGTATTTGATAAATTCTTGAACATTCCTTGAAGTTGATCCGTCATTTCTTCCATTCCTGGTGGAGCCATAACCTCAAATGATGGATTGTTTGCCTGAATACTAATGTCTATTTCCTTATCATCTAATTTCCCTTCTCTTAATTCTTTCCGAAGCGCTTGCCTAGTCTCTCTACTGTCTGACGATTCAGAAGAGCTTCCAGTCTCAAAGCTGTCAGTAGTTCTTCGTGGCAGCAAATGATCTAATATTATTTCTTCTGCTAACTCTTCAGATTTACGATAAACTCTAGACATGGCTTTTGACTTTGCTTGGTTTATAGCAATTTCTGTTAAATCTCTTATTATTGAATCAACTTCCTTGCCAACATAACCTACTTCAGTAAACTTAGTGGCCTCAACTTTTATAAAAGGCGCGCCAGCTAAATGGGCAAGTCTTCGTGCAATTTCTGTCTTACCTACGCCAGTTGGTCCTATCATCAATATGTTTTTCGGCGTAATTTCATTACTAATATTGTCAGGAAGCTGTAACCTTCTCCATCTATTTCTTAGTGCGATAGACACTGCCCTTTTTGCATTAGACTGACCAATGATGTGCTTATCAAGCTCTTCGACAACTTCTCTTGGTGTCATTTCAGACATTTATTTTCTCTATAGTTAAATTTGAATTTGTATATATGCATATATCTGATGCAATGCTTAGTGACTTCTTTACTATATCTTCGGCAGACAAATCTGTATTGTCATACAGAGCTTTTGCAGCAGATTGTGCAAACGAACCGCCTGAACCAATCGCTAGTATTGAGTCTTGAGGTTCTATAACATCGCCGTTTCCAGAAATTAATAATGAAACATCCTTGTCAGCGACTATGAGTAACGCCTCCAAATTACGAAGTATTTTATCAGTCCTCCAATCTTTGGCTAGCTCAACTGCAGATCTTGTTAAATGACCGCTGTACTTCTCCAACTTGCTTTCAAATTTTTCAAATAATGTGAAGGCGTCAGCAGTAGCTCCTGCAAATCCAGCAAGAACTTTATCTTTGTATAGTCTACGTACTTTTTTAGCATTGTTTTTCATAACAGTATTGCCAAGTGTTACCTGACCATCGCCTCCAACAACTATTTGATTATTTCTTCTAACACCAATGATTGTTGTCCCATGAAATGTCTCATTTTTCATAACTTTATGCCCTCGGGTGGCTATTTTTATATACCTTATTCAAATGTTCAAAATCCATATTTGTATATATTTGTGTTGTACTAATATCCTCATGACCTAAGAATTCTTGAACAGCTCTTAAATCTCCAGATGCCTCTAACAAGTGAGTTGCACAGCTATGTCTTAATGTATGGGGTGATATCTTACAATTCAAGCCTTGTTTTTTTACCCAGAAATTAATTCTATTCTGAATAGATCTATTCGACAATCTATCACCATATTTATTGACGAAAAGTGCATCACAACTAACCCTAGATTCTGCTCTTTTAGCTATCCAAATTTTCAGTGCAAGCAATGCTTGTTCCCCTAACGGTAATATTCTCTCCTTTCTGCCTTTTCCGATTACTTTTACGTATTTCGACAGCATATCAATTGAATCAATGTTTAGCTGAGTTAGTTCGCTCAACCTAAGAGCTGAACTATACATGACTTCTATAATAGCCTTGTCCCTTAAGGCGACCATAGTTGTCTCAGATATATTGCAAAGTGTATCAATGTCACTTATCGATAAAATATTTGGTAATTTTTTAGAAAGTTTGGGTGTTTTTATACCAGACATTGGAGTGATACTAATTTGTGAAGTTTTTAAAAGGTAGGAGTAAAATGATCTAAGTGTTGATGCTTTTCTTGCCAAAGAGTTAGCGCTAATTCCCAGCTTGTGAAGATTCATAAAAAATTGTTCAATATTATCTTTACTAACATCATCAATATTAAAATTATTGTTTTTCAAATATTGTGAAAATTGCTTTAAGTCAATTTTATAATTTACAAGAGTGTCTTGTGTGTACTGTTTCTCGTATTGTAAATACTTTACAAATTCTGAAATATAAGTTTTTTCACTACTCAAGGTTCCCCTCGCCGTCATATGAACTTGGCCCTATAAGTTGGAACATATCAGGATTATATTTTTTATTTACACATAGAGTACCTCCTTTTTGCTTGATAGAGATAGTAGAGTTTAAAACTTTAGATTCGTTTTCAAGTTCGTATATTTTAAACATACATATAGCTGCTGCGGTTGCTCCACTTCCACATGAGTCAGTGTATCCGGCACCTCTCTCATTGACAGTTAAGTCAACTTCAGTTTCAGTATTGTTCAAAAATTCTCTAGCATTTTTTATAAAACCTATGTTCATAGAACTATCATATATCTCATCTATAACTTTACAGATTTCTTTTTTATGCTCATCGCAGCCAGCAGAAAACACAACGCAATGAAGGTTTCCGATTGATAAAGGTATGAATGAAAAAGTTATATTATCTTTGATGCTTTCAATCGTTATGACTAGATCATGCTGTGCAATCAAATAATCCTCATTGTAGCTTTTTTTTGGGATATCTACATATGTTGGGGATCCCATGTTTACAGATATTTGATCCTTATGTATTTTTACTTCATAACTCACATCACAGACAATTAAGTTTGTCTTTAGTAAATTATATTTTCTGTTCAAATAAAGCATTACAGCTCTAAGTCCATTGCCACACTGACATGCTTTTGATCCATCTTGATTATAAACTTCACAGGATACATTATCTTTGTCTTCTGGATTGATGATAAAAAATTGATCGCACCCTATCTTATCTCTTCTAGAGTAATATATTATGTCATCAACAGTAATACTTGTTTTGGCATGATTGGTATCAATAAGTATAAAATCGTTACCTTGACTGTTTAGTTTTGTATAAAGCGTCATCTCATAATTATAGTAGCAAAAAAATGTCTATCTGATACAGATTTGATATTGAATGTAACTTGACTAAAGTCACTTAGTTGTGATCTAACCTCATCAACTGTATACGCAGCTCTAAGGGAATTCTCAAAATCTTTCAGTAAGATAGGGTCAGAACCTCCATATTTTGATAAAGTATTTTCTAATTGTGCATTTGATTCAGGACGCACTAAGTCCATCAAAAATATTTTTCCTCTTGATCCAATCAGTCTGATCAGATTTTGCCAAAAAAGATATACATCTGATATATGATGCAAAACACTATTATTAATAACTAAATCAAATACATTTTCTGGGAAGAGTTCATTGTTGATTAGTTTTTTATATATCTTTATATTTTTTATATTTTGCTTTTCTTTTTTTAAAGTGAATTGTTTGAGCATATTTTCCGAACCATCAATTGCAGTAATCTGGCATTGAGTTTTTTTAACAAGCATTATTGGTATCTCCCCATCACCACAGCCAACATCTAATATCTTTGTTTCACTATTAATTGAAGCCTGCTGGAGAAGATTACTTATGAAGATTTGATTTGATTCAGAAAAGTCTGCTTGTGCGTATGAGACAGCTTGTGCCTCACTCTCCATTAGCTCTGGTTCAGGAGTGCGTCTCACTTAAGTTCATTTGTAAGAATCTGATCAAGAGTATCTGCAGACCTTATCTCTCTAATGCTGCCATTTGTTATAATATATTCTGACGGTTTCGGTCTTGTATTATAATTTGATGATAAAACAAACCCATAGGCTCCAACATCCTCAATAACCAGAAGATCATAAACCTCTGAGTTCATAGACCTTTCTTTTCCAAGAAAGTCTGCGCTTTCACAAACAGGGCCAACTATATCATATTTTTTATGGCTCTTATCACGTTTTAAAATTGGTGTAATTTTATGGAATGCATTATAGAGAGGGGGTCTTATCAACTCTGACATGCTTGCATCTACTATCATAAAGTTCTTAGTTTCTGACTCTTTGATATATTGAATTTGTGTCACCAATAGACCACAGTCTCCTATTACTGATCTTCCTGGTTCAAATAAGATATTCACATTTAAATCTCTCAAGGAATCAGTTATTTCTTTAATATAATCAGCTTTTCTAACAATATCTTCACCTTCATAAGATATTCCAAGACCTCCGCCTACATCTATATGTGTAATATTAATATTTTCTTTTTTTAAATCACTAACTAAGCTTCTAATTGATTTGATTGAATCTATAAAGGGCTGTATTGAGGTAATCTGTGATCCAATATGAAAATCAATACCTATTATATTTAGTGAACTTAGTTTTGATGCCTTTATATAGAGAGATAATGCATTCTTATATGTGACACCAAACTTATTATCTTTCAATCCAGTTGATATATATGGATGTGATTCCACCGCAACATCAGGATTGACTCTGATAGAAATATTTGCGGTTGTGCCCATAGCAGAAGCTTCATCGTTAATTACAAAGAGCTCGCCTTCAGACTCTACATTGAAGCAAAGAATATTATTTTCTAAAGCATATCTAATCTCAGCTCTTGTTTTTCCAACACCTGAATAAACAACTTTTTTAGTATCACAACCAGCTTTAATAACTCTATATAACTCCCCCATAGACACAACATCAAAGCCCATCCCTTCAGATGCAATTAATTTTAATATTGATAAATTTGAGTTAGCTTTTACAGAGTAGCAGAAAAGCGTCTTGTCATTAGACTGTGAGATATATTCTTTAATATTCTGTTTTATAAGATTTTCAGAATATAAGTAAAATGGAGTAGTAATCCCTTTTGATAGTTCTTCTAAATCTAACTGATCAAAAAAGAGTTTATTTTTTTGGTAGTGTAAAGAATTCAAATTATTTATTTATTAAAACTATGTTAGATGCTGGGATCAAAGGTCCTTTGTTACCACAATTAGATAAAACCAGTGAAAATGAAATCATTATAAGAACTAAAATATATTTGTGTAATATAGATGTATACATTCTGATATTATAATCTAAATTACAAACACATATCATGAAGATTTTAAAAAAATGAATAAAGATATAATCACGATAGGTGATAAAGAGTCCGCTTCCATCAACCTAATCTGGTTTCATGGTTATGGGGCAAATAATTGGGGATTTGAACCGTTTATAAAATTACTAAATTTAAATTTAGATGGGAAGCTTCATGTAATAATGCCTAATGCGCCACTGGATAATGGAAAAAGGTCATGGTATCCGTTGCCTAAAGAAGATAATGGTATAGTTGTTGAGGATGACGAAGGAATAAAAAAATCTAAAGAACATATAACATTAGCCCTTGCTACTTACATAGATTCAAATAAAAAAACATATCTTGGAGGTTTTTCACAAGGAGCAGCGCTAGCGCTATCAATGGGTATAAATGCGGATATAAATTGTGATGCTATTGTTGCTATATCAGGATATGTTCCGTCTTCATCAAGCTTAGAGATAAAAAATAAAGATGCTGATATATACGTAGCTCATGGCAGTAAAGATACAACTATATCTATAGAGACTCATCATAAATCTATGGCATTCTTAAAAGAAAAAGGCTTGAATCCACATGAGTTCATAGATGGTTGTGGTCACACAATCAGTAAAGAAATGATTAGTAATTTAACAGACTGGTTTTTCAAGAGAGTTTAAAAGGGCAGGCCTTACTACCCTTTTAAACAATAGATTAATCGCGATGTCTTTGTGCTGCAGCTATTGCAGTCTCGCTTCCGTATTTTTCATTAATTTTATCTAAGTGTTCAAAATGGTCAGCTCTTCTGTGAGTAAGACACATTCCTTTTTTATCAACACCCCATAGAGCATAAGCGATAAAATTTTTAAGATGATCAGGTGTTTGATCCATATGTGGTATTCCAAAACGTATCAAAAGATTGTTCCTGTCAGCTCCACTATCTTTCTGTTCTTTTATTATTCTAAGTACTTCTACTTGAAGATCCTTCACATCATCGCCATTCCATGAACCTACCTTGGTCCCATCAGGCAATATAATGTCATCTCCTTGTGGTACTGGATGATCTGGCATATTCGTTTCTCCTATTAATTAAAATAACCCAATGATTATATTACAGAATTAGGTACTCTGTAACAAGAGTTATCGGCAAGGAAAAGCCTCAATGAACCCGTTTCTAAGGGCAAGGCCAACCAGGGGCTCATTTTCATACTCTTCAAAGAACCCTGGTTTGGAGCTTATAGTTTTATTAATGATTTTCCGGAGTTCAGACGCAGGAAGCTCTATGTTTCCTGGCTTACAATAAAGCTCTATCTCATGTTTTCGATAATAATATTCCGATGCCCATTCAAGGCCGCTCTCAAGGCCATAGATGTATGAATCATATAGTCCAGAATCATCACTCATGTATTCTTTAATAGTTGGCGTTTTAATATCAGAATGTGAAACATGAGAGAAAGCTAACAAAAATATTATAAATATACTGGTTCTTATTTTATTTATAGCCATGAACCTTAAGTGCAGATAATATTTTTTTTGCTTCTTTTCTAACATTAGCTGGCGATGATGCTCCTATTGCTTTCTTTGTATGTATAGACTTTTCAACATCAATTGAGGTATATACATCTTTATTAATTTTATTAGAAAATTTTTTAAAGACATCCAATGAAATTTCATTAAGGCTTATTTTTTTTGATTCAGCATATTTAACTATTTTTCCAACTATTTCATGAGAGGTCCTAAATGGAACACCTTTCATTGACAAGTAGTCAGCTAAATCAGTAGCATTTGAATAATCTTGTTTGGAAAAAATCAAAGCCCTTTCCTTGTTAACTTTTAAAGTTAATATCAGTCTTGGCATTAAAGCTAAGCATGAAACCACACTCCCAATAGCTTCTAATATGATGCTTTTATCTTCTTGAAGATCTCTATTGTACGTTAATGGCAACCCTTTTAATAAAACAAATAGCGATGTTAATGACCCTATTACTGCACCTGATTTTCCTCTTACTAATTCAGGCACATCAGGATTTTTTTTCTGAGGCATAATTGATGATCCAGTACAAAATGCTTCATCTATATCTACAAGCTTGATATGACTGTTCATCCAGAAAACTAGTTCCTCTGATATCCTTGAAAGATGCATCATCGTCATCGAACATGTATATGCAAAATCACAAACGAAATCTCTATCGCTTACTGCATCCATAGAATTAGATGACACAGTTTTAAATCCAAGTTTTTTTGCAACAGACTTGCGATTAATTTTATATGGTGTCCCAGACAGAGCAGCGCTTCCTAAAGGGAGCACATTTAGTCTGTCTTTAGTTTGAGCCATTCTCTGTTCATCTCTTGCTAGCATTTCATGCCAAGCAAGCAGATGATGTCCGAATGTGACTGGCTGAGCTAGTTGTAAATGTGTGTAACCTGGAAAAATTACGCTGGAATTATCGTGTGCAGATAAGGCAAGTGCATATCTAATGTCTCTTAACTTTTCCAGAATTAAGTCTGAACAGTCTCTCAAGTACAACCTAAAGTCTGTGGCAACTAAATCATTCCTAGATCTTCCCATATGAATTTTTTTACCAAGTTCTCCAATCTCTTTAGTAAGAGCTTGTTCTATGTTCATGTGTACATCTTCAAATTTGATTGACAGCCTCAGCTTGCCAGCATCATATTTCTTTTGAACTGCATTTAAACCTTTAATCAACGTATTTGATTCCTTCTTTGAAATAATTTTACACTCTGACAGCATCTCCGCATGCGCAATACACACCCTGATGTCTGAATCAAAAAGAAGATGGTCAAAGCTAATGCTCTCAGAGAACTCGAGCACTTCTTCGTCTAATCCTTTTTTAAATCTTCCTGACCAAGTGGAGTTTTTCATAATAAATCTCTTGAGGTTTTAATATATGTCTTAATGCCAGTATACTATAACTGAAATTTTGGTAATGCAATAATGAGTAATAATATAAAACTTGCTACACGTAAAAGCCCTCTTGCGTTAGCTCAAGCTAATATGGTCAAAAGCTTTCTAATAGATAACAGTGTTTTTGATAAAGTTGACCTAATATCTATGAGTACATCAGGGGATACAGTGGATAATAAAAGCTTCAAAAAAGAAGGCGGCAAAGGGCTTTTTTTAAAAGAACTTGAAAACGCACTCCTAGAGGGAGAGGCTGATATAGCCGTTCATTCTATGAAAGATGTTCCTGCAAAGCTTGATGAGAGATTTAATATCAGCAGCATTATGGAAAGAGAGGATCCAAGAGATGTGTTTATCTCAGGTAAACACAAAACTTTGTCTGATATTAAAACTGGTATTATTGGTTCTTCCAGTCCGAGAAGGCAGGCAATAATAAAACATATGAATTCAAATATTAAATCAAAAGAAATAAGAGGTAATATTCAAACAAGGCTTGAAAAACTAAAAAAAGAACAGTTGGACGGAATAATTTTAGCTAAATCTGGACTTATAAGAATGGGGCTAGATCACGTCGTTACAGAAAGTCTTAATGTAAATGATTTTGTACCTTCGCCGGGACAGGGAATTTTATGTATAGAGTGTTTGTCTAAAAATGATTTTGTTATCAAGAGAATTAAAAAAGTGGTGCATTTAGATACCGAAATATGCAGCGCTGCTGAGAGGATATTCGCTAGAAACATGGACGGTGATTGCCTATCGCCAATAGGGGCATATGCTGTGATAGAAAAAAATTTACTAACAATAACAGGTTATGTTGCATCCATTGATGGAACAAAGTTTATTAAAAATAAAGTATCCGGGGAAAAAGATGCTTATGAAGAACTTGCTGAGGACCTATCAAATGTTTTTATAAAGATGGGCTCTAAGAGGATGCTTAAATGTTAGATGTGATCCTGGTCTCAAACTTTTCAATGAAAGATGAACTTGAAGAGATATTAGAACAAAGTGGGCATGCATTCCATGACATGTTAATACAAGATATTCAACATATTGAGAGATACCCTGTAGATGATGAATATAAAACCATTATTATTCAGAGTGCTAATGCTATAAAAAAAATAGACTCAAGTAACAACCATATTTATAGTACTGAACGAATTTATGGAATAGGCCCTAACTGCAAAGCATGGGTTGAGAAAAAATTTGGAATAAACTGTTTAATACCTGAAAGCGAATATTCGAGCTTAGGACTTATAAAAAAAATTGATGATGATAATTATGATATTGGAAGAACTCTCCTTCTTAAAGGAATAGGTGGAAAGAAAACAATTGAGGAATATCTTATTAATAAAGAAATCGATTATAAAAAATGTGATGTATATGAGCGTATACTTAATAAAGATAATTTAGCTAAAGTAAGTCAGATGGTTAATCAAAGTTGTGTCATTATTGGATTTAGCAAAAGTAGTGTAGAGCCACTTATAAGAAACCCCAATGTTAACTTAGAGAAAGTACACTTTTTTTTATTAGATAAGTCTGATGAAAAGATTATTATTGATGAAGATGTCGCATCTACTACAAAAATCGAAGATATATATGATATAGAAACTTTAGCTTTAAAAATAAACCAAATTAATGAATAAAATTTATCTTATAGGCAACGGATATGTTTGTGATTTTATCACAGACAAGTATAGTTATGATTATGAGTTTATTGGAGTCTGCAGATCCAAAAAAAACAACTGCAAACATAACTATTCCATAGATATCTCTATATGCACGGATGAACTAGATATAGTATTTCGTGATAAAGGTGATGTCGTTTACTTAGCTGCGCCACAAGCAAGTGGTGTTGAAGACCATACACTTGAAAATTTCCTCTCTTGTGTAGATAAAAATAAAATAAAAAAACTTATATATATAAGTACTAGCGGGGTATACGGCGACAAGAAAGATCAGTTAGTAAATGAAAAATCAAAGTTAGACCCTATAACCGACAGAGCCAAAAGAAGAGTTCATGCAGAGGATCAAATTATTAACAGCAAAATTGATTATACAATTCTCAGAGTTCCAGGGATATATGGACAGGGTAGGTTGCCTATGAAAAGAGTAGATAGTAATTTACCATTGATCAGACAAGATATCTGTAAACATACAAATTTAATAAATGCTAAAGATTTAGCAAAAATAATAATCCAATGTTTATCACATAAAGAAACAACAAATATGGTCATGAACGTAAGTGACGGCACTCCAATTAAAACTACTGACTACTACCTTCATATCTATGATGCGCTGAAACTCCACTACCCAAAATTTATAGATTATGAAGAAGCTAATGAGTTATATGATGATAAACGCAAGAGTTTTATAAATGAGTCAAGAATATTAGATGTTTCATTAATGAACAGAATCTTTCCAGATATCATAGAGTTTAAAGATGTCAGAAAGGGGATTAAAGATAGTCTAAATTAAAAATTACTTCTTCTTTTGCTTTAACCAAGATAGAAGAGGCTTCCATTCTTCTCTGTCTTGGGCAGTCATTGATTCGCCCATTTCGAATATGCCAATGCCTTTTCTAGCTGAATTAATATAATTTGTATTATCTCTAAAAGCTGTGACATATCTGATGCCTTTTTCCTTTACAAGGTAATCATCTAATTCCTCAAATATGTTTGTGTTAGCTCTGCATCTATTTGCGACCAAGCATATATCTGTTCTGTTCCTAACTACACTGCCAAGGTTTCTAACGGACTTAAGAAAATCTTTGGCTGCTGCCATGTCTATAGGTGACGGAAGAACCGGTATTATAATCTTTCTAGCTTTTTTAATATAAGTCTCCAGCCTTGGGCCATATACAGCTGCTGGGACATCAAAAATTGTAACGTCATTAAGCTTTCTTGATACTTTTTGTGGAGGTAGTGATGATACTCCTTTAATTTTAGGTTTAGTTATTGGCCTTAAAGACAGCCAGTTCAAAGAAGAATTTTGCGGATCTAAATCAACTAATGTTACATTGAAGTCCGCATTAACATAATAAGCTGCTAGATTAGTGGATATTGTTGTTTTACCGGAACCGCCTTTGGCGTTAATAACCATTATACTAGTCATATACTTCTCTTAACATAAATATATCAGACTATGCTATTTAGTCTAGAAATCTTTTAAATCTCAATCATTACAGGCGCATGATCAGAGGTTTTAGGTTGCTCTGGACACCAAGATTTATGCCTAGTGTCTTTATGGACCTCATATCTCTTAAGTGACTTATGAGTTTCATGACTTGCCAGCAATAAATCTATTCTATAACCAATATCTCTATGAAATGCTCCGCCTCGATAATCCCACCACGTAAATGGAGATTCTCCATCAATATGTTTGTAGCAATCAATCAATCCTAGATTAAATAAAGATTGTAGGGCATTTCTCTCTTTGTCTGAACAAAGAATATCTTCAGGTGAAAAGTCTGAAGCGTCACTCTCGTTTGGAACAATATTAAAATCACCAACAACAACAAGCTTAGGATATACTTTAAGTTGGTCGCTAATATACTGTTTAGCTTTTAGAAGCCATTTAAGTTTATGCTGATACTTGTCTGAATTTATTGCTTGACCATTGACGACATAAAAATTAATAACTCTAACACCATTATAAGTCCCAGCAATGGATCTTTTTTCATCAGTAGAAATATTAACAGGATTAACAGCAACCCCCTCTCCCTGTACTTTAGAGATAATTGACACACCGTTATAGGTTTTTTGACAGGCCTGCTCTGTAAAAAATCCTGCTTCTTTTAAAGCGTCAAATGGGTATTTGTCAGACAAACATTTAAGTTCCTGAAGGCACAAAACATCTGGCTGATAGTCATCCAAATATTTAAGGATGTTAGGTAAACGAACATTTATAGAATTAACATTCCAAGTAACAACTTTCATTAAATATCAACGTGATCAATTGTATTAGCTGAAGATATTATAAAGTCTTTTCTCTTTTCTACATCCTCACCCATGAGTGTATCAAAAATACTGTAATCGTCATCAGGGATTTGACTAACCTTAAGAAGAGACCTGGTATCAGGATTCATAGTTGTTTCTGCTAACTGAGATGGGTTCATTTCTCCAAGGCCTTTATACCGCTGAAGAGAGATAGATTTTCTCGCAGCAGTGAGTGCGTCCTCACAGAGCTTGTGAATGTGTTTATAGACTACATCACCTGAATCTTGTTTAAGGATAATTTGGGAACCATAGTACTCATGTAAATTTAAAGAGATAAGATTTTTATATGTTTGAGATGAAAAAAACTTTTTGTTTATGGGGACTATCGTTGGGGTCTATTATACCATTAACCTTTTTAACAACATTTATTTGGAAAGAGTCATGCTCAAGTTCTTCATGGGTAAGAGTATATGAGATATTAATTGGTGATATATCTTTCAAAAGCTCAGACAATTTTTTTAAATAACTATCTAGCTCTTTTTTGTAAGACTTTGCATTGACAGATAAAGGTTGTATGAAGGACATACAGCTTAAAATAATATTATCTTTGGATTTATTAGTATGTTTAATAATAGAATTTATTTTAGAATAATTTATTAGCAAGTTAGTACATTCGTTAGGACTTATAATACAACCATTAAAGTCGATAGACTTTCCATCAAAAAAAGTATTCGCTAGGAATCCATTGAGCTCTTCATCATTGGAAATGTACTTCTCGGTTTTGCCTTTTTTTATTTTGTATAATGGAGGTTGTGCTATATATATACGACCATCGTCAAACAGAGGCTTAAGCTTTCTAGCAAGCAGAGTCAGTAAGAGTGTTCTTATGTGTGCTCCATCTACATCAGCATCGGTCATAATGATGATTTTTCCATATCGTAACTTCTCTATATTAAAGTCATCAGATTCATGATTAAAGCCACAACCTAATGCAGATATAAGTGAGCCTACCTCAGAAGATGATAATATTTTATAATCTTGAGATCTTTCACTATTTAATATCTTGCCTTTCAACGGTAATATAGCTTGAGTCTTACGATCACGGGCTTGTTTAGCAGAACCTCCAGCAGAGTCTCCCTCAACAATAAAAAGTTCGCATAGTTCTCTATCCTTCTCTTGGCAGTCAGCAAGCTTACCAGGAAGATTTGCTATACCCAATGGATCTTTACGTCTAATTAAATCTTTAGCTTTGCGCGCTTCTTCTCGTGCTATAGCAGCTTGCTGAATCTTACTCGCAATTAACTTAGCATCTTTTGGATTTTCTTCCAGGAACTCAGAAAGTTTAGAAGAAAGAGTTGTTTCTGTTAATGATTTTATTTCGGAAGATACAAGTTTGTCTTTTGTTTGAGATGAAAACTTAGGGTCAGACATTTTTATTGAGATAATTGCAACTAAACCCTCTCGACAGTCTTCGCCAGTAATCTCATATTTTTGTTTACCAAATGTTTTGTTAGAGAAAGCATTAAGTGTTCGTGTTAATGCAGATTTAAATCCGCTTAGGTGTGTTCCACCATCTTTTTGGTAAATATTATTAGTGAAACATAATATTTGCTCATTGTATGATGTAGTCCATTTCATAGATAATTCGATAGAATTTATACCCTTCACAAAAGGATCAACATAAATAAGTTCGCTGTGTATCTCTTTTTTAGTATTTAATATTTCAGCTATATATTCTCTAAGTCCACCTTCATAGAAATAAGTTACATCTTTTCCTGTTACATCATTTTTAAAATTAATTCTTATTCCAGAATTGAGAAACGCAAGTTCCTTTAGTCTTTTCTTAATAATTTCATCCTTGTACAGAATCTGTTTAAAGTATTTCTTACTTGGAAGAAACTGAATGCTACTACCTGATTTCTCAGTACTACCATACTTTTTTAATGGTTTTATAGGGACGCTATCTATATAATCTTGTTGATATATATAGCCGTCTTTGTGTATCTTTAAGGATAGCTTTTCTGATAGTGCATTTACAACAGAAACGCCTACACCATGAAGGCCGCCAGATACTTTGTAAGAGTTATCATCGAATTTACCACCAGCATGTAAAGTTGTCATTATTACTTCTGCAGCAGATTTATTTTCGTCTTTATGTATATCTACAGGGATGCCTCTCCCATCATCAACTACTGTCACTGATAAATCTTCATTCAACACAACATCAATATTGGAGCAATGCCCCGCTAGAGCCTCGTCTATTGCGTTATCTACTACCTCATAAATCATTTGATGAAGACCGCTTCCATCATCTGTATCACCAATGTACATGCCTGGTCTTTTTTGTACAGCTTCTAAGCCTTTCAGTACTTTGATGCTCTCAGATGTATATGTGCTTTTTGCCACTAAAATTCTCCTGCATTAATCAACTCTATTTCATCGTTTTTTTGAGCTAATTTCTTCTAAAATTTCTTTATATATATTGGGCGCTGACACCACAATATTACTCTTAGAATAGATAAGCAATTTTATCACAGTCTTAAGATTTTTATTATCTATTCCAAAGAATAGATCGTCTATTAATAGCACTGGCTTATAGCCATGTTCCACGTGGAACACGCTGCTTTTAGCTAAAGATATTAATAAACATGAGAGCACTAAAGTAGACATAGAGCCGGACTCTTTTACCGGTTTATTGTTTGATTTTATTAAGATGTCGCTTCTGTGTGTACCTACTGTAGTGTATCCAACTCTGTGTCTTTTTCGAATGATTTATGTAGCTCTTCAGCATAGTTGTCGCCATGCCAGCCTTTAAAATAAGTCATTTCCAATGAACCTACTTCTGTATACAGGTCTGGAAGTGTATTTTTTAGTTCTACAATAATATTATCAAATTCTTTAGAGAGTTTTGAGTAGTATGAATTTCTAAAATCATAAAGGCTATCGTTGTATTTTATAAGCTCATTATTCCAAAAATCAATGTCTTTGCACTTTCTTGTTTTAATTAAATAGTTTCTTTGTTTGAGAGTCTTACTATAAGAAGCAAAAACTCCGTGCGACTTAGGTTCCACGTGGAACATACCAGTATCAACAAAATCCCTGCGATAACTAGAATCATTTAATAATAAATTATTAAATCCAAAAACAAGAGCATAACAAGGAAAAACATTGTTAAGGTCTTTTTTTGAAATATTTTTGTCATTATATAAACATTTAGATGATTTTAATGACTTTTCAATGTATATAGATGTATTTAGCGTATTATGTATACTTTTAAGTGAAATTTTAAAAGATGATGATGAGCTATTGATTAATTCAATGTTAGATAGTTGCTTAAATGATCGAAGATTTGAGCAGAAGTATATAGATTCAAGAACAGTTGTCTTGCCGGCATTATTGTGACCATATATTATTGAAATATCTTTTGTAAAGTTTAGGTTCAATAAAGAGATGGATCTAAAATCCTGGATAGAAAGGGACGATAAGCGCACTATTAAACGCGCATTGGCATAATGACAAAAACTGATGTTGGCTCAGATTCACCCAACAAAACGCAACCTGAGTTCTGGTCATTAATGCATATGTGAATGCTGTCACTAGTTAATGTATCTATTACATCTTGAATGTAAGATATATTAAAACCTATTGATAATTCTTCTCCATCATAGCTAGCATCAATCTGGTCTTCTCCTACCTCGCTTTCTGTATTGCTTGATATTAAATGCAGAGACCCTTTAGAAGGTGTGAGCTTGACTCCTTTATATTGCTGGTTAACAACTTTAGATATTATATTTAATGAATTTTTTAGAATAGATCTTTCGATGATCAGAGTAGACTTAGTAGATTCAGGTATTACTTTATTAAAGTTTGGATAGTTGCCTTCTATCAGTTTGGATATCAATATATAGTCATCGATAATTAGTGTAATAGAGTTATTACTAATGTAAAGTTCTGTTATTATCTCTTTATTGTCGTTATTTGCTGCTAATATACGGTTAATTTCTAATACACATTTACGTGGAATGATAATAGATACATCAGTAGTGATGTTGGTAGATGATGTATATTTGGCAAGTCTGTGACCGTCTGTACAAACCGATATTAGTTTTTCTCCATCATTGCAAATGTGCAACCCGTTGAGGAAATGCCTAGCGTCCTGATAAGCCATTGCAAATGATGTTTTATTAATTATATTTGAAAGCTCATCGTTGCTTATACTGATCGCGCTACCATCCTTACTACTCTCCATCTTTGGGTAATCTGCTGATGGAATTATTTGTAGAGATACTTTGCTTTTTCCAGCTGTAAGGTCAGCTTTTTTTTCAGAAACCGAAAGTTTAATTTCATCGTGAGCTGATAGAGCATTGCATATTTCCAACATTTTCTTTGCTGGGATCGTAAAACTCCCTTCCTGGTCTGATGAACACGTTACTGATGTCGAAACCTCTATTTCAAGATCGGATGCTGTAAAGACTGCGTTGTTAACAGTAACATCAACTTTCATATTACCAAGTATCGCTAATGTTTGTTTTGCTTCTGCAGTTGGCGCTATATTTTTTAATTTTGTTAATTAATTCTTTAGTATTAAATATAATATCCATATATATATTATATGTTATTTTTATGATTTCTTTTTCATTATTTTCAGCTCGCTGTATGTGTATTCAGCTGTTTACATGATGTGTATTTAACTTTACTGTCGGCTGTATATGTTGTGGAAAAACTTAACACAGAAATGTTATCAACAGGTTTTTACCCGTTGTTAAGTGTATGTATTATGTTGTTTATGTCCTGAGCAAGTTGCGCGTCATCCTTTTTCATTTTCTGTATTTTCTTGTTTGCATGAAGTACAGTTGTGTGATCTCTACCGCCAAACCCATCACCTATCGTAGGCAGACTGTTGTTAGTCAGTTCCTTACAAAGTGCCATTGCTACATGTCTCGGTAGCGTATTCTTCTTATCTCTTTTTGAAGACAACATATCACTTACTCTTGTCTTATAATATGTGGCTGTTGTTTTCTGTATTTGTTCTATAGTAATCATCCGTTGATTTAATGAAAGTAAATCTGCTAGTGTTTCTTTGGTGAATTCTAGCGAAATTGTGCATTTTTTAAATCTCGATGTAGCTATAACCCTTCTAAGATTTCCTTCTAACTCTCTAACGTTTGAATTTATGTTCTTTGCTATAAAAAAAGCAACATCTGTTGTAATTGGCATATCTAACATTTCTGCTTTTGTTTGCAATATTGCTACTCTTGTTTCTAGATCTGGTGGATCTATCGATACATTCATGCCCCAAACTAATCTAGATTTTATCCTGTCTTCTAGCCCATTGACTTCTTTTGGATATTTATCACACGTGAGTACAACCTGCTTTTTATTTTCAAATAATGCATTGAACGTATGAAAAAACTCTTCTTGTGATCGCTCTTTGCCCGCAAAGAATTGCATATCATCTATTAATAGAACATCTAGGTTTCTGTAGAATTTTTTTGAACTCCTCCATTTGATTATTCCTAAGTGCTGTAACCATGTTCTGAACAAACTTTTCAGAATGCAAGTATACAACTTTCTTGTTCTGACTACTTAGTTGATTACCTATCGAATGAAGTAAGTGAGTCTTACCAAGGCCTACACCACCATAGATATATAGAGGGTTAAAGGCCCCGGGCTCATTTATAACAGACAGACAGGCCGCTTTAGCTAATTGGTTTGATTTACCCTCAACGAATGCATCGAATGTCATTTCTTTGTTTAAATTAGTTTTAAATCCTACTGGCAGCGCTTCTGAAACCCTTTTGTGCTTGATAGTAGAGCCAATATTCAGAGTAACTAAAATATCGGCATTTATTTTTGTAAGCGTAGACAATATTACATTGAAGAAGTTTTTTTTCAACTTCCTCTTTAACAAATTTATTAGGAGCATATAGCTTTATCTCATTAGTACTGTGTTCAACCTTAAGCGGTTTAATCCAGACACGCATATCTTTCTCAGTCAAAGTGGACGTGAGCTCTTCTAAGCATTTCTGCCAAATGTTATTACTGTTAATCATAGTTGGACGTTCAATATCACATGAAAAAAAACTAAATTAATATATTGACATAAAGATAATATGGAATCAGTATACACATCTATGAAACGTACATTTCAACCAAGCAATATAAAGCGTAAAAGAACGCATGGTTTTAGAGCTAGAATGAAAACTGTTGCTGGTCGTGCCGTGTTAAGTTCAAGAAGAGCAAAAGGCAGAGCTGTTCTTTGCCCATAATTTGTTTACCTCTAAAAAAGACCTAATTACTATCTCAAAGAACACCATATCTTTTTTCAATGATAGGCCGAGTATTTCTGGCAGGTACATAAGACTATATTATCATATGCACCCTGTCCAAATGTTAGGCATCAGGATATCTAAAAAGGCAGTACCATTGGCTGTTTCTCGAAACTCTCTAAGAAGAAAGTTGAGAGAATCATTTCGAAAACATTCATTTATTAATAATTCATATGCGATTCTTTTAAGCATATCTAGTAAAATTCAAGCTGAAAAAAAAGATATTAATGATATTCTATTGCCTGAATGGAAATCTTTATTAGACCAATTACGCTGATGTTTATAGGGGCAGTTAAGCTTTACCGAGCTACTATATCTCCTCTTATGCCCATGTCTTGCAGACACCTTCCGACATGCTCAGAATATACTATAGAGGCTTTAAAAACATTTGGGCTTTTTAGGGGCTTTTATTTAAGTATTAAGAGAATCTTAAGATGTAGGCCCGGAGGGAGTCATGGATATGACCCTCTGCCTAAAAAGGACTCATCTAAATGAACAGATTATTTTTATACAGCGGATTTTTATTTATATTGATACTAATATTTGATGCTTACGACAGAGACTATAACCAACCACAAGTTTCATCTACTAATATTATCGAGAACAGTGCTACAAACGATTCTAAGCAACCACCACAAACTGATACCATCAAGCGAGATAGCTCTGATAAATCTACACCTATAACAAAAAATATAGATGTATTAGAAAGCAACAAGCTTATTATAGAATTTGATATAAACACTGGTGAATTATTATATTCTGAGCTCAAAGATTATTCTGTTGATCTTGGCTCCGACGAACAGATCATTATTTTAGATTATCCAAATAAAAAATATTCAGCAACTTCAAACGTCCAGCTTTTAGGTTTTAACTCATACCCCACTTACGATAAAAAAAGTACTTCCGGGAAAAACGCCGTTGTACTTGAATCTAATAATATCAGAGGGGTAACATTGATAAAAGAAATAACGCTATTGGATGATACACATCAAGTAACAGTAACTAATAGAATTAAAAACAACTCTTCTGAAAATATTGAAGTTAGAAACTATGAAACTATTTC